>QWPN01000037.1 GCA_003671185.1 Planctomycetota bacterium
ATCCGGATCACGTGCCGCAGAATGTGCGGTAACCGCCGCAACCGGGGGGCGGACCCGCACGGTAGGACTCGTTGTCCTTCGTTTCCTGGAAGGGCTCGCGAAGCACGGCCAGCAGTCGTTCCAGAACTGCGAGATCGCCAGCGTCCGCAGCCGCCAGTGCCTCTTCGACCCGATGGTTGCGGGGAATGACGACGGGATTCGCACGCCGCATGCGAGCGACGGCCGCGGCGCGAGGGCCTGGTTCGCCGGCCAGCCTGGCCAGCCATGCCTGGTGCCAACTCCTCACCCGAGGATCGACGTCTGCGGCGGCGGGCAGCGCAGCCGGCTCAGCGAGCGCCGCCAGGCTGGCGAAGGTGGCCGTGAAATCGGCTCCCGTCTCCCGCATCCGATCGAGCAGGTCGCTGTACAAACGCTGATCTCCCTCGTCCTCGGTCGCCAGACCCAGTTTGGCCCGCGCTCCCGCGAGGTGATGGCGTTGGAATCGCTCCGGAAACGTGTCCAGCACCCCGCGGATCGCGGTGAGGGCGGCCTCCTCGTGCCCCTTCGCGAGTGGCAGCAGGCACTCGGCGAGACGAGCCAGGTTCCAATGCGCGATGGCGGGCTGATTGCCGAAGGCGTAGCGGCCCTGCCGGTCGATCGAACTGAACACCGTCGCTGGATCGTAGGCATCGAGAAACGCGCACGGGCCGTAGTCGATCGTCTCTCCGGAGACTGCCATGTTGTCGGTATTCATCACCCCGTGCACGAAACCCACGAGCATCCAGGCGGCGATGAGCCCGGCCTGGTGCTCGACCACGGCGTCCAGGAACGCCACCGCTGGATCATCGGCCGCGGCCGCCTCGGGGGCATGCCTCGCGATGGCGTGGTGAAGCAGAGCGTCGGGCAGGTCACGCCGCCCCATCGCGGCCGCGAATTGGAAGGTGCCGACGCGGATGTGACTCCCCGCGACACGTGTCAATACGGCGCCGGCGAGCGGCGTTTCTCGGAGGACGGTCTCGCCCGTGGCGGCGACAGCCAGGCTGCGGGTGGTGGGTATTCCCAGGGCGTGCATGCCCTCGCTGATGATGTACTCGCGGAGCATGGGCCCCAGGGCGGCGCGACCATCGCCGTTACGGGAATAGCGGGTGCGGCCCGATCCTTTCAGCTGGATATCGAGCCGTCGCCCATCAGGCGTCAGGTGCTCGCCGAGGAGGATCGCCCGGCCGTCGCCCAGGTTCGTGAAGTGGCCGAACTGGTGGCCCGCGTAGGCCTGGGCGATGGGCTCCGCACCGGGCGGCGATTCGTTGCCGGCGAACATCGCCGCTCCCGCCTCGTGGAGCGACTCCGCATCGAGGCCCAGGTCAGCGGCCAGCGGCCGATTGAGCACAACGAGCCCAGGGGAACGAACCGCAGTGGGCCGCACACGTTCATACAGCGCGTCGGGCAGCCGCACGTACGTGTTGTCGAACCGCCACCCGGCATCCCTGATCGATCGCTGCATGTGAGGCCGTTCCCGGGCTCCCCCAGGCCAAAGGTTCGGTGGCGGACATCGGCGGGGTCGCCCGCGATCTCAGCCGGCGGAATCGGACGCGTCATCCTGGCCCGCCTTACGGCGCCTTTTCGGCGACTCCGTCTTGCGAAACACGGCGACGACGTCCTCGATCGGCACGACATACAGCAGATTGTCCTGCTCGAAGTCGACCGGGATCGAATTCTTCGGATGGAACAGCACCTTGTCGTACTTCTCTATGGGAAAGTCGGCGTCGCGCTCCACCTGGAGGCTGACCTCGACGACGCGGCCCGTGATCGTGGGAATCTCGGCCTGGTCGGGCAACACGATTCCGCCGCGCGTACGTTGGCGGCTCTCGTCCTTGCGGATCAGCACCCGCATCCCCAGTGGTTCGACGAATTCATCCATGGGAACAAGTCACTCGGCAGGACGATGCGTGCAGGCCATGCGGATCGTGGCCCACCCAACGCCTCAAGGCGGCGAAGTTGGATTGTGGGAGATGGCGGACCGGCGATCAACGCGCTCCAGTATACGCCGCATCCCTGGCTTCACGCCTGGGGCGGAGGGGGCATGTGGCTCGGCGACGGCTCACGTGCGTCGCAGGAACCCGCCTGGCGCGACACTGATCAGAAGTTTGTGGTCGATCGCATGATCGATCGTGAACTCGGGGTGATCCCTCAGGTAGGCCCGCACGGCCGTCATCGGATTCCGGCCCTTGTCCCACGGTCGGTCGGGGTAGCTGCCAGCCGGTCGGGTCTCGATGAACGTGTCGAAGACGATGCAATAGCTTCCCGGCGTGACCAGCTGCGCATAGGCCTCCAACTCGGCGATCACGTGATCGTGGCTGTGGTTGGAGTCGAGACAGACGAGCACGCGTTGCGCCCGCCGGGCCCTGTCGTTGACGCTGGAAACCACGCTGGCGGCGATCGACGCCCCCTCGATGAGTTCGATCATTCCTGCCAGAGGGTGTTTCTCAATCTCCCGCCGATTGTGCGGGCGGATGTCGATGTCGATGCCGACCACCCGTCGCGAGGAAGCCCGAAGATCGAGCGAGCCGCCGCGCTCCAATGCGTCGCAGACGTCGAGAAGCATGAGCAGTGAAGCGGAAAAAATCAGGGAACCGCCGTGGGCGACACCTGTTTCGATGATCAGGTCTGGTCGGCACCGCCAGATCACCTCCTGAACTGCCAGCACGTCCTGCGGATACTGGATGATGGGCCGGCCGAGCCAGCTGAAGTTGTATGAGTATTTCGCCCCCACCGATGCGTCGAGAAACGCCTGCGCAGCGTCAACAAGCGGCTTGTTGGCCGGATACGAGGCGACGCGGTCCCGGCATTCGGTCGCAAATTCCTGGATTGGATCAGGCATCGTCCACGGCCTCGTAGGTATAGCGGTTGCCGGTCATGTCACGAATTTCCTGGAGATAGTTTCCGTTCATCACACAGATGCGGCGTCCCGGCGGGATACGGTCGAGGCAGTGCCCCGGCGAGAGAATCTCGAGACCGGTTCCCGGCATGTGCATTCCCTGCTTGGCAGGGTTGACATCGACGGCCGCGGCGGCCGGGCAGCCCAGTCGCTCCCGCAGCAGGGCGTAGATGACGCCCTTGGAGGCGGCGCCCCAGATCACGTCGTCCGGTGCCGTCCGCCTGCGGGCAAGTGTGCTCAGAAAATCGTCGGGAAAAGCCAGCGGCTGGAACGATTCCCGCGGCTCACGAACGGTGGTCAATGCGGCCACGACGTAAAGATACTGGCCACCGAAGATGCGCCCCGAAGCGTGCACGGTGCCGAACATCCGGCGCAGGTCGCACAACCTGAAGTAATTGACGTGCTCGTAGAATACGTCGAACCAGGCCCTATGTTCGAGGATCCAGTCGAGGCAGGGTACCTCGATGTAGATCCGGCCGTCGCCATTGGCCTCCGCGACCATGTGGAGGAATCGCACCGGATCGGGAATGTGCTCCAGCACGTGCCTGAGGATGATCTGTTTTCCGCGGTATCCGAGGCCACGGGTGTAGAACTCCCGCGCTACGGCGGCGTTCGAACCCTCGTAGGTCGGGTCGCAGCCCTGGATTCGGCAGCCACGCGCGGCAAGCCGCTCCAGGAATGCCGCCTTCCCACACCCGACCTCCAGCAGATCGCTCGATCCCAGCCACTCCCGCACGAGTCGGGCCACGTCGTCCAGATGCCTGTCGAAGGCCGGGCTCAGGCTCTGCTCGTTGTTGTACGATCGATCGTAGTTCACGAGCGTCGCATCGAAGACCTCGTTGTACACCAACCCTGTCGTCGCGTCCTGCACGAGTCGGACGCACCCGCGGGTGCAGGCGCGTGCTTCCAGCGCCGTGGCAAACACCCGATTTTGCAGCACGGGTACATGCTCTACTTCATACAACGGCGTGCGGACGGTCATGGCGCCTCGAGCAGGGAGCGAAGTTTGTCGTCGCATCCCCAGAACTTCATCGGTTCATGATCCGGATACGGATGGTGTCCGAGGTTCAGGCGGATCGACGAGCCCGCCTCCCGCACCCAGCCTTCCACGAGCGACCTCACCGTGCGCGGCTGCCCCGAGCAGACATTCACCACACCAGCATCAGGTTTGCGGAGCGCCAGTTCGCTCACGAATGCTGCCGCCTTCGCGACAGGGAGGTAATCCCGTACCTGCTCACCACCCGACATGTCGAACACACGATCGCCGCGGCCGATGGCCTGCAGCAGCTGGCCGTAGAGCGTGCGGCCAGGTTGGTCATTCCCATACAAGTAGAACAACCGCAACCATGTGAGTCGAAACTGGTGCCCGGCCTGCATGGCTTGCAGAAAACACCGCAGTCTATCCTTGGCGGTGGCGTAGGGATTGGCCGGCAGGGATGGACGATCCTCGGAAAGCCGCCCTTCCTGCATGCCGTATTCGAAGCATGTACCAGCCACGACGACCGCCTTCAGTCCGTTACGGATGACCGCGCCGAGGAAGCCTTCGTGGAGCGGAAGCTCCTCCTCCACATGCCGTGCGGACCGGTAATCGGGAAGCCCACCCCAGGCCAGATGCACCAGCACGTCGGGAGACGAAAGGTGCCGCAGCGGATCGCGTGGTGGACGCCGGAGATCGAGTGTCACCCAGCGGACCCGCGGCAGGGGGGCAGGCGTGCCCCGGGAGCCGCGCGTGGTGGCGACGATTTCCAGCGGCTCGCCCCGCAGCGCGGATCCGTCACACGCCTGCAGCCTGTCGAGCAGGTGCCTGCCGATGAAGCCCGTCGCACCCGTGATGGCGATTCTCATGCAGCCGTCCTCAGCTCAGAGGCGCCGGTGATCTCCAGTGCCGGCACGGCGGTGACGAACCTGCAGCCGGCGGCGCGCAGGTGCTGCAACTGATTCATCACTTCCGACCGCAGGTTCCACGGCAAGATCACCACGAAATCCGGCCGTATCCGTGTCAGGTGCTGCTCGTCCACGATCGGAATCCGGCTGCCAGGCATCCAGTGTCCCTGCTTGAAGGGATTCCGGTCGGCGACGCATTGGACGAGGTCTGATCGCACGCCGGCGTAATTGAGGAGCGTGTTTCCCTTGGCAGCGGCACCGTAGGCGGCCACGGTGCGGCCGGCACGCTTCGCCTCGAGCAGGAATTCGAGGAAGTCATTCTTCACGCGCTCCACCCGCGACTGGAACTCCGCGTAGCCGTCGCTCCGGGTCAAGCCCGCCGCCTGCTCGCCAGCCAGCAGGGCTTCGACGCGTGCCGTTCTGGCATGGCGGGCGCCGTCGCGACGGCGGGCGAAAACACGCAGGCTGCCGCCATGGGTGGGGAGTTCCTCGACGTCGAAGATGAACAGCCCATTGGCCGTGAAGATCGCCTCCACGGCGCTGAGCGACAAGTAGGAGAAATGCTCGTGGTAGATCGTGTCGAATTGGTTGTTGTCGAGCAGGTTCCTCAGGTGCGGAAACTCGAACGTAGCCACGCCGGAGGTCGTCAGTAGCGTGGCGAAGCCCGCCACGAAATCATTGATATCCGGCACGTGGGCCAGGACGTTGTTGGCGGTCATCAGGTCAGCCTGGCGCCCCTCGCCCGCCAGCCGCGATGCCAGCGCCGTACCGAAAAAGTCGCCGATGACATCGATGCGTTTTTCGCGTGCTGCAGCTGCGGTGCTTGCCGTCGGCTCAATCCCGAGGCAGGGAATGCCCCGGGCCTGCACATGCTGCAGCAGGTAGCCGTCGTTGGCAGCCACCTCGACGACGAAACTCCGCGGCCCAAGGCCAAATCGTCGGACCATCTCCGCCACATAGGCCTTGGCGTGCTCGAGCCACGTGGATGAGTAACTGCTGAAGTAGGCATAGCCGGCATCGAACAACTCGTCGGCCGCCGCGAAATCCTCGGTCTGCACCAGCCAGCACGCCTGGCAGACGAGGACCCGGAGGGGGAACCAGCGTTCCGCCGACTGCAGCTTCTCCTGCGAGAGGTAGGCGTTGGACGGCGGCGCCGAGCCCAGGTCCGCCAGCGTCATCGACAGCGGCGCGCGGCAATGTCGGCACTTCATGCTCATGCGGCCACCCCCGAAAGCAATGCATCCGGGCCTCCTGTATCGAGCAGTGGATGGCGACGGTCACGGTCCGACATGTCCGAGATCGGGTGCGGCCAGGCGATCGCGATCCGGGGATCGAGCGGGTTCAGACCGCCCTCTGCTGCGGCGCACCAGGCCGCCGTGTGGAAGTAGAGGAGCTCGCAGTCGGGCGTAATGGCCTGGAAACCATGTGCGAATCCCTCCGGGATGAGCATGCTCCTGCCATTGGTCGCACTGAGAACCTCCGCGTGCCATTCGAGGAAGGTCGACGACGCCCTGCGAAGGTCGACTGCCACATCGAACACCCGGCCGCGCAGGCAGGTAACCACCTTGGCTTCGGCGTGTGGTGGGCGTTGGAAGTGCAGTCCGCGAACGGTGCCCGGCAGCCGGGTCAGCGTCCGATTGATCTGCACGATGCGGCGGCCACCATCGAACACCTCCTGAAGGTCCTGCTCGCAAAACATCCGCTCCAGGTAGCCGCGGGAGTCGTGCAGCGGATGTCGCTCGATCACGTGCAGTCCTGCAAGACGCGATGGCACGATCGTGAAGCGGCTGCTCATGATGCCTCCGCGAGGCCGGGCGATTTCCCACGCTCCTCATAGGCTTCGATCTGACCCAGTGACACGTCGGCCATGTTCTCGCCCCGGCGCCATGAGCGGTGCCAGTCCAGCGTCCGTGACAGCGCTTCCTCCAGCGACCATCGCGACCTCCAGCCGAGCCTGTGCCGGGCCTTGGAACTGTCGAGCCTCAGCGAGAGCGCCTCAGGGGTGTCACTGGCGGGCTTGTGCCGCCAGCCGAGCCCGGCCGGCGGCCCGCAGAGCCGCTCCGCGATCCAGCGCACGCTGCGCATCGCGGATTCATCGGGGCCGAAGTTCCAGGCATCCGCAACGTGCATCCCCGAGTCCAGCATCCGCTCCGCAAGCATCACGTAGCCTGCCAGCGGCTCGAGCACATGCTGCCAGGGGCGGACCGCGTCAGGCGAGCGGATCAGGGGGGCACTGCCGGCGTCGATGGCGCCGAGCAGGTCGGGAATCAGGCGGTCCACCGCCCAATCACCGCCTCCGATCACGTTGCCCGCGCGGGCAGTGGCCACCGCCACGCCCGCTGCGGCGAGGAATGACCGGCTGTATGCCTGAGCAACCAGCTCTGCACAGGATTTGCTCGCCGAATATGGGTCGCGTCCACCGAGGCGGTCGCGCTCCCGGTAGGGCCAGTCCCACTCGACGTTGTCGTAGCACTTGTCCGTGGTGACGACGACGACAGCGCGGACGGAATCGACCTCGCGAATGGCATCCAGCACGTGGGCGGTGCCCATCACGTTCACGTCGAACGTGTGCAGTGGATCGCGGTGCGACTGCCTCACCAGCGGCTGGGCTGCCAGGTGGAAGACGACCTCGGGACGGGCGGCCGCCAGTGCGCTCTTCAACGCCGAACGGTCGCGGATGTCAGCCCTCGTGTCCGAAGCCAGCCGGGCGCCGACCCCTGCACACTCGAAGAAACTGGGGCTCGTCGGCGGCGGCGTCGCGAAGCCATGGACTTCGGCCCCGCGGTGGGAGAGCCAGAGCGACAACCAGCCGCCCTTGAACCCCGTATGACCAGTGACGACAACGGAGCGAAATCCGCGCACTCCTGCATCCTCCGCTTAGGCGATCATGCGGCGCTCGGACGGGCGGAGACCATGGGCGGGGTCCAGCCACACGGCCCCGCCTGTCGCCCAGAGTTCTTCCAACTGCCGCTTGTCTCGCAATGTGTCCATGCACTGCCAGAAACCGTGGTGCCGGTAGGCGGCAAGCCGTCCTTCGGCGGCGAGCCGCTCCAGCACGTCACGCTCGAAACTGCAGCCATCGCCATCGATCATCTCGAGCACGTCCGGCTCGCAGACCATGAACCCCCCGTTGATCCACCCTTCGCCGGCCTGCGGCTTCTCGGTAAATCCACGGACCGTGTCACCGTCGAAGAGAATGCCACCGAACCGGGCTGGTGGACGGACGGCCGTGAGCGTGACGGCCCGGCCCATGCGGCGGTGGAAGCGGACCAGGGCATCGATGTCGATGTCCGCCAGACCATCTCCGTACGTGAGTTGAAAGGTGCCATCCTTGAGCCACGGGGAAAGCCTTCGCACGCGGCCGCCCGTGTTGGTCATATCGCCCGTTTCAACGAGATGAACCTGCCAGTCCTCGTGCGCCTTTTCGTGGTGATGGACCCGACCACTGGCAAGATTGACCGAGAGACCGCCCACGAGGCCGGCGTAGTCGGTGAAGAATCGCTTGACGAACTCGCCCTTGTAGCCGAGGGCGACCGCGAAGTCGTTCAACCCGAACTGGGCATACCGTTTGAGGATGTGCCAGAGGATCGGACGGCCCCCGATTTCCACCATCGGCTTGGGACGCGTGTCCGTCTCCTCGGCGAGCCGCGTCCCGAGTCCGCCGGCGAGGATGGCCACCCGCATTCGCGACTCCTTTTTGTCAGCGTATGAAAACCGGATGGCCGAAGGCCGCTGCACACGGGGAATCGGTGGTCGTGTCCTCGGGCATGCACCGCGACCGCGGGGAAAGTAGCAGCGGCAACCGGGGGGTGAAATGTCAAAATTGCGAGGCGCAGGGCGTTTTTGCCCCTCGTCGGCAGCCGCACCGCCTTTCCAACCATGGCGCTGCCGCTCCGGTCACGCCCAACGCAGCGTTCTGAAGGGCCGGGCAATCTCCCGAACGATTTTTTTGCCGATCGTGGAGATGACGTCACCGAAACCAGGATGCTCGCGGAGGCCGCAACTGCGTGCTGAGTGCTGTTCATCGACAGGTGCCGGCACCGCCGGCGGTCGTGGCAGCAACGCCTCGCGCCCCTGGGGGTCGCTGTAAATGACGTCGGCGATTCGCACGGCGCCCTCGACATCACGAACATGCGAGGTCGCCAGAATGTTCACGACCCACTGGAAGGTTGGCATCCACCCCGTGGAGGCCAACTCTGCGCGGAGATGGGACAACTCGCCGCCCTCGAGAGACGCCAGCCGGTGGTACGATTGCTCCTGGCCAATGCCTTTGGCAAGGAGACCCACCGTGGCGGCACCATCGGGATGCGGCAGGTCGTGGTTTTCCACGAAAGAGCGGAGAAAGGCCGCCTCCAGATCGATGGGCACGCTGTGGGGGAGCAGCCCTGTGTCGCGACAGGTGAGCAGGGCCTCGAGGATCATGGAACTGACCGAACGCATGGACGGCACGCTCGGGTGTTGACCGATCGTCGACTCCTTTGTGAACCGGTCGTAGATGCGCGGATCACCCTGGCCCTGGCTGGAGGCCCCGTTGCTCTGGGCGGAGCTGCCAAACAGGCTCTGCGAATGTTGCATGCGCAGGAACCGGCCACAGACCGAGGCGATCGCTACGGCGAGGTACACGTCAGGAATCCGTGTGGCGATCTGCCGGCCGCCCTGCCTCCGAATCCGCTGCAGCAAGCGGGTGTGCACCATGCCGTGGTAGGCCATGGGCAACTCCACGTAGTAGGCCGAGCGAAAGTCGGCGAGTTTGGCCAGCCATTGCTGGGCATCTCGCACGTGCTCGTCACCGCCTTGCCCGAGTGCCAGAAGTCCTGACTCCCCAACGGATCTGGCAGGATTCGGATAGATGTAGAAACTGTACGGCCAGCTGATGGCTTCGATGTCCGGGTGCCGCGCGGCGGCCTGCCGCAGGTTCGGCAGTGCCCGGGGAAGCAGCCCGTCGTCATCGCCGATGATCACGACCCAGCCGTCCTGGATCTGGCCGAGGGCAAACTCCCAGTGCTCGGCCATGCCCAGCCGGCTGGGCGGACGGATCGAACGAACCCGCGCATCCCTGGCTGCGGCCCGGGCGATCACGTTGGGCGTCTCGTCCTCGCTGGCATTGTCGCTGACGAGGATCGTGCAGCCGTGATCCTCCTGGGCAAGGCACGTGGTCAGCGCGTACTGCAGTACGCCCGCACGGTCGCAGGTCGGGATGAGGATGGTGATCTGTTCGCCATTCATGACGCCGCTCCGCCCGGCTCTTCTTCATCGGCAGCGGAAGCGCATGCCGAAAAATTTTCCCGCCCCCGCCCGCACTGCTGGCAGGATGCGCAGGCTGCGTCGCCGCGGGCGGGTGGAACTGGGTTAGCCGGGCGGTTGCAGGTGTGCTTTGGCCGACCCGGGCCCTGGAGGATGAGGGCGGGAAAAGCGGGCCGCAGGCCCGACGGTCAGGATCATCGATGTCCCGCCGGCGTCGCGGCATCCCCGTCGTGGGACGCCCCCTGTGGCGGCCGTGCCGGTCGCGGTACGATTCGATTCCTCGACCCCCCACGTCGCCCGACAAAACTCATGTTCGAACCCGTTCGCGGCAAGCCCGACTTTCCAGTCCTCGAGGCGGCGATTGCGTCCATGTGGCGCGAGAACGACACCTCCAGGAGGTCGTTGCAGCAGCGGCGCGGAGGCAAGCGATTCGTGTTTTTTGAGGGGCCGCCCACTGCCAATGGGATGCCGCATCCCGGCCACTGCCTGACGCGGACTATCAAGGACCTGTATCCGCGCTACCGCACCATGTGCGGGGAGTATTGTGAGCGCAAGGCCGGCTGGGATACCCACGGCCTGCCGGTCGAGGTCGAGGTCTGCAAGGAGCTCGGCATCCACTCCAAGGCTGACATCGAGGCCTACGGCATCGAACCGTTCATCCACAAGTGCCAGGAGAGCGTCTGGCGCTACATGAAGGAGTGGGAGACGCTCACCGAGCGGATCGGGTTCTGGATCGATCTCTCCGCGGCCTACGTCACCTACCACCAGTCGTTCGTGGAGAGCGTGTGGTGGGCGCTCGCCGAGCTTTTCGACAAGGGCCTCCTCTACCAGGGGCACAAGATCGTCTGGTGGTGGGCCCAGGGGGGCACGGCGCTCTCCAGCGGCGAGGTCGGCCAGGGATACAAGGAGGTCGCCGACCCGAGCGTGTATGTGGCGTTCCCGCTGCTCGACGCCGCCGGGGTGCCGACCACCCGCAGCCTCGTGGCCTGGACCACGACCCCCTGGACGCTGCCCTCGAACCAGTTTGCCGCCGTAAAGGCCGACCTCGAGTACGTCGTCGTGCGCGAGCAAGGCGGCGCGGATGCGGCCGAGTACGTGGTCGCCGAGCCACTCGCCGCGGCCTTGGGTGAGAAGCTGAAGAAAGAGTTCGACGTGGTCGAGCGACTGCGGGGCTTCGCGCTCGTGGGCCGCTCCTACCTGCCGCCGTTCGACACGTTTCGTCCCCTGGGCCCTCCCGTCACCGCTCCGCTCGCGGCCGGTGGCGAGGAGGCCAGCGCCTGGCGGGTGGTAGCCGCCGATTTCGTGACCACCGACTCCGGCACCGGCGTCGTTCACATCGCCCCGGCCTTCGGCGAGGTGGACTACACGGTGCTCGTGGCCGAGCAGGCCAGGTTCGCCCCCGGAACAGGCCCGCAGCTCATCAACGCCGTCGCGCCCGACGGCACGTTCACCGACGTCTTCGGAATGGGCAGTGGACGATTCGTCAAGGACTGCGACCGCGACATCACCCGCGACCTCCGCGCCCGCGGCCTGCTCGTCCATCAGGAGCAGTACGTCCACGACTACCCATTCTGCTGGCGTGCCGACAACGACCCGCTCATCCAGTACCCGCGCCAGAGCTGGTTCATCCGCACCAGCCAGTTCCGCGAGCAGATGCTCGCCAACAACGCACGGATCGACTGGCTGCCCGATCACATCAAGGACGGGCGATTCGGCAATTTCCTGGAAACCAACGTCGATTGGGCGCTCTCGCGGGAGCGATACTGGGGCACGCCGCTGCCGATCTGGGTGTGCGAGCAGACGGGTCGAGCCGAGGCGGTGCGGTCGTATGCCGACCTGCTCGCCAAGCGGGGCGTGCAGGGGGCGGACGTGTTTGCGAAGGCCAAGGCTGCCAAGCCAGACCTGTGCGACGACCTCAAGGTTCACAAGCCCTACATCGACGCCGTCACCTACGATTCCCCGTTCGCGGCAGGGGCGCGGATGCGGCGTGTGACGGAGGTGATCGACTGTTGGTTCGATTCCGGGGCGATGCCCTTCGCCCAGTGGGGCTGGCCGCATCGGGGACGGGAGGAGTTCGCGGCCCAGTTCCCCGCCGACTTCATCTCGGAGGCCATCGACCAGACCCGCGGCTGGTTCTACAGCCAGTTGGCCATCAGCACGCTGCTGTTCGGAGAAAACGCCGGCAGCACGGCCCGGCCCTACCCCCATCCCTTCAAGACCTGCATCGTCCTCGGCCACATGCTCGGCGAGGACGGGCAGAAGATGAGCAAGAGCAAGCGCAACTATCGCGAGCCGGCCGAGATCTTCGACAAGTACGGCGCCGACGCGTTGCGCTGGTTTTTCCTCGCCGGCCAGCCACCCTGGACGAGCATTCGCTATAGCGAGCGGGCGATCAAGGAAAGCATCCCCGAGTTTCTGCTCCGGCTCTGGAACGTCTACTCCTTCCTCGTGATTTACGCCCGCATCGACGGCTTCGATCCCGGCTCATTGCTGGCCAGCCCCGGCATGCTCGACCACGCCGACCTCGCCAGGGCCCGCGGCTGGCGGCCGGTCGGCGAACGCAGCGAACTCGATCGCTGGATGCTCTCCGAGATCAACTCCGTCGCGGCCCGGATCAGAGACCGTCTCGATTGCTACGACCACTTTCCCGCCGCGCAGGATCTATCGGCGCTCGTCGATGCCGTGAGCAACTGGTATGTGCGCCGCAGCCGTGATCGTTTCTGGGCGGGCGGCCGTGCCGACGGGGGGCCCGACACGAACCCGGAAAAGCTGGACGCCTACTGGACGCTCTACGAGACGCTGCTCACGATCGCGCGGCTGGCGGCGCCATTTGTGCCGTTCGTGACGGAGGAGATCTGGCGGAACCTCGCGGTGGTGTCGTTCGGGCATGCCGTTCCCCAGAGCATCCATCTCACCGACTACCCACGTGGCGACCCGGCGCTCGTCGACCGCGACCTCGTCCGGCGCATGGCGCTCGTCCGCGACATCGCCTCGCTCGGCCGTGCCGCCCGCGCCGCCGCAAAGCTCAAGGTCCGTCAGCCGCTGTCGAAGGTCGAGGTGATCCTGGCTGCCGCCGATGCCGGCGACGCGGCCTGGCTGGAGGCGCACGCTGACCTGGTATGTGACGAACTCAACGTCCGCCAGTTCGAGGTCTGCCGGCAGCCCGATCGATACATCAGCCGGTCGCTGCTTCCCGACCTGAAGAAACTCGGTCCGCGTCTCGGCAAGGATCTGCCCAAGGCTCGTGACGCCATCGCCGCGGCCGACGCCGCGGCGATCCTCGCCGCTCTGGAACGCGACGGGCGGGCGACGCTGGCGCTGGCCGGCGGTGGCAGCGCGGTGATCGAACGCGGCGACGTTCTCGTGCGTACCACCGCCAAGGAGGGCTGGGCGGCGGAAGAGGGGCCGCAGGCGGTGGTGGTCGTGGCCACGGAGCTGACGCCTGCGCTCGTCGCCGAAGGCCTCGTCAACGAGGTGGTGCACGCGGTGCAGTCGCTGCGCAAGAAACTCGACCTGGAATTCACCGACCGCATCGAGGCCGGCTTCGTCACGGACTCCGCCGCGCTGCGGGAGGCGATCGAGGCGCACCGCGACCGGGTGGCTTCCGAGACGCTGCTGACGACGCTGGGGTTCGCACCGGTGGCCGGCGGCATCGCCGAGGAGGTCGACATCGACGGCCATGCCTGCTCGATCACCATCCGTGCGGTGACGTCCCATGGCTGACGTGCGACCGCTGCGACTGGCTGTGCTCGTGTCGGGCTCTGGCAGGACGCTGGAGAACCTGCTGGAGCGGATCTCGGCCGGCCGGCTCGCGGCGACGGTCGAGGCCGTGATCGCGAGCCGGGGGGACGTGCGTGGCGCGCGAAT
This sequence comes from Planctomycetota bacterium, assembly GCA_003671185.1. Taxonomy (GTDB): domain Bacteria; phylum Planctomycetota; class Planctomycetia; order Pirellulales; family UBA1268; genus QWPN01. The sequence goes on from QWPN01000037.1 coordinate 13,910, forward strand.
CGCCGAACTGGCAGGCATCCCCCTGCACGTGCTGCCACCCGCGGGCCGGCCGCTCGAAGCCTGGAGCACCGACGTGTTCAACGCCTGCCAGTCCGCGGGCGCCGAGTTGGTGGTGATGGCGGGGTTCCTGCACTTGCTGGCGATTCCGCAGCAGTTCGTGGGACGCGTCATCAACATTCATCCGTCGCTGCTGCCCGCGTTCGGCGGCAAGGGATTTCACGGCATGCACGTCCACCGGGCGGTGCTTGAGCGCGGCTGCACCGTGTCGGGCTGCACGGTGCATCTCGTCGACGCCGAGTACGACCACGGGCGGATCCTGCTGCAGCGCACCGTGCCGGTGCTGCGCGATGACACACCCGAATCCGTCGCCGCTCGTGTGTTCGCGGCCGAATGCGACTGTCTGCCCGAGGCCATCGCCCGTTTCGCATCGGGCTCGTTACCCTGAAAGGATGCAACCATGAGCCGTTCGCTCGGCAATGTGATCGCGGACTCGCTGCAACTCTCCCTGGGATACGCCGAGCGCCTGCTCAAGGACGTGCCTGCCGAACGCTTCGCCCGGTTCGCCGCGCCGGGTGGCGTCGTCGTCACCTCCAACCATCCGGCATTCGTGTACGGCCACCTCAGCCTCTACGCCCCGAAGATCCTCCAGCAGATCGGCCATCCCGCACCGGGAGTTCCCCCGGACTTCGACCTGCGCTGCTCCAAGGACGCCATCTGCATCGACGACCCCGATGGTGACCTGTTTCCCGGCCGTGACGAGATCGTCACGTTCTTCCTGGAGGGGCATCGCATGGTGATGGCCGCGCTGCGCAGCACACCGAACGAGGTCTTCGAGCGGCCCAACCCGGCGGAGGGCCGGATGAAGGACTTGTTTCCCACCATCGGCTCAGTACAGGCCTTCTACTGCGGCGGCCACATGATGATGCATCTGGGCCAGGTGAGTGCCTGGCGGCGCATGGAGGGCATGCCTGCGGCGTAGGCGGACGAGCCGGTTCAGGTGCTTGACCGCTTCGCGGGTCCGCCATCCGCCGCCTGGTCGCGAAAGCTGCGCAGCATCATGCCGATGCCGGCGGCGATCATGCCCAGCATGAGAAGCAGGTTGCTGACCGGCATCCCCATCTGGAAGCGGATCCGGCTGAGGATCTCGATCACGATGATGGCCAGGCCGACATAGAACAGCGCCCAACCCCACTTCAGCCTGGCGTCATAGAACAGTAGCACAAGGCCGGCGAAGATCGGCATGAACACGATCCCGGTGCTCATGGCAGGACCGGCGCCGCCGAAACGGCCGCCGAGGAATCCCGAGACCATGCCGAAGGGCTCGGTCATGACGTGGACGTTGCTGAGAAAAAACCATAGCCCGGCCGCCGCGAGTACCAGGCCGGCGAAGAACAGCCAGGTGCCGCCGGGTGTTCCGCCCGCACCGCGGACGAGATCCTCGTGCATGCTGCGCACCTCGTCGATGTCCCGCTCGAACTCCTGCCGACCCGACATGACGCGTCTCCTGGGTTTGTGGCCGGGCTGCTGAGCCCCCCGTCTTGACGTCCCGATCGTAGCAGACATGGAACCGGAGTCCGTGCCCCGGCAGCGTCACGAATGCCGCTCGGCCATGCGTTCCCAGAACGCCATGGCAGCGGGCCAGCGACGCAGGGTTTCTGCGTACACATCGCGGGCGCCGAGCAACGCCGCCTCGGCGATGACGCGATCAACGAGCGCCGTGCCCACGCCGCGTCGCCGGGCGGCTGGGTGGACGAGCAGCCAGCCGATCGAATGACGCGTGGCTGCGACGATCAGAGCCACGAAGCCGAGCACACTGGCCTCCTTCCCGGCGACTGCATCCATGGCCAGCCAGGCGTGGACATCGCGCCCCGGGCGGGTGGCCAAAACCGCCGGCAGGTTGGCCGTCGGGCCATGCAAATCGCCACCGATGTCGTTGCATGCCCTGGAGAGGATTTCCAGGGCGGCACGATCCTGATGCGGGGAAAACCGGCGTACCAACACCTGCCTGGACAACTGGCGCTCGACCGCCGTTGCGACGCGCAAGGTGTTGAGCACCAAAGACATGCGATTGTTTCTAGGGGATGGGTGGGCCGACCGGATCGCGGAAAATCCGGTTTGATTCTCCGCCGCCGCCGTGCCGCCAGGAAACATGACCTAGGCTCAAAACGAGCGATGGGACCGGCCGCAAGGTCGCCGCAGTCGTCGCAACCTGTTTCCCATGATGGGTTTGCATGAAACGGTGAACGCTAACAGTCAATTTCAGACAGAATTCTCTCCCTCGCCTGTGACCGTTTGCTTGCATTCTATCGCCATCCCGCGATACTTGTGAATGCAGAAAGCGTGATCCCGTGCACAACCACGACAGACGCAGCCGGATGCTTGACCTGATTCGCACCAAGGGATTTGCTGCGCTCGACGAACTCGTCCGGGAGTTGGGCGTCTCCGAGTCGACCGTACGCCGCGACCTCGACGCCCTGGAGGACCAGGGGGCTGCAAAACGCACGCACGGCGGCGTCCTCTACGCCGGCGGCATGCCGCGTCTGGCCGAATTCGACGAACGCCAGCCCGCGCATTGGGCTGCCAAACGAGCCATCGCAGCCACCGCCGCCGAGATCATCTCGGATGGTGAAACCGTGCTGCTCGACGGCGGCACGACGACCTACGAGGTGGCCCGTTTGCTCGTGGGCCGGTCGCTGCAGGTCGTCACCAACAGCCTGCCGGTGGCCAATCTGTTTGCGTCCGAGGCGCGGACCGACCTTGTCCTCCTGGGCGGCTACGTGTCGCCGCGCACGGGAGTCTGCCTCGGTCCCTATGCCAACGAGTTGTTGGGCCGCCTGCACGTCACGACCACGGTGCTCTCGGCCGCCGGAATCGCCGCCGAAGGTCTGTTCAATTCGCACCTGCTCCTGGCGGAGACCGAACAGGCGATGCTCAGGGCGGCCAGCCGCGTGATCGTCGTGGCCGACAGCTCCAAATTCGGCAAGAAAAGCCTGACGCTCGTCTCGGCACTCGACGCCATCGACGTCTTCGTTTCCGACGACGCCCTGCCCGACTCATGGCGGCAGGCCGTCGCCGCGGCGGGGGCTGAACTCCTGCTCGCGGCCCCGCTCCCGTCCGACCCGTCGGCCCTCCCCACGCCCTTTTCGCGAAGGCACCGCCCCGCATGAACGCGACCACCCTGCCCGCCGCGCCGTTCGCCGGCCTCGACCGTTCGGCCGTGGAGCGCATCGTCCGCGAGATCGTCCTGCGGTCCCATGGCGTCCCACCGTCGCAGGCAACGCGGCAGGCCGAGCCCAAGCTGGTGGTGAGCATCTCCGCACGGCACTGCCACCTCACCGACGAGCACGTCGAGAAGCTGTTCGGCCCCGGCCGCAGGCTGACGCCTGAGAAGAATCTCTATCAAGACGGCTTCTACGCGGCAGCGGAGACCGTGATGCTGGTGGGACCCAAGCGAAAAATGCTGCCCACTGTCCGCGTTCTCGGCCCCACGCGCAAGGCGTCGCAGGTCGAACTCGCCTTCACGGACGGCATCTCGCTGGGCATCGATCTGCCAGTCCGCGCCAGCGGGAAGATCGCCGGCACTCCGGGCTGCGTGATGGTGGGGCCCGCCGGAGCGATCGAATTGAGCGAAGGTGTGATCCGCGCCGAGAGGCACGTGCACATGAGCTTCGCCGATGCCGAGCACTTTGGCGTCCGGGACGGTGACCGCATGAGCCTGCTCATCAAGGGCTCCTGCGGCACGGTGTTCCGCGACCTGCTCGTTCGTGCCGACGCCACCAGCAAACTGGAGGTGCACATCGACACGGACGAGGGCAACGCCGCCGATCTCGATCACGCGGAGGGAGTCGAGCTCCTCAGGCAGACCTGACCACGACATTTGATCGTGCAGCCGGCGCGTGCCGGTGCGATCGGCGGGGACGGCCCCGCGGGACGATGGATGGTGTGAACAGAAGTGAGGCAACAGATGGCGAAGAACGTCGAAGCCCTCGGCATGATCGAGGTGAAAGGGTTCGTGACGCTCGTCGAAGCAGTCGACGCGATGCTGAAGGCGGCGAACGTCACCTTCATGGGATGGGACAAGATCGGCAGCGGTCTGGTCTCGGCATTCGTGTCGGGCGACGTGGCCGCGGTGAAGGCGGCGACCGACGCCGGTGCGGCGGCCGGTGGCCGGGTCGGTGATGTGGTGAGCGTTCAGGTGATCGCGCGTCCGCACGACGACATCGGGATCGTGCTGCCGCCGAAGGTCTGAGTGGCGGAGGGTGGATCGCAAACGGATCGGTTTAACACTTTTTTCAAGGACTCCACATGAATACGGCGATTGGACTGCTCGAAACCAAGGGGCTCGTTGGTCTCGTCGAGGCCACCGACGCGATGGCCAAGGCGGCCAACGTGAAGATTCTCAAGCGCGTCAGCATCGGCAACGCCTTCGTGGCGACGATCGTGCAGGGCGACGTGGGAAGCGTGCGGGCGGCCGTCGAGGCCGGTGCCACGGCGGCCCAGCAGGTCGGTGAACTGGTGGCCAGCCACGTCATCCCCCGTCCGGCCGACACCCTCGTGGCGGCATTTTTCAGCTGACTCCACGCCGGCGCGGCCAGCAATGGCCGTGGCCGGGGTGGCGGCCCTCCGGCCGGCCTCGAGGAGCATCGCAGCAGGCGATGCCGTCGCGGGCGGCCGCGAGGGAGTGGATGGTATGCCTCCTGGGAATACGAGCGTGAAGGTATTGGTCGCCAACCTGGGCTCCACGAGCTTCAAGTACCGGCTTTTCGAGCTGCCCGCGGAGGGTGGCGTGGAGGGTGGTCGGGAACTTGCGCGCGGTGGCGTGGAGCGAATCGGCGCGGCGCAGAGCCGCGTCTATGCGAGCCTGCAGGCATCCGACGGCAGGCCGCTCGAGTCGGTGCTGCCGGTACCTGACCACGCCGTGGCCCTGGAGGCTGCGCTGGGGCAGCTCACGGCCCCGGGGGGGCCGCTGGGCAGCGTCGCCGAGTTGGCGGCCGTCGGCTTCAAGGCGGTGCACGGCGGCCGGGTGAGTGGCGTGGTTCGCGTCACGCCCGACGTGCTGGCGGCCATGGAGGAGATGGCGGCGGTGGCCCCGGCGCACAACCCGCCCTACGTGCGGGCCATGCGGCTGCTGGGCGAGCGCATGCCGCAGGTGCCGCTTGTGGCGGCGTTCGAGACGGGATTCCACGCCACGATCCCGCCGCGCAATGCCCTGTACGCGGTGCCCTCGGAGTGGGTGGACCGGCACCTCGTGCGGCGTTGGGGTTTCCATGGTGCGAGCCATCGCTTCGTGGCGGAACGGCTCATGTCGCTCGTGCCGTCACGGCCGCTGCGGGCGATCTCCTGCCATCTGGGCGGGTCGAGCAGCGTGTGCTGGATTCGGGATGGCAAGAGCGTGGGCACGTCGATGGGAATGAGTCCCCAGTCGGGCCTGCCGCAGAACAACCGGGCGGGTGACTTCGACCCATTTGCCTTGGTGCACGTGGCAAAGGCCACCGGCCGCAATTTCGAGGACCTGCTCGGAGAGCTGTCCGGCAGGAGCGGGCTGGCGGGCATGTCGGGCACGTCGGGCGACATGCGCGACCTGGAGGAGGCGGCCGCGGCCGGCAGCGAGCGGGCCCGCACCGCGATCGATGTCTACGTGGCGTCGATCCGTCACTGGCTGGGTGCCGGAATCGTGGAGCTGGGCGGCCTGGACGCCATCGCCTTCGCCGGTGGCATCGGCGAAAACTCGCCCCTGACCCGTGCCGCCGTGGTCGCGGGCTTGGCTGATCTGGGCATCGGGATCGACCCTGCAGCCAATGCGGCCACAGCGTCCGGTGAACGCAGCATCGGCGCGGCGTCGACGCGAGTGGCCGTGTGGGTGATCCCGACGAACGAGGAACTGATCGTGGCCCGGCAGGCCCGCGACCTGCTGGCCGACGTGAAAAAGGGAGGTGCCTGATGTTCGTCGCCCTGGTGACAGGATCGGTCGTGGCCACGCAGAAGACGGTTTCAATGACCGGCCACAAACTCCTCGTCGTCGAGCCTTACCGGCTCGACGACAAGACCCGCACGAAGCTCGTGTCCACGGGCCGCACATTCATCGCCGTCGACACCCTCGGCGCCGGGGAAGGCCAATTCGTGCTCGTCACCCAAGGATCGAGCGCACGGCTCACCCCCGAGACCAAGACACTGCCCATCGACGCCGTCGTCATCGGACTCGTCGACACAGTGCGGATCGAGGGCAAAGAGGTTTTCCACAGGACATGACCGGGCCCACCAGCAGAGAGGATCTGAACGTTAGATGAGCACCGCAACAGCACCCGACATCGCCGCGATCGTCCGCCAGGTGATCTCCGAACTAAACATCGCCGGCACGCCGTCCGGCGCCCGTCCGGCGCAGGTCGCCGCGCCCGTGGCGACCGCGTCATACGCCGGCGCGAATGGCGTGTTTGGATCAGTGGACGAGGCCGTCGCCGCCGCCACCGAGGCTTTCGAGCAACTCGAGCGGCTGGGCGTCGAGGGCCGCCGCAAGGCCATCGCCCATGTGCGGCGCATCTCGATCGACGATGCCGAGGAACTCGGCCGCATGGAGTTCGCCGAGACGAAGATCGGCCGCCTGGAGCACAAGATCGAGAAGCTCAAGGTGCTCGGCGAGAAAGTGCCCGGCGTGGAATTCATGGGCAGCGAAGTATTCAGCGGCGATCACGGCCTGGCCGTGATCGAGCACGCGCCGTTCGGCGTCATCGGGGCCATCACTCCCGTGACCCACTCCCTGCCCACCATCGCCTGTAATGCGGTGAACATGATCGCCGGCGGAAACACCGTGGTCGTGAATCCCCACCCCAGTGGCCGCAAGGTGGCGGCCGAGGGCGTACGCCGCTTCAATGCGGCGATTCACCGCGACATCGGCATCGACAATCTGGTGTCCCTGGTGGCTGAGCCCTCGCTCGACACGGCCGCCAGCCTGTTCAACCACCGCGGCGTGAAGTTGATCTGTGTGACCGGCGGCCCGGCGGTGGCGAAAGCGGCCCTGCAGTCGAGCAAGCGGGCCATCGTGGCCGGGCCTGGCAATCCCCCCGTGGTCGTCGACGAGACCGCCGACCTCGACAACGCGGCCCGGTCGATCATCCAGGGTGCGGCCTACGACAACAACCTGCTGTGCATCGGCGAGAAGCAGGTGTTCGTGGTGGCGGCCGTGTTCGATGCGATGATGGCCGCCATGGAGCGGGCGGGTGCCCTGCGACTGAACGGCCAGCAGGTCGACGCGCTCACGAAGCGTGCCATCGTCATGGCCGGCGAGGGCGCCCACCGCCATCCGGTCCCCTGCAAGGACCTGCTCGGCCAGGATGCGGCCCTGCTGGCCAAGGCTGCCGGTGCGGCTGCGCGCGACGGGCTGGAACTCGTGTTCGGGGAGACAGACAACGACAACCCCTTCGTTCCCGTCGAGCAGATGATGCCCTTCCTGCCGTTCGTTCGCTGCCGGGACGCGGAGGAGGCGATCCGGCTGGCCCACGAGAGCGAGCATGGCTTCCGCCACACGGCGATCATCCACTCCAACAACGTCCGCAACATGACCCGCATGGGCCGGCTGCTCGACACGACGCTGTTCGTGAAGAACGGGCCCAGCGTGGCCGGCCTGGGCCTGGGTGGCGAGGGCTACCTGTCGTTCTCGATCGCCACTCCGACCGGCGAGGGCGTGACCACGCCGCTGACCTTCACGCGGCAGCGTCGCTGCACGCTCGTCGACGACCTGCGCATCCTGGGCAGCCCGGCCGCCGCCCGCTGAAAGGCATTCCCGTGCAACTGGCCCGCATCATCGGCACAGCGACAGCGACGGTGAAGCACCCGTCGCTGGAGGGTGCGCGTCTGCTCGTGGTGCAGCCCCTGATGGCCGACCGCCGGACGGCGGACGGCGACCCGCAACTGGCGATTGACACGGTGGCCGCAGGTGTCGGCGACGTGGTCGTCATCACGAGCGACGGTCGCCTGCTGCGCGAGGTGCTGCACAGCGAGGTCACGCCGGCCCGCTGGAGCACGATTGCCCTGGTCGACGACGCATGAACCACTGAGCTCCGCGTTTCGCGAGATTACCATGACAGCCCCCGCAGGACACGCCGGCCTTCCCGATGCGGACGCGATCAAGCGTCTCGTGGAGGAGGTGCTGCGCCGGCTCCAGGGTCAGGCCGCCGGGCCATCGGCCGGCCCCGCCCCGGCCGCCGGCGCCGGCGTGTCCATCGCCGGCGGCGTCGTCACGGAGGCGGTGATCGCGGGCCTGCCGGCTGGAACCCGGCACATCTCCGTGACGGCCCGCGCCGCGATCACTCCATCCGCCCGCGATGCTGCCGCCGCGGCGGGGATCGCGATCGTGCGCGGCGGAAGTGCGGCCGGCGGGGGCGCTGCCGCGCGACCGTTCGTCGTGGCTCACGCGGCCTGTCCGGGCGACGCCAGAAGCCGGGCCGCGTCGATCGCCAGGGCCGTGCCGGCCGCACAACAGATCCCTGCCAGCGGGCTGGCCGAGGTGGTTGCCGCCATCGCGGTGCATGCGTCGCGCGACGCCGCCCGGGCCATCCTTCTCACGGGTCGGCCCGCGGCGGCCGTCGTGCTCGCCAACCGGTCGACAAGCCTGCGTGCCGTGACGGCCCGCGACCCGCGGACGCTGGCGGCGGCTGCAGTCGAATGTGCGGCCAACCTGCTGGTCGTCGACCCCACCACGTTCACGGCGGGCAGCCTGGAGCGGTCCTGTGCTGAATTCGCAAAGTCCCCGGCCGGCAGCGTGCCGGCGGAACTCGCCGCCGCCCCCGCACCCTGCAGCTGCACGAGCCATGACCACTGACGTGACGGGCGCGTTCCCGACGGAAGGCTGACACCATGCGACTGGGCAAGACCATCGGCATCGTCACGCTCGTGGAGCCGCATCCAGCGATGCGCGGTGCGGCGCTCCGCGTGGTGGTGCCCCTGGCAGGTGGCGACCTGGCCCGCGGCGACGGCGACGCCGAGCCCCTCGTGGCCTGGGACGACCTGGGCGCCGGCGACGGCCAAATCGTCGCCTTCAGCGAGGGCGGCGAGGCCGCACAGCCCTTCCGTCCCGTCGACAAACCGGTCGACGCCTACATCGCCGCCCTGATCGACCACATCGAACTTCCGTCGCGACCGTCATGACCGGCACCGCCGGCAGCCTTTTCGCGACCCCCAATCCGACCGCGACCGAAACAGTGGGCAAGAATCGATAGGACAGGCACCCGCACACCCACGAATCCAGTAGTTCACCAACCAGGAGGAGAAGCACCCATGGCCACCAAGACGCCCATCAAGACCCCGGGCAAGTCCCTCGCCCAGCTCAAGGAGGAGATCTGCGACATCGGCCGCCGCATCTACAACAAGGGTTTCGCGGCCGGCAACGACGGCAACATCTCGTTCCGGCTCGGGCCCAACGAGGTTCTCTGCACGCCCACGATGATCTCCAAGGGCTTCATGAAGCCCTCAGATCTGTGCATCGTCGACATGGAGGGCAACCAGCTGGCCGGCCATCGCAAGCGTTCCAGCGAAGTGCTCCTGCACCTCACGATCATGAAAGAGCGTCCCGATATCAACAGCGTCGTGCACTGCCACCCGCCGCACGCCACCGCCTTCGCAGTGGCCCGTGAGCCGATTCCGCAGTGCGTGCTGCCCGAGGTTGAGGTGTTCCTGGGCGACGTGCCCATCACCCGGTACGAGACGCCCGGCGGCCAGAAGTTCGCCGACACGGTGAAGCCGTTCGTGAAGAAGTCGAACGTGGTGATCCTGGCGAATCACGGCACGGTCAGCTTCGGTGAGACTGTCGAGAAGGCCTACTGGTGGACCGAGATTCTCGACGCCTACTGCAAGATCCTCATGCTCGCCAAGGACCTGGGCAAGGTGAACTATCTCACCAAGCAGGAGACGAAGGAGCTGCTCGAGCTCAAGCAGAAGTGGGGCTATACCGACCCGCGCCTGGAAAAGAACATGGAGAACTGCGACATCTGCGCCAACGACGTATTCCGTGCCAGCTGGGCGGCCACGGGCGTGACCCGCAAGGCCTTCGATGCTCCGCCTCCGATGGGGGCCGACCCGCAGAATGTCACCCGCGCCACGGTGCCCAGCGGCATCGACCAGGAGGCGCTGGTGAAGGTGGTTACCGAGCAGGTGTGCCGGCAGCTCGGCATCACCGCAGCCTGATCGACGCAAGGAGCACACGACCATGAAAGTTGGGATCATCGGCGGTGGCGGCATCGTCGGCTCATCTGCAGGTTTCGCCCTGCAAGTGGCCGGCATCGTCCACGAAATCGTGATCGTCGACGCCAACGCCGACCTGGCGGACGGGCAGGCGCTCGACATGATGCACGGCACCCCGGCGATCGCCGACCAGGTGATCCGGGCCGGTGGTTACGACGCCGTTGTGGACGCCGACGTGGTCTGCATCACGGCCGGCCTGCGTCGCAAGCCGGACGAGAGTCGGCTGGCGCTCATCAACCGCAACGTGGTGTTGTTCCGCTCGATCCTCGAGTCGCTGCGGTCGGCCGGCCTGCGGTCCGACGCGATCGTGCTCGTGGTTTCGAATCCGGTCGACATCCTCACCTACCTGGCCGACAAGGAACTGGGGCTGCCGCGGGGCCGCGTCATCGGCCTTGGCACGCTGCTCGACACGCTCCGCTTCCGCAGCCTACTGGCCATGAACCTCGGGGCCCCGGCCACGCAGGTGCAGGCCATGATCCTTGGCGAGCACGGCGACAGCATGGTGCCGGTATGGTCGAGCGCCAGCGTAGCCGGCCTGCCGCTGGAAAAATACCCGGGCTTCAGTCACAAGCTCGGCGACGACGTGTTTCAGCGGGCGCGCACGTCCGGAGCCGAGATGATCAAGAAAAAGACCGGCGCCGGGTTTGCCGTCGGCGTGTCGATCGCCGAGGTGATCCATGCCATCGCCCTCGACGCCAAGCGGGTGCTGCCGGTGTCGACGGTGCAGTCCGGCTGCTACGGGATGCGCGACGTGGCGATCTCGGTGCCCACGGTGGTGGGCCGGGCCGGTGCCGAGAAGACCCTGGAAATCGAACTCTGGCCCAAGGAAATGCAGGGGCTGAAGCGCAGTGCCGCCGTCCTGCAGGAGACGCTCGGCCAGGTGCTTTCCGGATTGTCCGGCTGACGGTGGCGCGTCCCGGGCCCGCAGCGTGTGCGGCGGGCCGGCTCAGTCCTGCTGGGCCTGATCCTCTTCTGCCCTGCCAGGCGTGTCACCGGCAGGCATCAACCGTTCACGGCGTACCGGTTGGCGATTTCGTCGCCGGGCGATCTCGGCCGCCGACATTCCCCACAGCCTCGTCGTGCCGTCCCACGACGCCGTGGCGATCGCGTCACCACTGGCTGCGAAGGCCAGCCCCCACACCTGGTCGCGATGCCCGCGGAGCATGAGCACGGGGGCACCCGACTCCGCATCCCACAACTGCACGGTGCCGTCGGCTGAAGCGCCGGCGATTCTCGCGCCGTC
>QWPN01000082.1 GCA_003671185.1 Planctomycetota bacterium
CAGAACTCCAGCGCTTTGCGGGCCTGGCCCAGCTTGTCGCCGTCGGCCATCGAGCCCGAGGTGTCGATCACGAACACCACGTCCTTGGCGGCGACGGTGTCGCCCGCGCCCTGTGCCGGCGGTGCGGCGAGCAGCGCGAACGTGCCCTCGTCGCCGTCGCGGTGCAGGAGCAGGCCCAGCCCCAGGTCGTCCCGCGGCTCGACGGCGTGAAACAGGCGGAAGTCGGTGTCGGGACGCGTATCGCGGGCCTCGAATCCCACGCTGGCGCGCCGGTCGCCGTCGCGGGCGATCTCCACCGTGTGGCTCGGCGAATAGATCGACTTGAGCGGCTGCTTCGTCTCCAGCGTCACCTTCATCGACATCGAACGGATCGGCCGGGCGGAGAACTTCTCCGTGTTCAGCGGGTAGACGTATTCGACGAGGCCGCCGTCCTGCCGCAGCAGTTGTGAATACTTCAACTTCACCCGCTTGGGGGCGTTGGGCTCGATGGGGAAGATGCGGACGCGAAACAGATCCTGGCCCGCATATTCCAGCAGGGCCGGGTCCTTCATGCGCCGCACGATGTCCTCGTAGATCTTCCGGGCCTTGTCGGCGTCGAGCAGTTCGGCCTCGGTCATCCGGCCGTCGATGTCCATCGAGAAGGCGTCGATCTTGGCTCCCTTGGGCACGGGGAACAGGTAGTCGCCCTCCAGTCGCTGCCCATTGGGGTTGAAGAACGTCTGGTCGACCTCGGTGACGGCGAGTTGGTCGTGGATCGTGACCACGACATGGTGCTCGCGGACCTCGAGCGGCGCGAACGCGTGCGGCACGTGGTGGGGCGGCACGAACCCCGGTGGCGGCCGGTGGACGACGATCAGGCCGTCGGCGGCCGCGGTGGCGGCCGTCAGGCAGGCGGCGAGGAGGACGAGCGACCGGGGCAGCGTGGTGTGCATGATCGGGTCTCGCGGGTGGTGGCGGGTCGATGCCGCATGCTAAGCCCGGCGCCCGCGATCCGTGTGTCACGGCTGCGCAACGGCCAGGCCCACCCGTTGAGATGCCGCGGCCGGGAAAAAGGTTCCCAGCCATTTTTTGCTGCTGCGCCGGCGGCCGCCGCTCCCCCAGCTTTCCCTGCCCTTCCGTCTGGCCCGACCGAGCCGGGGCCGCGTAGGGATATTCTGTTCGGCACGGCGGCGGGTCAGCGCGTCGCGGCGATCTCACTGCCCGATCGGCTGACGAGGGCCTGGAGGAGATCCGCCGAAATGTCGTCGGCCAGCGGCCGCACGGCGCCATCGCCGGCCAAGGCCTGGAACACGCCCCCACCCAACCGCGACCGCGGCTTGAGCGAGGTCTCCAGCGGGGACTGGCCGACGCCCGCCCCGAGCCCCGCGTAGCGACCCACGTCGGTAATGTAGGGCCAGGAGTAGCGAGGCTTTGTCCAGGTGCTGCCATCATCGGTGGTGTAGTCGTTGCACTCGGCGACCACCAGGGTTTTCGACAGGCCGTCGCTGACCTCCGTGATGCGGATGGGTGTGGCCCGAATGGAGGTCGCGTAGGTGCCCTGGCCCTCGACCCACCCCAGCCCCTCGGGCACGAGGACCCCGTTGAAGGCCGCCGCCGGCGGAGCGGCACCGTAAAACCATCCTGCCAGCCGCCGGGTCGGATCGGGTTGCGCCGGACCCGGACCGAGCAGGGCCGCGAAGTCGACGGCACCAGGCGACCGCGCGCACGAGTTGTAGACCCGGATGCTGGCGGCCACGATGTCGGCCTCCTGCGTTTCCGGCGGACACGCCAGGCAGTAGGAGTCGTACATCGTCGCCAGGGCACCCTCTTCGATGAACGGCAGGATGGAGATGGCCCACGATTGCGGCCGGATGTCGTCGATGCCCTCGACCGGCCTGTCGTCGAGGTGGGTCGTCGTGCCCGGCCGCGGCCTGCCCGAGGCGAAGGGGAACGTCCGCTTCGCATCGGCGTGACACAACAGCGCGATGCCGACCTGGCGGAGATTGCTCTGGCACTGGGTGCGGGTGGCCGCCTGCCGGGCCTGCTGTACGGCGGGCAGCAGCAGGCCGATCATCGTGGCCACGATGGCGATCACCACCAGAATCTCGACGAGCGTGAACCCGCGGCTGCGACGCAGGCGGGACGCATCGCCTGCAGGGTTGGCCAGCCGGCTCGCGCAGAACAGAACGGACCGCTTCATGTCCGGCACCGCAGCGTGGCAGTTGTCACGATCGCGTCGCCTGGCGAACCCAATCCCACTTCCTCAACGATACCCAGCGGGCTTGGCGAGGTGGCGGCACTCTGGACGCCGCACGCCGGCGGCGTCACAAGGACCCGAATTTCGCTATCGGCATGATCAGGGCGTGTGCGTTCCTCGACATCTCCGGGGGCTCCATCGAGCGGCCCCACACCTTCAACGGTCGGTGTGCTTCTTGAGGGGGCGGCGGGACCTGGGGAATCGTCAGGCCTGGCCGGCGATGAACCGGCCGGACCGCATGGTGGCCGTGATGCAGGTGCGGGGGTCGAGGGCCGCTTCCCAGGGGTCGCCGTAGCGGGCCGCGGGCCTGAGGATCAGGAGATCGGCCGCCAGCCCGGGGGCCAGCCGGCCGCAGCGGCGGTCGAACGCCAGCGCCCAGGCTCCGTGAATGGTCGCCATCCGCAGGGCCTCGGCCGGAGTGGCCGCCCCGGCAGTGACGAGGGCCCGGCACTCCGCCAGCACGGAGAGGTCGGGAGTGGATGCCCTGCTGTCGGTGCCGATGGCCACGCGGATGCCCGCCTCGCGAAACAGCGCCAGCGGAGGCAGCGTGCCGGAGAGGGCCTGCGTCGTGCGCGGGCAGACCACCACGCAGAGCCGGTCGCGGTGCCGGGCGAGGCGGCCGAAGGCATCGGCATCGCGGTCTAAAAAGGTGCCGTGCACGATGATGCCGCGCGGCGCCCGGGCCAGCCGCGTGATCCACTCGGCGGCGGGCAACAGGTGCGGCGGGCACTCCGGCCGCCAGGCGCCGAGATCCTCGAGCAACTGGCGCAGAGGGCCCGTTCCCCGGGCGACGAGTTCCTGCTCCGCCAGGCTTTCGGCGACGTGCATCGCCACGGGCAGCCGTCGGCGACATGCCTCCGCCACCAGCCGCCGGCCGAGCGGAGCGGCGACCGAATAGGGCGCATGTGGCGAGATGCCGGCGGCGGCAGCTCCCGCCGCGAGACGGTCGAGATCGCCGACGAGCGATCGGAATGCCGCCTCTCCGGCGGCGGCCGACAGACCGAGCGCCTCGCGGAACGTGCGCACCCGCGGTCCGCCCGTCGTGACGGCCGCCACGTCCACCTGCGTGGCGATCTCGCCGATCGTCGTCACGCCCGCCAGGGCGCTCTCCACCAGGCCGCGGCGCAGGGCCGCCGCCACCTTCTCGGCGGCGCCGGGGGCGGCATCCCGTTCGCGGCGCAGCGGCACGACCCGCCCGATCCAGCCGGGCAGGCCACCGGCGGCATCGAGCGGCGTCCGCAGGTCGGAGAACTCGAGGTGCGTGTGCGCGTTGACGAGCCCGGGCAGCACGATCGCGTCGCCGAGGTCGATCGCGCCGACGGGCGGCCGGCCGCTGTCCAGGGCCACGATCCGTCCCCGGGCTACGCGCAGCCAGCCGTTCTCCAGCGGCGGGCCCGCCATGGGCAGGATGTGCCGGCAGCGAAACACCACGCCGCGGGCGGAGGCCGCCGCACTCACGGGGCGGTGGAGGCCACGGGCAGCGGCACGGCGCGAACCCGGGTCCGCTCCGGATCGGATGCGGGCGTCGGCGGCTCGTCCTCGAACAGTTCGTAGAACACGTTCCGCCGGCGAGGGATCCAGCCCAGCTCGGAGATCGCCGACCGCATCTGCTCGAGCGTCAGGTGGTGCACGGTGCCGGCCGCGCTGACGACGTTCTCCTCCATCATCAGGCTGCCCATGTCGTTGGCACCGAAGAGCAGCGCGAGTTGGCCGATGTCGCGGCCCTGCGTCACCCAGCTGGACTGGATGTTGGCGACGTTGTCGAGGTACAGCCGGGCCACGGCCTGCGTCTTCAGGTACTCGAACGAACCGGCCGGCGGGATGTCGGCCATCTCCGTGTTGTCGGGCTGGAACGACCAGCAGATGAAGGCGGTGAAGCCGCCGGTCTCGTCCTGCAAGTCCCGCACCCTGTCGAGGTGCTCGACCCGCTCGGCCAGCGTCTCGATGTGGCCGAACATCATGGTGGCCGTGCTGCGGCCGCCCAGCAGGTGCCACTGCCGGTGCACTTCCAGCCAGTCGTCGGTGAGCACCTTGCCGCGGGTCATCGCCTCCCGCACGCGGTCGACGAGGATCTCGCCGCCGCCACCTGGCAGCGAGCCCAGGCCCGCCCGGGCCAACCGCTCCAGCACCTCGCGGAGCGGCCGCTTGGAGACCTTCGTGAAGTGATGGATCTCCGGAGGCGAGAACCCGTGCACGTTGACCTGCGGAAACCGCGTCTTGATCTCGCGCAGCAGATCCTCATACCACTCCAGCGTGAGCGTGGGGTGGAGGCCGCCCTGGAGGAGGATCTGGTCGCCACCCACCGCGACCATCTCGGCGATCTTCTCCAGCAGCACCCCGCGGTCGAGGACGTAGCCCTCGGGGTGCTTGGGACCCCGGTAGAAGGCACAGAAGTCGCACACCGCCGTGCACACGTTCGTGTAGTTGATGTTGCGGTCGATGTTGTAGGTGCGATAGGGCTCGGGATGGAGCCGGCGGGTGACGGCATCGGCAGCCCGGCCGATGGCGGCCAGTTCGCGGGACTCGAGCAGGCGCACGGCATCCGCAGCGGACAGCCTGCCGCCCGCCACCACGTCGTCGAGGATGCGGCCGATCGTCGTCATGGGAGCGGTATCACTTCCGGGCCACGCCCGTCGCAGCGGCCCGCGGCGGCGCCGCGGGGGCCAGCGACAGTGTGGCGGCACGGGACTGGAAGAGCCAGAGCGCCTCCCGCTCCCGCGGGCCGAGATCGTAGTGCAGGTTGTCACGCAGGTAGCTGAGGCATTGCGGCACCGTGAGCCCGTGGGCAGCGGCCTCCGCCGCGGCGATCGCGGCCAGGTTGGCCCGACCCGAGTCGCGGGCCGCCGCCAGCAGCGGTTCGACCCGACGCACATCGACGTCGTCGCGGGCCGCCCAGACCGCGAACACGAACGGCAGCCCGGTCCACCGGCACCACTCGTCGCCCAGGTCCCAGGCCAGTTGGAAGGCGCCCCAGCCCGCCGGGCCGATGGCCCGATCGCCGATCAGCAGCACTGCGTCGGCCTTCGTGTCGCCCGGACCCGCGCCGATGGGGAGGAGTTCCAACTGCGGATGCACGCCGTGTCGTTCCGCGAGCAGGATCCGGGCCAGCGCGGCGCTGGTCCGCGATCCCTCGTCGACGGCCAGCGTGGCCACGCGGCCCGGCGCCGTGCGAAAGAACAGTTTCACGCTCATCACCGGCCCGCGGCAGCCGATGCAGGCGTCCGAGACGACGCGATATCCCGCGCCGCGGAACAGTTCGATCGACGGGATCAGCGCCACGTCGAGATCGCGGGCCGCGAGGCGGTCGGCCAGCCGGCTGGGCAGGTCAAAACGCAGGTCGATGTCGGCGGATGCCAGGCCGTGAACCAGTGGCCTCGTGTTCAGGTATTGCACGGCCCCCACCCGCGGCCGTCGCTCGCGGCCCGCGTCGGATGACTGCTCGGCGGGATGCGGGACGTGATGCTGGATCATGTGGGGGTGCCGGGCCGAAGACCGACCATCGTGGCCTCTCCGCCGCCACTCTGACAACCGCAGGGCGGGGCGAGGCGTAACAGGCGGTCAGACCTCCAGGCGGCGGAATGCCCGCAGGCCGAGCAGCAGCGGCACGAACGTGGCGGTCAGGCCCAGGGCCACCATCGCCGCGAGGAAGGCGGCCGTGCCCCAGGGGCCGGCGGCCCAGGCGAGGAAGCCTCCGGCAGGGGCCGCCGCGCCGCCGCGGGCCGAGAGCAGCAGGCTCACGGATCCGGCGTGGGCCGGGATCGCCGCCACGATCACCACGGACATGATGAACAGGGAACTGACCACCAGGCTCAGGGTGCCCCCGAACCCAGACGCGATCTTGGACGGGGACGATTCCCGCAGGTCGGGCATCCGCGCCCCCAGCCCCACGGCGATGCCCGACAGGCCCAGGCACAGCATCAGGCAGCAGAGTTCGTGCTGCAGGATCAGCGGCCAGCTGATGCCGAGCATCGAGTCGCTGAGCAGCACCAGCCCGCAGCAGGGGATGACACCGCCCAGCAAGGAGAACAGGAACTTCGACCACACGATCTGGTCGCGGTGCACCGGCAGCAGCCCGATGATCCAGAAGCGGCGGCCCTCCAGGCTGATCATCGGATACACGAACCGCGTCGTGAAGGTGGAGAGGATCAGCCCCACCACGGCCACGTTCAGGAACCCGATCATCGACGCGTAGGCGTTGTTGTAGTTGAACGAGCGTAGATTGAAGAAATAAAGGCCCATCAAGCCGAAGAAGATCACGAACTGCGACCACTGGGAGACGTCGCGACGGAACAGCCGCAGGTCCTTGACGAGCAGCAGGCGCAGGGGCCGACCCGACGCGGAGCCAGCGTTCATCAGGGCCCGATCGAACCAGCCCAGCGGCCGGCGCCGGCGGGCCGGCACCTCCCCGGCCAGTTGGCTGAAGCCGCGCCGGTAGGCCACGCGGGCCAGCCAGCCCGCGACCAGATGCAGCATCATGGCGTTGGCGACCAGCAGGGCCAGGAACTTCAAGGCCTCCACCAGTCCGGCGCCGGAAAGGCTGCCGTCGCGCTCCGTGCGGGCGGCCTCGAGGAGACCGCTGGAGAGCCACCAGCTGGGAAACAACTTCTGCTCCGTGACCGCCAACCGGGCGAAGGTGCGCTCGAACCAGGCGGCCGACATGGCGTCGATCCGCAGCGGCGACACCAGCGTCCAGCCCAGCCCGAGCGCGGCGATGCAGCAGGCCGTGATGGCGATCGACACGGCGTGCAGCCGTAGCCTCGTCATCCAGGCCACGAGCACCATGCAGCAGATGCCGCCCAGCGCGGCCGGGATCACGGCAAACGAGGCCATGAAGGGCAGGAGCAGCAGGAAGTAGGGCCAGGCGGCCTCGCGCACCACGCCGTAGGCCACGAGCATCGGGCTCCCCAGCAGCACGAAGCCCCAGCAGGCGAACCACATCGCCTCGCCGAACTTGTGCGCATAGATGGTCTCGGCGCGGATCGGCAGCGTGAGCAGCAGGCGGGCCTCGGTGGAACAGTACATGCCGCCGTAGAGGAGGATGCCCGCCGAGAACACGAGCATCACCATCAGCGAGGAGAAGAAGGCGTTGAAGAGCAGCGAGGTGACGTCCGCGTGCAGGGCGTCGAGGAAGGAGAAGGCCTCCAGGAACATGCCGAACAGCGAACCCCAGAACATCGCGCTCAGCAGTACGACGAGGCCGAGCCGGAGGCGGGCCTGCATGAACATGGCGCGCACGGTCTCCCAGGTCAGCGTGGCCCGCAGTCTGAGGAAGAGCCGCCCCTCCTCCTCCGGGAGCAGCAGTCGCAGCGCTCCGGCGGCCCCGGCCCGGCGGCTCGCGGCCCAGCCGTTCATGACGCGGTTCCCCGCGGTGCCGTCAGTTCCAGGTACATCTGCTCGAGCGTGGTGGTCTCGAGGGTCATCTGCTCGCGGAGTTCCGCCAGCGTGCCCAGGAATCGCAGTTGGCCGCGGACCATGATGCCCACGCGGTCGGCCATCTCCTCCGCCATCGCCAGCGTGTGCGTCGACATGAACACGGTCATGCCCTCGCGGGTGCGGGCCGCCAGCAGGTCCTTGACGATGCGCACGCTGCGCGGGTCGAGGCCCACCATCGGCTCGTCGAGAACCAGCACGTCGGGGTCGTGGAGCAGGGAGGCCGCGAACACGAGTCGCTGCTTCATGCCCAGCGAGTAGCGCTCGGCCAGGTCATCGGCGAACTCGCCCAGCTCGAAGTGCTCGATCTCGCGGTCGATCCGCGCGCCGGCGAGGTGCCGCGGCATCCCGAACATGTCGGCGATGAACCAGAGGAACTCACGGCCCGTGAGCTTGTCGTAGAGGCAGGGCTCGTCGGGCACGTAGCCGATGTGCAGGTGTGCGGCACGCGGGTTGGAAACGAGGTCGTGGCCACAGACGCGAATCGCGCCGCGCGAGGGGTGCAGCAGGCCCACCAGCATGCGGATCGTCGTCGTCTTGCCGGCGCCGTTGGGGCCGAGCAGGGCGAAGAGCTCGCCGCGCGGGATCGACAGGGACAGGTCTGCGACGGCCGTGCGCGGGCCGTACGTCCGCGTGACGTGGTCGAAGTCGATCATGGTGTGGCCTCGGCGGCTGAACGTTCAGGTGCGGCGGGCATCGCGGCCTGGCCCGCGGCGGCCGCCAGGTCGGCCGCTTCGGCGTCGGTGCGTCGCAGGAACGACAGCCTGGCCCCGAGCAGCAGCGCCTCCTGCCGCAGCACGCGGCCCGAGAGGTCGACCCACAAGCGGCAGCGCGGCTCGTGGTGGCCCGATGGATCCTCGTGGTAGGAAACGACTCGGGTCCGCACCAGCGAGTCGTCCCAGAACATGCTCTCCTCGCCCCCCACCACCGCGTGCAGGATCTCGATCGGTGTCTGGCGGGGCCGCAGCGGGCTGTACACCGGCACGGTCCAGCGGCGGCCCTCGTAGAGATCGGGAAGCGTGGCCTGGGGGGAGAGTTCGTCGCCGATCATCATGTGCCGCGGGAAGGAGCGGGTGGTCTCGTGCCGCATCTCACCCGCCCGGATCGCGACGCGCATCTGGCCGTCATCGATCGTGCCGTTGAGCAGCACCTGTTCGGCCGTGCCGGGGAGGTTGACGATCGACGTGAAGGCCCGCAGTTCGCCGGCGGCATCGATGGACAGCCGCCCGCGGGCGTCGAAGGTGGATTCCGGGCCGTTGCCCACGGTTCGCTGCACCAGCACGCGGACCCAGGGGGGCAGCATCTCGTCGAGGGGCAGTCTGTCGAAGTGCAGCCGGCTGTCGACGATCAAACCGTCGAGCGCGGATCGTTGCGTTTCGGTGAGGGCCCAACCGACGGATCGGTCGTTCCACTGCACCGTCCAGCCCACGGGCACGAGGCGGTTGCCGGCGGTGTAGAGCGCTTGCTGGCCCGGGGGCGATCCAGGGTGCAGCGAGGGCAGCACCTTGGTCGCCAGCAGCCAGCCACTGGTGAGGCACCAGAAACCGACGATCACGGGGGTGAGCAGCGGTCGTTGGAGCGGCACGGTGGATGTCCCCGGTCGATACAGCCCCGCCACAGGCCCTTCGGTCTGGCAGTATCGTACCGGGGGCTTTGCGTCGAGGAAAACGAGGCTGCGGCCGTGGCGTCCAAGGGACCGATCCGGCACACCCAATTCTCACGCGGTTCCCGATTGCCGGTGCGGACAGGTCCCCCTAAAATCGGACGCACGTCGGGGCGAGGCGGGACCGCCGAGTCGGTGCCGCCGCGAAGAGGTATCACGATGCTGCGACCGGTCTACTACCACCAGCCATGCCCGGTGTGCGGCCGCACGCTGCAGATCGCGGTGGAACTTCTGGGTAAGCGGGTCTACTGCCAGCACTGCGGAGGCGGTTTCCTGGCGCTCGACGACGCCCTGCGGCTGTCGGATGTGCAGGCCGCCGGGGGAGTGCCCGGCAAAGTGGACGAGTTGCTGGAGCGGGCGGCCGAGGCGCTGGAGCGGGCCTCGATCGGCGAGGACGCCTGAAGGACGTCGCGTCAGGCAGGCGGCCAGCCGGGGGCGAAGCCGGCGACGTCGGCCAGCCGCCGCCAGTAGTCGGGAAACGTCTTGCCGACGCAGGCCGGATCCTCGATGCGGACGCCCGGCACCAGCAGGCCGACCAGCCCCAGGCTCATCGCCATGCGATGGTCGTCGTAGGTGGCCACGCTGCCGCCGTGCAGCGGCGCCGGCACGATCGTCAGGCCGTCGGCGTGCTCGCTGGCATCTGCACCGAGCCGACGCAACTCGCGCACCAGGTCGCCGATGCGGTCGGTCTCCTTGTCGCGGATGTGGGCCACGTTGCGGATCGTGGTGGGCGTGCCGGCGAACAGGGCCACCACGGCCAGCGTGGGGACGGTGTCGCTGATGGCGTTCATGTCGATGTCGATGCCGCGGACGGCCCGGCCAGAGACCGTGATCGCACCGGCGCCGACGGCTGGGTCGCCATCCTCCCAGGCCACCGTGCAGCCCATCCGTTCGAGCGCGTCGCAGAAGGCCACGTCGCCCTGCACGCTCCGGCGCGACAGGCCGTCGACCCGCACGCTACCGCCGGTCAGCGCCGCCGCGGCGAAGAAGTAGCTCGCCGCCGACGCATCGGGCTCGATGCGCTGATCGCGGGCCGCGTAGCCGCCGGCCGCGATCGTCCAGGACGCTCCGGGGCCCGTCGTACACGTGGCGCCGAACGACGTCATCAGTCGTCGGGTCATCTCCAGGTAGGGCAACGACACGAGCGTGCCCTCGAGCGTGAGCCGCAGGCCCAACGGCATGCACGGTGCCGCCAGCGCCAGGCCGCTGGCGAACTGGCTCGAGGTGTCTCCCTTCACCCGCGCCTCGCCGCCGCGCAGGCCGTGCCCGCGGATGAGGACCGGCGGGCAGCCGCCCGCGCTCTCCGCCACGGCGTCCACGCCCAGACCGCGCAGGGCGTCCACCAGGTCGCCGATCGGCCGGCGCCGCATGCGGGCCGTGCCGTCGAGCCTGTAGGTGCCGTCGCCCAGGGCGCAGACCGCAGCCAGGAAGCGCATCGTGGTGCCGCTGGCCGCGCATTCGATCGTGGCCTCGCGGGCGGGGATGCGTCCGTCCGTGCCCTCGATGCGGATCTCGCCGCGATCCCAATCGGCCTGCAACCGCACTCCCAGGGCCTGCAGGCCGGCGGCCATGACCCGCGTGTCCTGGCTGTCGAGGCAGCCGCTGAGCGTGCTCGTGCCGCGTGCCAGGCCGGCGCAGACGAGGGCCCGGTTGGTGAGGCTCTTCGAACCCGGCGGACGGATGCGGCCATGGATCGGGCCGCCGACGACGGGGATGGCGAGGGCGTCTGTCATACGGGGTGGGCAGCGGGCCGGCCGGCGGCCCGCAGGCTGTTGCGTGCGGCGCGGCAGCAGGTGAAAACGGTTGCCTTTGCCAAGGGTAGAACGTCAACGCCCCGCGGTCCATGCCCAGCCTCCGCGCGGCGACGCCAGCCATGCACAACCTCGCCCCACCAGCCCATCGGCCCGATCCGGAACTGGCCTACGACTTCGTGGTGCCGCCGGCGATTCACTTCGGCGCGGGTCGGATCGTGGAATTGGGACGGATCGCCGCGACGCTGGGGGATGCGGCTTGGATCGTGGCCAGCCGGCGCGGCCTGTCAGCCTGCGGCGGCGTGGAGCGGATCGTCGCGCTGCTCGGCGAGGCGGGCCTGGAAGCGTCGCTCGTGGCCGAGTCGGCCGGCGAGCCGACTGTCGAGCAGGTGACCGCCGCACTGGCCGGCCTGCCGCCGCAGCACGGTAGGCCCGTCGTGATCGCCCTGGGAGGCGGCGCGGCCATCGACCTGGGCAAGGCGCTGGCGGCGCTGGCCACCAACGCCGATGCCGCCGCGACCGATCCCGAGGCCGAAGTGATCGATCGCTTGGAGGGCGTGGGACGCGGCCTGCCCATCGTCGTGCCGCCGCTGCCGGTGGTGGCCGTGCCCACGACCGCCGGCACGGGCGCCGAAGCCACCCGCAACGCCGTCGTCTCCTGCCCGCGGCGCCGGTTCAAGAAGAGCATGCGCAGCCCGCTGATGGTGCCGCGTGCCGCCCTCGTCGATCCCTCGCTGACGCTCTCCTGCGACCGGGCCGTGACGGCCGCCTCGGGGCTCGACTGCATCACGCAACTGATCGAGTCGTACGTGTGCCGCTTTCGCCGGCCACTGCCGCGGGCGCTCGTCCTCGAGGCGCTGCCGCGGGCCGTGGCTGCGCTGCTCCGCGTGCTCGCCGATCCGGGCGACCTGGAGGCCCGCGCGGTGATGAGCCACGCCGCGCTCGTGTCGGGCATGGCCCTGGGCAACTCGGGGCTGGGCATGGCCCACGGCGTGGCCGCGGCGCTGGGCGTGGAGTGCGGCACGCCGCACGGCGTGGCCTGCGCCCTGATGCTACCGGTGGCGATGCGGGTCAACCGTGCCGCGTGCGGCGCCGACTTCGCGGCCCTGGAGCGGGCCTGCGATCCGGCATCGCCCGCGGGCAGCGCCGCGGCGGCGGACGCCTTCGTGGAGCGGATCGAGGCCCTCTGTGCGGCCGCGGGCACGCCGCGCCGGCTGACGGACGTGGGGCTCGCCCCCGACCGGCTGGAGTGGCTGGCGAACAACTCGGGCGGCGCCAGCATGCGTGGCAACCCGGTGGCACTCGACGCTGCGGAACTGCAGGCGATCCTCGCCGCCGTGGCCTGACGGGCATCCCACCGCCACAGTCGAGTTGCCCGCGGTCTGGCTGTCAGCGACCGCGGGCGGCGTCCTTGATGATCGGATCGTCGAGCAACGGCATCATGCCCGCCATCGACTCCCCACCGCTCGTGGCCGTCTGCCATTCCCGGCGGGCGGCCGCCACGTCGGGGTGCGGCTGCGCCAGGTGGTGGATACCGAGGAAGATATGGTTGGCCGCGCGGCCGTCGGCCGCGAACCAGGTGCCCACGATGGCCGTGAGGACATCGTGCGGAATCCGCTCGCGGGGCACGCGTTTCACCGCCCCGGCCTGCTTGTAGACGAGCATGGTGGGCGTCGACTCGATGACGGCGAAGCGGGTCTTGCCGAGCGCGTAGTCGCGGCCCGCGTTGGCGGCCTTGAGGGCATTGGCCGCGTGCCCGGCGAAGTCCTTGGCGTATTCGTTGAACAAGTTCCAGCGGTCGATCCGCGCATGCAGATTCGGATCGTCGCCGGCCTGATCGCGAGCGGCCTGGACGGTGCGGCCGGCGCTGGCGTAGTCCTTGCTCGTGATGGCCGCAAAGGCCATGCGCAGCGATGCGTCCACCGCGGCCGCCGCGCGGGCGGCTGCGGCCTCGTCGCCGGGCACCACCGGCGGTTGCGGCTGAGCCGGCTGGGGCTGCGCCGGCGTGGACGGGGAAACCGGGGACGGCGGCGTGTCGTCCCCGTCGGGACGGGGGCGCGGTCGGGGGCGTGGTCGGGGGCGTTCCGACGGCTCATCGCGGGGACGAACAGGCTGGTCGCGGTCGGGCTCGTTGGCGGCGGGGCGCCGGCTCGGTCTTTCGGCATCCCTGCTGGCGATCTGGCGATCCGCTTTGTCTCGTGAGGCGTACCAGTAACCGCCCAACCCCGCCGAGACGGCCAGCAGCAACGCGATGGCGGGCAGCGCCGCTCCCGAATTGGCCGACCGTGACGAGTGACGATGGGAATGATGGTGCGGATGATGTGCCGTCCCGCGTGGCCTGACGTCCCCGGTGTCGAAGGCGAGTCCACCCTGGCTGGCGACCGCCGCCGGGGCGGGCCAGGTCGCGGGCCCGGGATCGGCTCCGGGCAGACTCAGCGGGGACGAGAGCGATGAAGGGCGGGCCCACGGCGCGATCTGTCGGGATGCGGGCCGCGGCACGGGCGGATCAGCCGCTGCCATGCCGCCCGGGGGTGGCAGCGCCGCCAGCATGCTGTCGCGAGCCTCCTGTACCCGTTGCAGGAGCGCATCCCGCGCCACCACGAACGGCCCGGGCGCGAGGCTGTTGAGGATCGCCAGCCGCGTCGCCGCGGCCCGACCCACCGTCGCTGGGTCGGTTTCTACGGCCGACAGGCCGAGCACGAGGTGCGGCTTGTCGAGATCGACCGCGTCGATCCCGAGCCACTCGCGGCAGGGGTCGAAGGCCATGGGGGGCGCAGGCAGGGAGGAAACCCCGGCGCAAGCCCGCGGCCCGCGTGCCGAGTGCTTTTAGGGTAGCAGAAGATCAGCCGCGGCGCCGCCAGACGGTCATCTCGGCGATCGTGTGCTGGTGCTTGCGGGCCGTCTCCCGGATCACGAACGGAACGTCCGCGCGGGACAGCAGTTCGAAGCGTCCATCCAGCAGGCCGGCCAGTCCCCGGGCGGTGGTCAGCGGCTCGCCGTGCTCGCGGCGGCCACCCAGCCATTTCGCCCGCGGCGTGTATTCCTCCAGCCACGTGTAGGGGGAGGTGATGGCAAGGATGCCGCCGGAGGGGATCCGGTCGGCGATACCCTCGAGGAACAGGGCGGGGTCGTAGACCCGGTCGATGAGGTTGCCGGCGAACACGAGGTCGTAGCCGGTGTAGAGCGGCTTCAGATTGCAGGCATCCCCCTGCATGAACGCCACGCGGCCGGCCGTGGCGGCGAGGCCCAGCCGGTCGAGCGACACGGCGCGGCCGGCGGTCAGTTCGCCCTCGGTGGGAATCTCGTACAGCACCTCGTCTCCCTGCTGCAGCCGCACCCCCGACTGGATGAAGCGGGCCGAGAAGTCGACGGCGTCGACGTGGGAGAAGTGCCGGGCGAACTCGAAGGCGGAGCGGCCCACCGAGCAGCCGATGTCGAGGCAGCGGCCGCGGCGGTCGGCGGGCACGTGCGGCATCGTGGCCTCCACGCAGGCCCGGGGGAAGTTGGGCACTCCCAGGGGTGCGGCGGCGCCGGCCGCGTCGAAGTAGTGGAACTCCAGGTACTGCGTCACCAGGTTGTCCGTCTCGTAGAGCCGCGAGCCGGACGTCAGCGCCTCGTTGCCGCGCTCCTCGACGATCGTGCGGAACCCGGCATGCTGGAAGAAGTGCCGCCGGAAGGCGTAGCGGGCGCTGGCCAGCGCCTCGTTGCCGGTGGAGATCCAGGAACCTCCCTTGATGAGGTTGTGCCGGCCGTCGAACGTGGGCACCGAGAAGTCGTCGTACAGCGGGTGCACCTCGAAGCCCTTGAAGGGCATGATCGGCGTCCGCGTCCACTGCCAGACATTGCCCACGATGTCGTTGAACTCACCCTGCGGGAAGGCATCGACGGGGCAACTCGAGGCGTGATGCTCGAGGTTGATGTTGCCCGGGGCCGGGTTCCAGGTGGGTTGGTCTCCCGGCACGGTGTCCCGCAGCGCTTGCCAGTGGGCCTCGGTGGGCAGGAGCACGTTCTCCCCGCTCCGCGCCGCCAGCCAGGCGCAGTAGGCCTGCGCCTCCAGGCAGTTGACCTCCACGGGCCAGTCGAGCGGCAGCGGGATCTCCTCGAGGAGGTTGCGCTGGAGGTAGGCCTCGGCCCGCCGCAGCCAGAAGCGGGGATGCCCGGCCTTGGTGTAATGAAGCCAGCCGCGTCCCTCCTCCGTCCACCAGCGCTCGTGACCGTAGCCGCCGTCGGCCACGAACTGGAGAAACTCACCGTTGGAAACGAGCCGCTGCGCCGCCCGGAAGGACGGCAGGGCCACCTCCTCGGTGCCGTACTCGTTGTCCCAGCCGTAGGTGTGGTCGTCGGTCCGCTTGCCCAGCCGCACGGTGCAGGCGGCCACGGGCAGCCATTGATTGGCGGGCGCGGGGCCGTGCGCCGGACAGGAGGCCCACAGCCGCCGTTCCTCGGCCGTCAGTTCGGCGCCGCGGCGCAGGTCGTCGAGCGGCATCTGCCGCATGATCACGCTCGACGTCTCCAGGTGGATCCGCTCATGCTCGATTCCCATGAGCACGATCCAGGCCGGTGAGTTCCATTGGATCGGCAACTGCAGCGGCATCGTCTGGATGAACTCGTCGATCAGCTCGCGGAGTGCAGCCCGGTAGCGGCGCACGGTGGCGACCGCGGGCCAGTCGTAGTGCTCCGTGTTGAGGTCGTCCCACGACATCTCGTCGACGCCCACGGCCATCATCGCTTCCAGGCGGGCGTCGAGCCGCGCGGGGATGTGGCGGCCGGCCGTCAGCTTGTTGACGTAGAACACCGCCGGATGGGCGAAATAGAAGATCAGCGGGTGGCGCAGCGGCTCGTGACGCTCGTAGTAGGCTGCATCGTCGCGGATCAGGGCGAAGAGCCGGTCGTAGAGCTCGCAGGTCTGGTGGAAGTAGCGGCGGATCTCGGCCCGCTTGGCGGCCACGGGATCGGACTCGGCCGGGTCGGCGACGAGTAGCGTGGTGCGGGTGGGGACCAGCGGCTCTGCGAGGAGGGCGAAGCGGTCGGCCGCTGCCGGCGGGGCGGCGGGGGCGACGGGGTTCATGCGGCGTGCTTTCGGGGAGGTGACGACTACAGGCCTTCAACTCTAGCACGCGCCCGCAGCCCTTCCAGGAGCGGGGCGGGGATCGGCGCGGTGGCACCCAGCAAGGCCCCCACGACGGCACCGCGGTGGCAGTTGTCGCCGCCGCAGGCGGCGTTGGCGTGCACGCCGGCGGCGAAGTCGCCGGCATGGCGGTAGGCCAGCCAGAGCGCGGCCGGGAAGGCCTCGTCGATATAGCAGGCCGAACTGAGGACACCGCCCACGATCTGGCGGTCGTCGCGGCCCTCCCAGGCGGCGATCTTCGCGGCGGGAAGCCAGTCGCGGCCGTGCTCCAGGATCGCCGCGCGCAGGGCGCCGGCCGCCTCAGCCGGGGTGCGGTTCGGGGTCTCGGGCCGGGGGATGACGTCGGCGAGGATGCGGCCGAAGGCGTCGGCCGCGGCCAGCACGTCGTCGTCCTTGTGGGTCAGGCCGACGTGCAGACGGACGATCCGTCCCAGGTCGGGGTGCCGCGGTCCCAAGGCGGCCACCAGCGCCGGCACCGGCACCAGGCCTCCGATGTGCACGTCCCGGACACCGCAGCTGGCCGGCTTGCGGCCCGCCCCCAGGTTCGTGAAGAAGTGGCGGTGGTACTCCTCGACATACGTGTCGCGATGCCAGCCGGGTTCGAGCATCAACTTGATGTAGAGGTCGAGCCAGGGCAGGGGATCGTAGTCGCGGTGCCGCCGCACGAACTCGAAGAGCTCGATCGCGAGGCGGAAGTTGAGCGTGTTCTCGCCGGCAGCCAGAAACTGGTGATAGTGGATGCCGCGCCGGCCCCAGAAGGCGGCCTGGTCGCGCAGGATGTCGAACTTCGGGCCGGGGGGCGTCCACTGCGATCGCCAGAGGATGCTGTCGGCGTGCGGGCTGCGCGGGGCCAGGTAGGTCGGGCCCTGCGGCGCTGGCAGCAGGTCGGGGTAGTCGCGGTCGAGCGCCTGGCGGTCGTAGTACCAGTGCACCGGCATGGCCACGGCGTCGGCGACGAGGCTGCCCAGCAGCCCGTCACGCGCGGCATCGCGAGGGTCATGAATGGCGGTGGGTGATGTCATGTGGGGAGCGTTGTCCGCAGGAAGGATCGCACGCGGGGCGTCGTGCAGCGGTCGAGGAAGTCAGCCGCGCTGGCGTGGGCCAGCACCGTGCCGTCGGCGATGAAGGCGATCTCGTCGGCGACGTGGCGGGCGAAGCCCATCTCGTGGGTCACGAGCACGAATTGCGTGCCCGCGGCCCGCAGTTCGCCGATCATCTCCAACACCTCGGCGGTCATCTCCGGATCGAGGGCCGACGTGGGCTCGTCGAGGAACAGCCGGCGGGGCTGCACGACGAGGGCGCGGAGGATCGCGATCCGCTGCTTCTGGCCGCCGGAGAGCTCGGCGGGACGCTTGTGCGCATGGGCCGCGAGGCCGAACCGCTCGAGCGGCTCGCGCACCCGCTCGCGGGCCGCGGCCTCGGCGAGGCCATGCACGTGAACGAGCGGCAAGAGCAGGTTCTCCAGCGCCGTGAGATGGGGAAAGAGGTTGTAGGCCTGGAACACCGTGCCCACCGTGCGGCGATACGCCCGCAGCGCGGCCTCGTCGTGCGGCAGGGGCACGCCGTCGAAGGCCACCGAGCCGGCCGCGGGCACGTCGAGGCCGGCGAGGATGCGCAGCAGCGTCGACTTGCCGCCGCCCGAGGGGCCGACCAGGACCAGCGAGCCGATGTCTCCCGTGACCAACTCCAGGCCGTCGAGCACGGTGACGGGAGGCCGCCCGCCGCCGGGATCGACGAACCGCCGCACCAGTCCGTGGATGGCGAGTTTCATGCGGCCTCGTAGGCGAAGCGGCGTTCCAGCCAGCGGGACAGGGCCGAGAGGGGCAGCGTGAGGGCCAGGTAGCCGGCAGCCAGCGGCAGGTAGCTCTCCAGCGTGGAGTAGGTGAAGGAATTCACCTCCTGCGCGTTGAGCGTGAATTCGGAGATGGCGATCACCGACAGGAGCGACGAATCCTTGATCAGCGACACCAGTTGCCCGGCCACCGACGGCAGCACGATGCGCACCGCCTGCGGGAGCACGACGAGCCGCAGCGTCTGCCAGGGGCTGAGCCCGATGGCCCGGGCGCTGTCGAGCTGGGCCCGGGGGATGGCGTCGAGCCCGCCGCGGAAGATCTCCGCCATGTAGGCGCCGCTGAACAGCGCCAGGACGAGCGTGCCCACGACGTAGCGGTTTTCCAGACCCACGGCGCTGGCCACGACGTAGAAGCCGATCAGCAGCTGCACCAGCAGCGGCGTGCCGCGGATGAACTCGACGTACACGCGGGCCGCCGACTCCACGAGCGCGATGCCGGAGCGCATCATCTGGGCCGCGATCACCCCGATCGCTGTGCTGGCGAGCAGGGCGGCCAGGCTGAGGGCCACGGTCGTGAACCAGCCCTGCAGGAACTTCTGCCGGTAGTCCCACACGCCCGACCAGTTCCAGTCGTAGCCCACCCGCCAGAAGGCCAGCGCGATGAGCCCCGTGAACACGGCGACGACGATCGTGTGGGCGAGCCAGCGGGGCATGCAGGGAGTGTAGCCGCGGCCGCGATGCCCGGGAGTCCGCCGGTCCGGACCGTCAGAAATAGAAGGGGATTCCCTGGGCTTTGAACGCGGCCTTCTCGATGGACAGAAACTCGTCGCCGAGCTTCTCGAACCCGCCTTCGTTGCGGAAGGCCTCCAGGAAGGCGTTGACCTGGTTGCGGAGCGGCTCGTCGTCACGCCGCAGTCCGACGGCCCAGGTCTCCTCGCGGAACGGTTGCAGGACCGCCCGCGTCGTGTCCTTGTGCCGGCGCTGGTTTTGGAACACGGAAAGCGAGTCGTAGATGAAGGCGTCGGCCCGGCCCTGCACCACCTCGAGGACGGCCGCCGCCTCCTTGTCGAGCACGAGAAGTTTCGCGCGCTTGAGGGATCCGGCCGCGTACTGGTGGCCGGTCGTCCCCTTTTTGACGGCGATCACGCGGCCGGGGGCGTCGAGGTCGGCGGCCGACTGCAGGGGCGACTTCGCGCTCACGAGCAGCGCCAGGCCGGTGCGCAGGTACGGCTCGGAAAAGGCGATCGACTTCGCCCGTTCGGGCGTGGCCGTCATCGACGAGATCACGCAGTCGATCTTGCCCGTCTTGAGCGCCGGGATGAGACCGTCGAAGGCGATGTTCTCGATGACGACGTCGCGACCGAGGTGCCGGCCCAGGGCCTCGGCCAGCCGCACGCTCACTCCCGTGGGCCGGCCCTGCGGATCGGTCATCTCGAAGGGCGGATAGGAGAGTTCCATCCCCACGCGCAGCGGCTGTGCGGCGCCGGCGGCGGAGAGGAGCAGGCAGGAGGCGAACGCGGCGCTGACGAGTCGATGCATGGCGGCGTGGCGGCTCGGGTCGCGTGGCGTCACGGCCGTCAGGCGGCGCCTGCCGCCGGGGACGCCGGCAGGTCGCCGGCGGACACGGGCAGGAAGCGAGCCCCGGGGCCGATCGCGTAGGTGCGACCCCGCCAGTGCACCGTGCGCACCGCCAGGTCCGCGATCCAGTCGGCAGTGTAACAGAGATCCTTGAGCGGGATCGCCGCTGCGTGCCGCCAGTGGAGCGACGTGCCGCGCAGCATGCGGGCGGCCGACACCTCGAGCGCCAGTTTGCACGCCACCAGCACCGGCACCCAGTCCGCGGCATCGGTGGCCAGCAGGGCCAGCGTCCAGGGCAGCAGATTGACGAGCAACTCCAGAGGATAGGCCCGTCCGCACCGGCGCGGCGGCGAGCCGCAGCCTCCATCCCGCCGCGGCCACCAGCCGCGACAACGCGTAGTCGTCGGCGCCGTCGTGACGCACGGCCGCGAAGCCGCCCGCGTCGTCGAGCGCCGGGCGCCGCACGCACTGGCCCTTGGCGTTGACGACGTGCTGACCGGCCAGCAGTCGGATCGCCACCGAGGGGAAGCCGGCCAGCTCGGTGTAGTGCAGGTTCTCGAAGGCGGCCGGCAGCGTGCGTTCGCCGATGCCCACGACGGGCTGGTAGACCATGCCGGCCCGCGGGTCGTCGAACGACGGCGGCATCCGTGCCACCTCGTCTGGCGAGACGCGGACGTCGCTGTCGGAGAGAAGCAGGATGTCGTGGCGGGCGTGGGGCAGGAGCCACTCCATCACGCCCACCTGGGGGCTCGACGCCTCGGCGTTGCACGCCGGCACGATGGCCACGTCGCGGTGCGGGTGACGGCGGGCCAGCCGGCGCACGATGTCGAGCGCGGGATCCCCGGGATCGGCCGCACCGAACACGAGTTGCAGCGGCTCGTGCTCGAGACGGAAAAAGGAGACGAGGTTGCCCTCCAGGTCGTCGTCGGCGCCGCACAGCGGCTTGAGGATCGAGACACCGTCCGGCGCCGGGCCGGCCATCGTGGCCGCCGCGCGGCGTGCCACCATGAACCGATACAAGGCCGTTCAGCCCGCGACCAGCAGGCGGGGCAGCCGCCTCGTCATGCCAGCATGCTGGCACGCTCGTCAACGGGCTTCCTGCTCGTCGAAGGGACCCGCCAAGACGGCATCGGGCTGGTCGCGGCGGCCGCTCGAATCGACGAGGAAGCGAGCCTGCCGCAGCAGGTCGTCTGGCACCCGCCAGCGGGCCTTGTCGTAGCCCCGGGCGGCCAGATTGATCGTGAGCCGCGGCGGGATCTCGCGCACGGTCTCACCGATGGGGATCGTTGCGGGATCGCGGCCGTCGAGGAGGTCGGCGGCCAGTCGGCCCGCCAGCAGTCCCACCTCACGGAAGTCGAAGCCCACGTCGAACAACGTGCCGCGGTCGGGCTTGCCCGGGTTCACCGTGAACACCGGCACGCCGGCCTTGGCCGCGGTGGCGATGATCGAGTCGAGGACGCTCATCACGGTGGTGTCGCCGGGCACGAAGATCACCTCGGCGCCACGGGCGATCGTCGACTGCACGGCCTCGATGACGCCGGCCGAGTTTTCCACCGGCGCCTCGAGCAGCGTGAGGCCGCGGGCCTTGCAACTGGCGCGGGCCAGTTCCATGAAACGGCGCGAGTTGCTCTCCGCCGGGTTGTGGGCCACGCCCACGCTGGCCACCGCCGGGTTGATTCGCTGCAGGACGCGAAACGTGGCATCGACGGGCGCCAGGCTGCCGAGGCCCACGAGATGCCGCGGATGGACCAGCGGGTCGGCGCGGTCGAGGCCCACGCCTGCCGAGAACGGGTCGGCGACGGCGGCGAACACGTGGAGGATGCGGCCGCGCTCGTTGGCCGTGGCCACCGCCTGCATCGACGGCGTGCTCGACGTGAGCACGAGGTCGAAGGGGCCGCCCACGATCTCCCTGGCGATGGCGTTGGCCTGGGCCATGTCGCCCTCGGCGTTGTAACGCCGCACGGTCAGCGTGCGGCCGTCGACGCGGCCCTTCTCGGCCAGCCCCTCGATCATGCCGGCGACGGCGTCGTCGAGCACCGTCGTGCTCACCTGCTGGAGCACGGCCACGGCCGGCACCGACCGCCGGGCGCCGGCCCGGTCGGTGAGCAGGAGGAGGGCCGAGCCGCCAGCCAGCAGCGCGAACGTGGGCAGCGCCCGGCGCAGGGATGTGATCAGGGTGGCGGGCAAGGGCGGTGGTCTCCGTCAGGCGTAGAGTTCGGCCAGCGTCCGGGCGGCCTCGTCATCGAGCTGGTCGCCGCGGCGCAGGGCGTCGAACCGTGCGGCCAGATCGTCGGCCGAGAGCCGGCGCTTGGCCGGCCCCTGTACGTCGAGCACGATGCGTCCCCGATGCACGAGCAGCAGCCGGTCGCCGAGCGACGCTGCCTGGGTCAGCGAGTGCGTGACCATCAGGGCCGTGAGCCGGTCGGCGCGGATCAGCCCGGCGGTGGCCTGCACGACGCGGTCGGCGGCGGCCGGATCGAGGGCGGCGGTGTGCTCGTCGAGCAGGAGCAGTTCCGGCCGGCGCCAGGTGGCCATCACCAGCGTGACGATCTGCCGCTGCCCGCCGGAGAGCGACCCGATGGGCTGATCGAGCCGGGTCTCGAGGCCGGGGGCGATGCGGCCCAGCCGCGCGGCCGCCTCCTCACGTAGCGCCGCCGTGGTGGCCCAGCCCAGCCCGGCCCGCAGCCCGCGCTGCGAGGCCACGGCGATGTTTTCCAGCACCGTGAGGCTCGACGCCGTGCCGGCGCGGGGATCCTGGAACACGCGGCCCACGAGCCGGGCCCGGCGGTGTTCGGGCCAGCGGGTGATGTCGTGGCCGGCGAGTCGGATGCGGCCGCCGTCGAGCCGCACCGTGCCGGCGATCGATCCCAAAAGCGTGCTCTTGCCCGAACCGTTCGTGCCGATGACGACCACGAACGAGCCGGCCGGCAGCGTGAGCGAGACGGCGTCCACCGCGCGGACCAGCGGCCCGCCCGGCGCGGCAAAGGTGACGGTGGCGTCGTGCAGTTCGAGCATGGGTGGCGTCAGCGGGCGGTGGGAGCGGCGGGACGGCGCCGGGCGACGAGCTGGGGCGCGACGAGCGCGGCGAGGACCACGACCGCCGTGGCGGCCTTGAGCCAGTCGGGGTCGAGGCCGGCCCGGAGCGCCGAGGCCACCAGCAGTCGGAACGTGATGCTGCCGGCCAGCGTGGCCACGAGCGCTCCCCCGAGCCTGACCGGCCCCACGAGCGCCGCGCCGAGGAACACGCTGGCCATGCCCCACACCACCATGCCGATCCCCATCTGCACGTCGGCGAAGCCCTGCACTTGGGCGACGACGGCGCCCGACAGGGCTGTCAGGGAGTTGGCGATCGCCAGCCCGGCCACCGTGAGGGTGCCCGTGTCGCGGCCCAGTGCTTGCGCCATCGTGCGCGTGTCTCCGCCGGCGCGCATCGCCGTGCCCAGGTTCGTGCGGAAGAAGAGATACAGCGCCGCGGAGGCCACCGCCGCCAACGCGATCACGCCGGCCAGCCGGGCCGCCTCGCCCGCCACCGCGTCGTCACAGCCGAGCGTGCGGAAGGCCGGGGCGAGACAGGCCTCGGCCCGCGTGCCGAGCGTGGTCGCGCCGGCCAGGGGGACGTTGCTGCGGCCAAGCACGACGAGGTTGACGCTCGCCAGTGCCGTGGTCATGAGGATGCCCGCCAGCAGCGGCTCGATGCCCAGCCGGGCGTGCAGGAGTCCCGTGGCGCATCCGGCCACGGCCCCGGCCGCCATGCCGCCCAGCGTGGCCAGGATGGGGTCGACGCCCGCGGTGATGAGCACCACGGCCACTACGGCGCCGAGCGTGAACGAGCCGTCGGTGGTGATGTCGGGAAACGAGAACAGCCGGTAACTGACGAACACCCCGAGCGCCACGAAGCCCAGCGAAAGGCCGAATGTCCAGGTGGAGAGGAGCGTGATCATGCCCGGTGCTCCGCGATGGTCAGGGGACCGAACCAGCAGGCACCGCGCACGAATTCCGACTGCCCGCTGCCCAAGACCGGCTGCGGGTCGCCGAGCAGGTGCATCACGGCCAGCGGTTCCGCCGCCGTGACGTCGGCGAGCGTGGCGGCCAGATCGATCGCGCCGCGCTTCAGGGACCGATGGGGAAACACCGCCGCATGGGCATGCCCGAGCACACCGCCACGGCCCAGCGGCCTGACGAAACCGGACAGCGCGCCCGTGGCGGGGCCGCGCGTGGCCACGCCGACGACGATCGCCGTGTGCCGGGCGTGGACCGGTTCCCGGGAGAACTCCAGCCAGCGGGCAGCCACCTCGCGGGTCGCCGCCCGCGGCCGGTCGGCGGGCGTGGCGGCGGCCAGCGCGCGGATCAGTTCCGCTCCCACGAGGCCGTGCACCTCCGCCACCACGACGAAGGCGATCGTGTCGCAGCGGCCGCGGTCGAGCAGTGCGCCGGCCAGGTCGTCGAGCCGCACCGCCGCGTCTTCCGTCGCCGGCTCGAAGCCGGCCCTGCCGGCGGGCAGGCCGTGCCAGAGCAGTCCCGAGGCGAACTGCACCTCGGGCACGAGATCGCCGCTGCCCAGCAGGTAGTCGACCGCCGCGAACGGTTGTGGCGGACGATGAAACACGGCGCCGCCGGCGGCCAGCAGTTCGCCGGCCTGGTCGGCGAGCGGTCCACCGCCGGCCAGGGCGCCCAGCCCGATCGCGAACACGTGGCGGGGCAGGGGACGTGCCACGGCGGGAGGCACGTCGCCGTCGACAGCCGCAGCCGATCCCAGCAGGGTTCCCGGGAGCGCCGCGGAGCCGCAGGGCTCGAGCCCCACGAGCAGGACGTCGCCGACGCGGATGTCCGCCGGTCGTGGCGGCGCGGTCGCCGTGTGCGGGCCGGCCTGGGCGGCCTGTGCCGACGCCATCAGGATCGGCGTCAGCCGCGTGAGGTCGAGGACCTTCCGCACCGGCTCGCTGGCCGTGCCGATGAAGCAGCTGCCGCCGGCGGCCTTCACGGCCCGCTGGGCCTCGAAGAGGACGCGGATCCCGGCCGAACTGAGGAACGTCACGCCGTCGAGGTCGAGCGTGATGGCGTGAAATCCGTGCCGCAGCTCCTCCTCAGCGGCGTGCCGCAGTTCATCGGCGCATTCCGCGTCGAGGCGGCCACGCACGGCGAGCGTCACGCCGTCGTCGTGTTGCAGCCGCTCGATCCCGATGTCCATGCAGATCTTCCGTATCGACGCGCGATGGGCCTGGACCGGTCATGGTAGCCGCTGGTGGGTCCGGCGCCGCTATCATCACCGACGCGGTCGGCGTCCCTGCCGCCGTGGTGTCACACCCCAGGAGGCGTCCCATGTCGTTGCCGCGCCGTGCCTTCTTCTCCACCTGCGTGGCCGCGAGTGCGGCCACGGTGGTTCCCGCGAATGCGGAAGGCACCGCCGCCGCCACGCCGTTGCCGCCCCGGCTCGAGCAGGGCCTGCTCTTCTCCTGTAAGTACGGAATGACGAAGGGCGCGAGCCTCGACGAGCGGCTCGCCGCCGCCCGAGAGGCCGGCATGGACGGCGTCGACTTCGACGCGGCCGCGAGCGTGACCCCGGAGCAACTCCGGCAGGCTGCAACGCGGACGGGCGTGTTCATCCACAACGCGATCAACCACAGCCACTGGCAGCAGCGGCTGACGAGCGCCGATACCGCCACCCGGGCCACGGCGCTCGAGAATCTGAAGCACTGCATCCGCGTGTCGCACGCGGCGGGGGGCAGTGCCGTGCTGCTCGTGATCGGCTCGTCCGCCGACGGCCCCGACGGTCC
>QWPN01000121.1 GCA_003671185.1 Planctomycetota bacterium
CACCAGTCGAGCACCTCGTGGGCGCGGCGCAGCGCCTCGCTGCCCGGCAGGCCGGAGAGCCGGGCGGCGTACTGCACCATCTCCACACCCGACAGGCCCGGCACCGAACAGTCATCCTCGGGCACGACGCCCACCAATCGCCGCACCCGGCGCGGGGCCCGGGCCGGATCGATGCCGAACACCTGCACGCCGCCGGCCGCGAGTCGCGCCAGGCCGAGCATGGCTCGCACCAGCGTGCTCTTGCCGGCCCCGTTGGGGCCGACGAGCCCCGTGATGCCCATGGGAACGTCGAGCGTGACGTCATCGAGGACGGCACGGCCGCCGTAGCGCTTGACGACCCCGGCCAGCCGCACGGGTAGACAGGCGTCCTCCGCCTCGCCCGCGGCCAGAAGGTCGTCCGGCGGCCGCGGTGTCACTGCTCCATGACCTCGGCTTCCTTGGTCTTGGCCAGGTCGCCGACGCCGCCCTCGTGCTTCTTCGTGAGTTCCTGCACCTCTTCCTTGCAGTTCTTGCAGTCGTCCTCGGTGAGGCCGCCGTCGGCCTGCTCCACGTCGGCGGCCTTGTTGGCGTCGCGGCGCACGTTGCGGATGGCGACCCGGGCCTCCTCGGCGAGCTCCTTGATGCGGGCCGACATCTTGCGGCGCACGTCGGCTGACAGCGGCGGGATCACGATGCGGATCAACCGGCCGTCGCTCTGCGGGTTGAAGCCCAGGTCGCTGGCAC
This sequence comes from Planctomycetota bacterium, assembly GCA_003671185.1. Taxonomy (GTDB): domain Bacteria; phylum Planctomycetota; class Planctomycetia; order Pirellulales; family UBA1268; genus QWPN01. The sequence goes on from QWPN01000121.1 coordinate 724, forward strand.
GCAGCGCCTTCTCGATGTCCTTGATGGTGCCCGGGTCGAAGGGGCGGACCACGATCTGGTTGGGCTCGGGAGCCCCCACGCTGGCCAGGGCCTTGATCGGCGTCGGCGACCCGTACACCTCCACGCGCAGCGAGTCGACGAGGCCCGGATTGGCCCGACCGGTGCGGATGCCCGTCAGCGCGTGGCGGAACACGTCCACGGCCTTCTCCATCCGTTCTTCGGCGTCGAGCAGAATGTCATCAACCGGCATGGCGGGACTCCTCGGGGCGGCGGCCGGCCCGTCGCGCGGGAGGCGCGGACGCTGGCGGCGGGCCGATTCTGGCACGATACTGCGGACCGGGGCAAGCGGCCCCACGGCGCTGGGCCGGCTCTCGACGCCGGACGACATGATGCACGAGCGAAGGCGTGGCGCGGCACCGTGGGCGGGCGTGATGCTGGTGTGGCTGGTGGGCGCACCGCCGTCGGCGGCCGCTGCCGAAGAGGTACCGCCCAACATCGTCATCCTCTACGCCGACGACCTCGGCTACGGCGACCTCGGCTGCCAGGGCCATCCCGCGATCCGCACGCCCCGCCTCGACCGCATGGCGGCCGAGGGGATGCGGTTCAGCGACTGCTACTCGGCGGGCGAGGTGTGCACGCCGAGCAGGGCGGCGCTGCTCACCGGCCGCTATCCCGTGCGCAGCGGCATGTGCCACGACGTGCGGCGGGTGCTGCACCGTGATTCCCGGGGCCATCTCCCGGCCGCGGAGGTCACGCTCGCCGAGGCCCTGCGGGAACGCGGCTATGCCAGTGCCTGCATCGGCAAGTGGCACCTCGGCAACTTCGCACTCGAGCCCGCCGGGCATCCGCACCGGCATGGGTTCGACTACTTCTTCGGCCTGCCGCACTCCAACGACATGGATTCCACACCGGCCGCCCCTCACGACGCCGTGGGCCGCCTCGAGCAGGACCCGCGCTGGTGGAACCTGTCGCTGTGGCGGCAGGATGCCGAGGTCGAACGGCCGACCGATCAGGCCGCGCTCACCCGACGCACCATCGACGAGGCGATCGGGTTCGTGGCCGCCCACGAGCACGCCCCGTTCCTGCTCTATGTGCCCTTCACCTTTCCGCACGTGCCCCTGTTCGCCTCGGCCGAGTTCCGCGGCCGCAGCCGGCACGGGATCTACGGCGACGTGGTCGAGGAGCTGGATGCGGGCGTGGGGCGGCTGCTCGACGCCATCGCGGATCGCGGCCTCGATGGTCGCACGCTCGTCGTGTTTTCGAGCGACAACGGCCCCTGGCTGATGATGGGCCGGCAGGGCGGGTCCGCCGGTGCGCTGCGGGACGGCAAGGGGAGCACCTGGGAAGGGGGCATGCGGGTGCCGCTGATCGCCCGCTGGCCAGGGCGGGTCCCGGCCGGCAGCGTGCACCGCGGCGTGGTCTCGACCATGGACTTGTTTCCCACTGCCCTGGCCCTGGCCGGCGTGCGTCCGCCGCGGGGCGTGGCGATCGACGGCGTCGACCTGGCGCCGGCCTTGTTCGCGAACCGGCCCGTCGACCGCGAGTCCTTCTTCTTCTACCGGGGCACGCGTCTGTTCGCGGTGCGCAGCGGCCGTTGGAAGGCGCACCTGGTCACGCAGCCCGCTTACAACGAACCACGGGCCACTCCCCACGAGCCACCGCTGCTCTTCGACCTGGAGACCGATTGTGGCGAGGCGCTCGACGTGGCCGCAGCGCATCCGGACGTGGTGGCACGGCTGCGGGCGCTGGCACGGGCGCAGGAGGCGGCCTGTCCGCCGGCGCCCTCGCAACTGGGGAATGTGCGCCGCTGAGGAAGCGTTCGTGCTCGGCGCCGGTGGCGCGGAAACCGGATCAGGTGCCGCCTGCGCCGCCGTCTTGCGCCGCGCCGGGGTCGTTGCCGTCACCGATGGTGCCGTACCAGAGCAGGACCTGCGGGTCGGTGTCGTTGGCGATCGACTCCACGTGCCCGTCCAGGAACACGAAGTTGGTGACGCCGGGATGGCGGCTACCGAACTTGCGCACGTTGCGGTCGTCGGGGCCGTCGGCCAGCCCGCGATAGGTGTCGCGGAACTGCGTGGCGGGCGTGTCGGCCGCGAAGAAGGCGGTGTCGCCCTGCCGCAGGTGCACGAGTTCAGGCGGCCAGGACGGGTCGACTGGCGGAATGTGCCGCTCACCCACTGCGAACGTCTTGGAGAGCCCGTCGGTGACATGCACCGGCTTGATGCGTGAGAAGGTGTGGATCGGCCCGGCCAGCCTGGGGTCGCTGATGCCGCCCTCGGGCGCGGCGTAGGTGTAGGCGCTGCCGGCGTTGGCCGCGTAGTCGCCGCCCGCCGCGGCGGCCGTCACCACCGGAGCCTGGTCGTTGTTGTCGAAGTTGCGGTCGTTGCAGGGGCCGCGGCGGCTGGGACAGAAGAAGCCGGCCACGGGCGACCGCATGGCGGTGGTGTTCCGCGCGTCGTAGACCAGCGCATCGGGCACCCAACTGCCGAAGATCTTCTCCTCTTCCAGGAAGGGCAGCAGCCGAAACGCCCAGGAGTAGCCATCCGGGCCACGGGTGCCGCGGCCCTGGGGATAGACCTTGCGGGCCACTTCATGCGCGGCCACGGCCAGCCCCACCTGCCGCAGGTTGTTGGTGCATCCCGTGCGTCGGGCTGACTCGCGTGCCGACTGCACCGCCGGCAGGATCAAGCCCACCAGCGTGGCGATGATGGCGATCACGACGAGCAGTTCCACGAGCGTGAAACCGTCGCACGATCCCGGCCGGCGCCGGCGGTGGTGGGCCATGGTCCGATGTCCCCCGGGGAGGCTAGAGGTCAGGGCGCCGGGCGGGTCGCCGCCTCGTCGGATCGACGTGAGCCCACGATCGTGCCGATCCGCTCGCCCGCCACGGCCCGTTCGATGTTGCCGTCGCGGCGGTAGTTGAACACCAGGATCGGCATGCCGTGCTCCATGCACTGCGAGATCGCGGTGGCGTCCATGACCCGCAGGTTCTGCTCGCGGACCTGCTGGTAGCCGAGTTCGCGGTAGAGCACGGCGTGCGGATTCTTCTCCGGGTCGTCGGAATAGACGCCGTCGACCCGGGTGGCCTTCATGAGGATGTCGGCGCCCAATTCCAGGGCGCGCTGTGCCGCTGCGGTGTCGGTGGTCACGTACGGGCTGCCGGTGCCGGCGGCCAGGATCACGATGCGTCCCTTCTCCAGGTGCCGGCGGGCGCGGCGGCGGATGTAGGGTTCGGCCACGCCGTCCATGCGGATGGCGGTCATGAGCCGGGTCTGGGCCCCCAGGCTCTCCAGGGCGTCCTGCAGGGCTAGGCCGTTGATCACGGTGGCCAGCATCCCCATGTAGTGCGCGGTGGCCTCCTGGACGCCCGAGTTGCCGGCCGTGAACGAGGCGCCGCGCAGGATGTTGCCGCCGCCGATGACCACCGCCAGTTCCACGCCGCGGGACACGGCCCGCACCGTCTGCGCGGCGATGTGCAGCACCTCGTCCATGGAGATGCCGCGTTCCCCGGCCCGGGCAAAACTCTCGCCGGAGAGCTTGAGAAGCACGCGCCGGTAGGAAGTCGACTCGGTCACTGTCCGATGCTCCAGCGGATCACGTCGCGCGATCCCGCCGTTCTCGAGTGTGCGGCGGACGGCGCTCGGCGGTCATCGTGCCCCCGGCCGGGGGTACGCGTCAACCGGCTGCCGATCGGGGCGCTGCCGCGGGCGGCATCGGCGCGGAGCCTTCCGCGGCCCGATCCAGGCACGACGCATCCTTGATAGCGGCCGCAGGTGGGTCGCATCACGGCATGTCCGGGTCGTGCCCTCACCCGCCCAGCTTCCAGTTCTCCACCCGCTTGACCTCCAGGCCGGCCGCCTTGGCCAGCTGGCCCACCGTCTGCTTGTCGTCCTTCACGAAGGGCTGCTCCAGCAGCACGCACTGGCTGAAGAAGTTCCGCAGCCGGCCCTCGATCATCTTGGCGATGATGTTCTCGGGCTTGCCCTCCTTGCGGGCGGCCTCGGTGAGGATGCCGCGCTCCTTCTCCACCACCGCCGGGTCGAGGTCTTCCTTGCGGATCGCCTGGGGCGCCAGGGCCACGACGTGCATGGCGATGTCCTTGGCGGTCTCGGCGGCCTGCGTGCCGGAGGTGTTGCCGGTGATCTCCACGAGCGACGCCTTCGACCCGTCGTGGTGGGCGTAGCCGCCGCAGGGCGCGTCGATGCGCTGGATGCGGGCCAACTCGAACACCTCGCGCATGCGGTTGAAGAGTTCGTCCTTGATTTCGGCCAGCGTTTTGCCGGGGTGGGACGAGCTCTTCTGGGCCATCAGGTCCGCCGGAGTCGCGGCACCGGGGCCGACGGCCAGCGTCTTGGCGATGTCGTTGGCCAGATCCTTGAAGTCGGGGCTGCCGGCCACCGGCGGGCTCTCGCACTTGAGTTCGATGATCGCCCCCACGCCCTTGGCGGGGTCGGTGTACACGGCCAGCCGCCCACAGGACGTTTCCCGGTCGGCGCGCATCGACTGGGTCTTGATGCCCTGCTTGCGCAGCCAATCCACCGCCTGCGCGGTGTCGCCGCCACATTCCTGGAGTGCCTTCTTGCACTCCATCATCGGCAGGCCGGTCTTCTCTCTGAGGGCCATGACGGCCGCGGCGGTGATTTCAGCCATGCTCCATCTCCTCGGGGATGAGTCGAATGCCCGCCCGGAAACCACCGGCGGGGTCTGCGCCCTCGCAGTGCCGGTGGTGTCGGGCGGCGCTGGCCGGCCCGGGGCAGGCCGGAAAATTCAGGACTTGCTCGGCTTGGGCACCGACCGCTTGGCGACCATGGGCCGCGCCTTCGGCTTGGGCTTGCCCTCGGCCGACTCGCCGCCTTCGGCACCCTCGGCGGCAGCCTGCGTCTCGGCGGCGGTCTGTGACTTGCCCTCCAGGATCGCGTCGGCCAGCCGCGCGGCGACCAGTTCGATCGAGCGGATGGAGTCGTCGTTGCCCGGGATCGGCAGATCGACCAGGTCGGGGTCGCAGTCGGTGTCGATGAGGGCCACGGTGGTGATGCCCATCTTGCGGGCCTCGTTGACGGCGTTCTTCTCCTTCTTGGGATCGAACACGACGAGGCACTCGGGGAGCCGGCCCAGCGTGCGGATGCCGCCCAGGTTGCGCAGCATCTTGCGGTGCTCACGCCGCAGTGACGATTGCATCTTCTTGGAGTAGGTACCGAAGGCCTCCGAGGGGATCAGGGTCTCCAGTTCCTCGAGGCGGGCCAGGCGGTTGCGGATGGTGCGGAAGTTGGTGAGGGTGCCGCCCAGCCAGCGGTCGCTCACGTAGGGCATGCCGCAGCGGCCGGCCTCGCGGGCCACCGCCTCGGTACCCTGCCGCTTCGTGCCCACGAAGAGCACGAGGCTGCCGTTGGTGGCGACCTGCTTGAGGTACTTGCGGGCCCTCAACAGCCCGCGAATGGTCTCGCGGACGTCGATGATGTGAATGAGGTTGCGGCGGCCGTGGATATAGGGCCGCATCTTGGGGTTCCAGCGGCTGGCACGATGGCCAAAGTGCACGCCGGCTTCGATCAGTTCCTGGGCCAGGACGTTGGACACGCTATTTCGCTCGTATCGTGTGTGCGGGATCGACCGGGCCCGCTCGGGCCCGAGCACCGCAAACTATCGGCTTTTTTGCCGCCCTGTCAACGCGGGGCCGGAACGGCCGTGTGCCGGGGCCTTCCGCGGCCCGGCGGCCGCTTGGAGGCTTGAATCCGCCGCTTTGCCCGCACTAGACTCCGCCCACCCCGGTGCTTTGGCCGGCCCCCCTCTCCCCCCTGGCCTCTGGCCCCGCACCCATCCGCCATGCGACACGTCCTTTCGGCCACCGTGCAGAACGTTCCGGGCGTGCTCGCGCACGTGTCGGGAATGCTCGCCTCCCGCGGCTACAACATCGACAGCCTGGCCGTGGGCGAGACCGAGGACCCGCGCTTCTCGCGCATGACGTTCGTGCTGCGCGGCGACGACCGCGTGCTCGATCAGGTGCGTCGGCAGCTGGAAAAGATCGTCACCGTCGTGCGCGTCGACGACATCAGTTCGCGCAACTACGTGGAGCGCGACCTGATGCTCCTCAAGGTGGCCGCCACGGCCGGCGCCGCCCGCACCGAGGTCAAGGAACTGGCCGAGATCTTTCGCGGCCGGATCGTCGATGTCGCCTCCGACAGCGTGATCGTGGAGATTTCCGGCACCGAGAAGAAGCTGGAGGGGTTCATCGAACTGATGCGGCCCCGAGGCATTCTCGAACTCGTGCGCACGGGCCGGATCGCCATGGTGCGCGGCAGCCCGCCGACCCGCGAGCTGACCGAGGCGGCCGACGGTGCCCGGCCCGCCGATTCCGCCGAGGCCAGCGAGTCGCTGGCCTGACATCCCCCACGCAGCCTTCCCAGGAGTGAACCTTTGCCCGCCACGATCTATTACGACGCCGACGCCGACCTCTCCGCCCTCAAGGGCAAGACCATCGCCATCATCGGCTACGGCTCGCAGGGGCACGCCCAGGCGCAGAATCTCCGCGACAGCGGCCTCAAGGTGGTCGTGGCGCAGCGGCCGGGCGGCCCCAACTACGAGCTCGCCAAGAGCCACGGATTCGACCCGCTCAGCGTCGAGGACGCCGTCAAGCAGGCCGACCTCGTCAACATCCTCCTGCCCGATGAGTTGCAGGGCGACGTCTACAAGGCGTCGATCCGCCCCAACCTCAAGAAGGGCGCGGTGTTGATGGCCAGCCACGGGTTCAACTTCCACTTCGGCCAGGTGGAGCCGCCGCCCGGGCACGACATCATGCTCGTGGCCCCCAAGGGCCCCGGGCACCTGGTGCGCAGCGAATACGTGAAGGGGGGCGGCGTGCCCTGCCTGATCGCCCTGGGTCCGAACGCCTCGGCCGAGACCAAGCAGATCGGGCTGGCCTACGCCAAGGGCATCGGTGGCACCCGCGGCGGCGTCATCGAGACCACGATCGCCGAGGAGACGGAGACCGATCTGTTCGGCGAGCAGGCCGTGCTCTGCGGCGGTGTCTCGGAACTCATCAAAGCCGGTTTCGACACGCTCGTGGAGGCGGGCTACCAGCCCGAGATGGCCTACTTCGAATGCCTGCACGAAATGAAGCTGATCGTCGACCTGTTCTACCAAGGCGGCCTGGAGTACATGCGTTACAGCGTGTCGAACACGGCCGAATACGGCGACTACACCCGCGGCAAGCGCATCATCACCGAGGAGACCCGCAAGGAGATGCGGAAGATCCTCGAGGAGATCCGCTCCGGACAGTTCG
>QWPN01000086.1 GCA_003671185.1 Planctomycetota bacterium
AACGGCAGGAGTCAACGGTCGGATGGGCAAGAACAAGCAGTCGGAGCGGGAAGTCGAGAAGGAAACAAAGATGCCGGAGGGCAGGGCAGGGAAGAAGGCCGCCAAGGCCGGCCCCGCGTTCCTCGATGACAACCCGGCGCTGCGGAACACCCTGGCGCAGATCGAGAAGGAGTTCGGCGAGGGCTCGATCATGCCGTTGGGCCTGGAGGCTCAGGCACCGATCGAAGGCATCTCCTCCGGCAGCCTGTCGGTCGACCTGGCGCTGGGCGGCAAGGGCTTCCCGCGTGGGCGGATCATCGAGGTGTTTGGGCCGGAGTCGTCGGGCAAGACGACGATCGCCCTGCACTCGGTGGCCGCCGCCCAGAGGGCCGGCGGCATTGCGGCCTTCATCGACGCCGAGCATGCGCTCGACCCGAGCTGGGCCAAGAAGTTGGGCATTTCGCTGGAGACGCTGCTCGTCAGCCAGCCGACCAGCGGCGAGGAGGCGATGCACATCGCCGAGATGCTCATCAAGAGTAACGCCGTGGACATCATCGTCATCGATTCGGTGGCGGCGCTCGTGCCACAGAAGGAACTCGACGGCGAGATCGGCGACTCCTTTGTGGGGCTGCAGGCCCGGCTCATGAGCCAGGCGATGCGGAAGCTCACCGGGGCGATCGCCAAGAGCAAGACGACCGTGATCTTCATCAATCAGATCCGCGAGAAGATCGGCGTCATGTTCGGCAGCCCGGAAACCACGCCGGGCGGCCGGGCGCTCAAGTTCTACTCGTCGTGCCGGGTCGACGTGCGGCGCATCGGCCAGCTCAAGGATGGCGAGATGGTGGTGGGCCAGCGGGTGAAGGTGAAGGTGGTGAAGAACAAGGTGGCGCCGCCATTCCGCGTGGCCGAATTCGACATGATGCACGCCGACGGCATCAGTGTGGAGGGCGACATCCTCGACTTGGCGGTCGTCGCCAAGCTCGTCGACAAGACGGGCACGTGGCTGCGGTATGGCGAGGTGCACCTCGGGCAAGGCCGGGAGAAGGCCCGGCAGTTCCTCAAGGACAACCCCGCCGTGGCGCAGGAGATCCGCGACAAGATCCTCGCCGCCAAGGACGAGGTGATCCCGATGGCGAGCGAATCCGGAGGCGAGTGAGTTCACGCGGGCGCGGGCCGGTGGGCCGCGCTGCCCGACCTCATCGCTGTAGCGAACCACCCACGAGTGGCCGACCCAAGCGGCCGCTGGTGGGTGGCGTCGTTTTTTTGCGCCCCGTGGTCGTGGCATCGCCTCTCCGTGGCGGCCGCGGGTATAGTGTCGGCCCCGTTCCAGACCCCACCGGGAGCCGATGGCGATATGAAGGCAGACGATCTCCGCGAAGCGTATCTGGCATTCTTCGAGTCGAAAGGCTGCGTGCGCCGGCCCAGCGACGTGCTCGTGCCCCGCTGGGATCCGTCGGTGCTGTTCACACCGGCCGGCATGAACCAGTTCAAGGACCACTTCCTCGGCAAGTGCAAACTGGAGTTCACCCGGGCCACGACCTGCCAGAAGTGCCTGCGCACCGGTGATATCGACAACGTGGGCCGCACGCCCCGGCACCACACGTTCTTCGAGATGCTGGGCAACTTCAGCTTCGGCGATTACTTCAAGCGCGAGGCGATCCACTGGGCGTGGGAGTTCCTCACCGCGAAGAACTGGCTGAACATCGCCCCCGAGAAACTCTCGATCACCGTCTATCACGACGACAACGAGGCCTTCGCCATCTGGGCCGACGAGATCGGGGTGCCCGCGGCCCGGATCACCCGCATGGGTGAGGACGACAACTTCTGGCCGGCCAGTTCGCCCTCGCACGGGCCCGATGGGGTGTGCGGGCCATGCAGCGAGATCTTCTACCGCATGCCGGACGGCAGCGACGTGGAGATCTGGAACCTCGTGTTCACGCAGTTCAACCGCGTGGGGTCGCCCCCCGACAACCTGCACCCGCTCCCCAGCCGCAACATCGACACGGGCATGGGCCTGGAGCGGACCTGCGCCATGCTGCAGGGCGTGGACTCGAACTTCCACATCGACATCCTGCGGCCGCTCGTCGAGGCCGTGGCCGAGGTCTGCGGCCGGCATTATGAGCCGGCCAGCGACGACGGGCGGCGCATGCGCCGTATCGCCGACCATGTGCGGGCCTGCACGTTCGCCATCCACGAGAACGTGCTGCCGGGCAACAATGAGGAGAAATACGTCGTCAAGCGGCTCCTGCGCCGGGCCGTGCTCGACGGCCGGCAGATGGGCATGCGGGAGCCGTTCCTGCACCGGCTGCCGCCGGTGGTGGCCGAGATGATGCGGAAGCCCTATCCGGAACTCGGCGACACGACCGAGCGCGTGGGGAGCGTGATCGAGCGGGAAGAGGAGTCGTTTTTGGCCACCATCGACGGTGGCCTCGACCGGATCGAGAAGCTCTTCAAGACGCTTGGTTCGTCGGGCAAGGGTGCGGTTCCCGGCAGCGATGCGGCCGAACTCTACACCACCTACGGTTTCCCGCCGGAGTTGCTCGAGACGCTTGCCGCCGAGCGGAACTGCGGCTTCGACTGGGACGGATTCCGCAAGGCGATGGATGAACACGGCCTGAAATCAGGTGCCGGCACCCGCGTGGAGGTGTTTACCTCCGGCCCGCTCGATGCCCTGAAGAAGACGATGCACGGCTCCGACTTCCTCGGCTACGAGTCGATCGAGGCTGCGGGGAAGGTGATCGGCATCATCGCCCAGGACTCGCTCTGCGACCGGATCCAGGAGGTGGGGCACGCCCAGCCCGTGACCGTGGTGCTCGACCGCACGCCCTTCTACGGCGAGTCGGGTGGCCAGGTGGGCGACACCGGCCGGCTCACCTGGCCCGACGGCGAGTTCGAGGTCACCGAGACGCTTCGAGAAGGGGGTTTCATGCTCCACCTCGGCCACCTGCGGAAGGGCAGCCTCGACCTCGGGGCGACCGTGACCGCCGCGGTCGATCCCGACCGGCGGGCCGCGCTGCGGCGGGCACACTCCGCGACGCATCTCCTGCACGCCGCACTCCAGCACTACCTGGGCACGCATGCCGTGCAGCAGGGTTCGAAGGTGGACGCCGACCTGCTGAGGTTCGACTTCTCCCACGGCTCGTCGATCGACCACGACACGCTGCGCAGCATCGAGACGAAGGTCAACGAGCACGTGCTGGCCGCGGTGCCGGTGTCGGCCACGCTGCTGCCCCTGGCCGAGGCCCGGCACGCCGGAGCCATGATGCTGTTCGGTGAGAAGTATCCCGACGTCGTCCGCATGGTGACCATGGACGGCGTGAGCCGCGAGCTGTGTGGCGGCACGCATGTGTCGAGCACGGGGCAGATTGGCCTGGTGCGGATCACCGGCGAGGAGAGCGTATCGGCCGGCACGCGGCGCATCAGCGCCGTGACCGGGGCTCGGGCGCTGGACCGCTTCCGCCAGGCGGAGCAGACGTTGGCCGAGTCGGCCGGCGCCCTCAAGGTGCCGCTGCAGGAATTGCCGCACCGGCTGGCGGCCGTGGTCAAAGAGTTGCGAGACCTGAAGAAGTCCAAGCCATCTGCGGCGGGGGGCGTGTCCACCGACGAGTTGCTCGCCGCGGCGATCGACGTGGCCGGCACGCGGGTCGTGGTGGCCGATGCCAAGGGCAGCGACGCCGGTGCCATGCGGCAATGCATCGATCAGCTGCGGCGCAAGGCCAGCCCGATCGCCGTGCTGCTGGGGTCGGTGGAGGCCGACAAGGTGACGCTCGTGGCGGGCATCTCCCGCGAGCTCGAGGAGCGGGGACTGTCGGCGGGAAACTGGATCAAGGACGCCGCGGCGGTCGTGGGAGGCAAAGGGGGCGGCCGGCCCGACCTGGCGCAGGCGGGTGGCAAGCTCGTCGACAAACTGCCCGCTGCACTGGATGCGGCACGCACGTCGATCGAGTCGCTCCTGCGGGCCTGAACGCCGTAGGATGACCTAGCAGACTGTGGAACACGTCTGCCGGAGCAGGATGCGATGTCCGTCGACCGGGGAAAGCATCGGCGTTTCCACCGGTCGACCACGTGGACCAAGGCCACTGATGACTTTGTCCGCGACCAGCTAGCGAGCCAGGGCGGCGAGGGCGTTCAGCGCGGCGTCGTAGTCGGGCTCACTGGCCACTTCCGTGACGACCTGTGAGTAACGCACGACACCCTGCGAGTCGAGCACGAACACGGCCCGGGCCAGGATCTTCAGTTCGTCGATGAGCACGCCCCACTTCGTGCCGAAGCTGCGGTCCATGTAGTCGCTGCCGGTCTTCATCGCCTTGATGTCCTCGGCACCGCAGAAGCGGTTCATGGCGAACGGCAGGTCGAGGCTCACCGTGAGGGCCGTCACGGTGTCGCCGAGCGCCGCGAGCCGCTGGTTGAAGGTTTTGGTCTGCACCTGGCAGACGGGCGTGTCGAGCGAGGGAACGACGCTGATGATGGCCGGCTTGCCGGCCAGGTCGGCTTTGCGGACGTGCTGCATGCCGCCGTCGGCGTAGCGCACCAGGTCGAAGTCGGGAGCGGAACTGCCCACCTTGACCTCGTCCCCAACCAGCGTGAGCGGATTGCCCTTGAACGTGACCGCGCCGTGCCGACCCATGGTGTCAATCTCCCCGGGAAAACCTGTGGTGCCGAAACCCTGCGAACGCCCGCAGTATTGCCTGCAATCGCCGCTTGGCAAGTGGGGCGGTACGATGGGCCGAGGGAGACGAGGCGGTGATGCGATCGATCGGACGTTTGGGACAGATGCTCGGCCTGGGCCTCCCGGCACTGGCCGTGGTGCTGGAATTGAACCGCAGCATCTCGCTGGGGCGGATGCTGGTGATACTCGTGGCGGCGGTATGCTGCTTCTGGATCGGCCGCATCCTCGAAGGCCTGGCCTCGTCCTCGAGCACCGACTGATTTCCCCGTCCGGACCCGCGTACCCTCCCCACCGCCGTGCTCTCGCCGCTCATCTTCACACCCCTGTATCGCCGCTACATCTGGGGCGGGCGTCGGTTCGCCAGCACCCTGGGACGGCCGCTGCCGCCCGGCGACGATTACGCCGAATCCTGGGAACTCGTCGATCGCGGCGCGGACCAGAGCGCGGTGGCGGCCGGTCCGCTGGCCGGCGAGACGCTGGGCAATCTGGTGCGGGAGCACGGCGACGAGTTGCTGGGACGTCACACGCCGCGCCGGGCATTTCCGCTGCTCTTCAAGTTCCTCGATGCCTGCCGCGACCTGTCGATGCAGGTGCACCCCGACGACGCCCGCGCCGCCCGACTCGCGACCCCGGACCTGGGCAAGACGGAGGCCTGGTACGTCGTCGATGCCCAGCCCGGCAGTCGGATCTATGCGGGACTACGGCAGGGTGTCGACGCCGCCACGTTCGCCGCCGCCGTGCGCGCGGGGCGCTGCGATGAGGTGGTGCACTCGTTCATGCCCCGCGCGGGTGACTGCGTGTTCATTCCCGCTGGCACGGTGCACGCGATCGGGGCGGGGTTATTGGTCGCCGAAATCCAGCAGTCGAGCGACGTGACCTACAGGCTCCATGACTGGAATCGCACCGGTCCCGACGGCCACCCGCGCCCCCTGCACGTCGAGCAGGGAATCGAAGCCACCACGCGGATGACGCCGGTGGAGCCGGTGCAGCGGCTGCCCACGGCCGATGGTGCCGCCCGGCTCGTGACCTGCGAGTACTTTCTCCTCGACGAAGTGCGGTTGGCGTCCGAGTGGCGGGTGGGAGGTGACGATGCCTGCCACTTCATTGCCGTGCTGTCGGGCGGCGTCGCGCTCGACGACCAGTGGGGGCTGCCGCCGCTCCCCGCGGGCGGATGCGTGCTGCTGCCGGCGGCCCTGGGGACGCAGGTGCTGCGGTCCACGTCCGCGAGCGGTACGAAACTCCTGCACGTCCAGTTGCCCTGAGGCGGCGCGGCGGCGGCTCGCCGAAAGCCCGGCCCTTGCCCCATTTGTCGCGGAAGACATCCGGGGCCGGGCGGAAACGCCCTTGGGGCTGTGCCGTGACGATCCCTACACTCCCTCCCCCGCGACGCCGATCGTCGCCCCGGAGGTTCCCCCGTGACGAGTCGACGTTTCGGTTTCGTGCGCTGGCTGGTGGTGCCGGCCTTCCTGCTCTGCGCCGGCTGTGCGTCGCTGGGTAAGCCCACGTGGCTCGAGCCAGGACCGGTGCGCAGTCAGCAGCGGCGCGCGGTGCGGTTCGACCCCTTCATGCAGAACGACATCGGTCCGTCCTCGTTACGTCAATATTCAACGCTCGATGGCACGCGGCCACGAGACTATGCGGAGCCGGTTCCCGAGGTGCAGCGGTCGCGCTGGTGGTCGCAACCGCCGCGCTGACCGGCCCTCACCCCCCCGCGCCGGCCGGGCCCACGGAGCGGCGGGCGGCGCACGCCCCTGCGGATGCCGTCACTCGCCCGCAGCGGCACCGACTTCCGCCGGCGACTGCGCGGGCGACCGCGTCGCGGGTATGATCGGTCGAACCGCGACGGGGCATGCGACGCATGCCGGCCGCGACCGGCCCCGCACTGAAAGTCCGACCCATGCCCGCCCCGAAACGGCCCACCGGCCCGGCACCGCGTCAGCGTCCGCGCCGGCCCTCCACGCCGCGGCCCGCCCAGACCACGACCCCGTCCGGGACTCCGTCGAAGATCACGTCGCGGCGCACGCACGCGGCGGGTCGGCCGCAGCCTGGAGACGAGGATGTGGTGCCGCGGCGCGGCAATCCCGACGACGGCCTGGAACGGCTGCAGAAGGTGCTGGCGGCCGCGGGCCTGGGCAGCCGCCGCGCCTGTGAGGAATTGATCACGACCGGCCGGGTCGAGGTGGATCGCGTGGTGGTCACGCAGCTCGGCACACGCGTCGATGCACAGGCCCAGGAGATCCGCGTCGACGGCGAACGGCTGCCGCAGACGCGGCGGGTGGTGTACCTGCTCAACAAGCCCGTGGGCGTCGTGACCACGAACTACGATCCCGATGGCCGGCCACGCGTGGTCGACCTCGTGCCCGGCGATCACCGGCTGTTCGCGGTCGGACGCCTCGATCGCATGAGCGAGGGCCTGATCCTGCTCACCAACGACGGTGGCCTGGCCAACCTGTTGGCCCACCCGCGGTACGGCGTGGAGAAGAAATATCTCGTGCAGGTCGCGGGCGTGCCCAGCGAGGAACTGCTCGACAAGCTCCGCCGGGGCATCCGCCTGGCGGAGGGCGAGGTGCATGCCAAGCGGGTGATGATCCGCTCGCAACACAAGCAGAGCGCCGTGCTGGAGATGGTGCTCGACGAGGGGAAGAACCGCGAGATTCGCCGCATGCTGGCCCGATTGGGACACAAGGTGCACCAGTTGAAGCGGGTTGCGGTGGGTGGACTCTCGCTGGGCAACATTCTCCCCGGGCAGTGGCGGCAGTTGGCGTGGAGCGAGGTCGAGGCACTGAGGCGCGACGCACTGAAGGCCGTGGGGCCGGATGGCGAGCGAGAACCGGCGCCGCTCGGTGCCGGCCGGGCCGGCGGCCGTCGGCCCCGGGGCCCGGGAGCACGGAGACCTGGCGGACGCGGCCTGCCGGATCGTCGTCCGCAACGCGGGGAGTCGGGATCCGGCGGACCTCCCCGTGGCCGGCCGCCGCGCACGAAGCGGAAGCGGCCCGGCAAGGCGTCGTCGTGGCGTTCGAAACCGGCTACCGGCGGCGGGGAGGCCTGACCATGCCTGCGACCGCACAGCCGGCCGCCTGTCATGCCGACGCCGCCCGCCACCTACGGGCTGCCGTCGTGAGCCACGAGCAGGTCGCCGAGGCCACCTGGCGAATCCGCCTGGACTGCCCGTCGATCGCCGCGGCTGCCGTGCCCGGCCAGTTCGCTATGCTGCGGATTCCCGATCGCCACGACCCGCTGCTGGCGCGGCCGCTGGCGGTCTACGACACGTTCGCGGCGGATGGCGTCCCGCGGTTCGTCGACTTCATCTACCTCGTGCACGGCC
>QWPN01000010.1 GCA_003671185.1 Planctomycetota bacterium
ACCGCGACTGAGGTGTTCTGGGCCACGCCGGCAGACGACGGGGGCGGCAGCGCGACACGGCCCGGCCAGTCGATGACACCCGACCGCGGGCCGATATACGGGCAGGGGTGCATCCCGCCGTCTCGCTTGGCGGCGGGGCACGGCCACCCCGGAAACCGCTGGCCGAGGGACCTTCACCATGCTCCTGAATCGCCGCACGATAGCGCCAGCCGTCGCACTCGCGGGCTTGTTCGCGGCCTCGATCGCGCTGGCCGCCGGGGGCAACAAGCCCGCCACGGTGCGCCGCGAGACCTCGCCGCGGGTCGCGGCGGCGACGCCCCCGGCACCCAAGCGGCCCGTGCTCGTGCCGGGCACCGGGGCCATCGTCAAGGGTGCGGTCGACGACTTCGAGGACGAGAAGTGGAAGTGGTTCTACAACCATCCCAAGAGCTCCGAGGAGCAGGACAAGCGGCTGCGCGGACCGATGGGGAAGAGCGTCAACGGCCGCTGGTTCGAGGGCCCCAAGCGGGGCACGCCCGACGTGGTGAAGCGGATCGAACTGCCGTCTCCGGGCCTGGAGGGGAGTGGTCACGGCCTGCTCATCGCCTCGCTGAACGCCGGCATCCCGGGCCGCGTCAGCTACCAGATGCAGCAGGACGACCTGATCTTCAATATGCAGAAGGCCGCCGGTCGCGGGATGTCGGTGGCCGACAGCCCCAGCGTGGTGGTGCGCGTCTACCTGCCCCCCTTCGAACAGTGGGAGAACCGCACCGGCCCCAGCTTCGGCTTCCGGGCCGGTTGCTACACCCACGCCATCATCACCGGCGACGATCACCCCGACGAGGGCAAGTTTGGTCTCGAGGAATACTGGCCCGGCATGTTCATCTGCTTCGAGAGCAGCCACGACGGGAAGTTCAAGGAGGATGGCGCCTACATCCGCGTGCGCAGCGGCCGCAACGGCGGCGAGATTCGCGGCACCAAGATCGAGGAGCTCGGCTGGTGGACCCTGGGCCTGTCGTTTTCGCCGGACGGCATGGTGCACTACTTCGCCAGCCCGGGTGTCGACGACCTGACGATGGACGACCACATCACGTCCCAGTTTCCCTACGGCTACCGCACCGAGTGGATGAAGACGTTCTTCTTCAACGTCTGCACCCACGACACCGGACGCACCTGGAGCACGCCCTGGGTCATCGATGATCCGAAGGTGTACTTCGTGCAGCGGCCGCAGACGGCGACGACGAAGGCGACGCGGCGCTAGCTGTTCGTGGCGAACGTCATCCCGGATCTTTTTCTCCGTGGCCGACCGGCGGAAACGCCGGGGGTTTCCTCGGTCGGCTGTCGTCGCATCCTGTTCCGGCAGACGTGTTCCACAGTTTGCGAGCCGGCCGCAGCCGCCACCAGCCGGCCAACCCGCTGCCGATCAGCGAGTGGACCACGCTGGAGATGGCGCAGGGCACGGCCACGAGCGGCTCCGCGGGAAAGTGCCGCTGGGCGAGCACGACGCCCAGGCCGGAGTTCTGCATCCCCACTTCGATCGAGATCGTGCGCGACACGGTGCGGTCGTAGCCGCAGAGCCGGGCGAACAGATGCCCCAGCCCGAAGCCCAGCCCGTGGAGAAGGAACACGGCGGCCAGCAGGGTCGGGCCGCTCGACCGCACGGCATCGGCGTTCTGGCCGATGATGCTCGCGCACACAAGCGCGATGGCCAGCACGCTGACCAGCGGTGCGGCGGGCAGCACCGCCCTTACCACGCGGGGCAGAAAGCGGTTGACGGCCACGCCGGCGGCCACCGGCAGGACGACCACCTGCACCGTGGAGAGAAACAGGCCCAGGGCGTCGACCTCCACGAATCGGCCGGCCAGCAGTTTCGTGAGCAGCGGTGTGAGCGCGACCGCCGCCAGCGTCGAGCAGGCGGTCATCACGACCGACAACGCCACGTCGGCCCGGGCGATGTATGTGACCACGTTCGACGCCGTGCCCCCCGGGCAGCAGGCCACGAGGATCAGCCCGGCCGCCAGCGGCGGGGAGAGGCCAAACGTCGCCGCCACGAGCCAGCCCGCCAAGGGCATGATCGTGAACTGGGCGACGAATCCGGCCGCCACCATCCCCGGCCTGGCGGCCACGCGGACGAAGTCGTCGACCGAGAGCGTGATGCCCATGCCGAGCATGATCACGGCCAGGGCGGCCACGATCGCCGGGCCGCGAAACCAGGTGAATAAGGCGGGCTCGACCAGCGCCAGCCCACAGGCGGCGAGCACCCAGAGCGGGAAGGCGTTGGCCAGCAGGTCGAGGCCGCGACGCATGAGGATGTCAGCGGGCCGTACGGGTGAAGTCGCAGGCCGGCGGCAGCACGGCGACGAGCGCGTCACCGGAGCAGCGCACGGAGAGCGAGTCCGGGCCCGTGCGCACGATCGTGCAGGAGCAGTCCCGTTCGGCGTCGGCACCGCGGCCCTCGACATGGATCGTCCAGGCGTCCCCGTCCCGGGTCCATGTGCCCTCGGCCACGCGGCCCTCGGAGGTGAACAGCCAGGAACGGACTGCTTGCCGCTGGGGATCCCAGCCGATGATCTCGGTGAGCTCCCGGCTCCGGACGTCGGTCGCGGGCAGCAGGCCCGGGATGCGGTCATCCCCGGCCGCCGGACCGGCCGCAGGCGCCGCATCCGGAGCCACGGCGTGCGTGCGCACGAGGAACGCCCGACCCGTGCTCCAGAAGCAACGCGTGCTGGCCGTCACACCCTCGCCGTCGTCCTCCCAGGAGCCCACCAGCCAGGCCAGCGCGTCGAGCGGTTTCCCGGCCGCTGCCACGGCCGGCCCCGCCGCCTCGCGAACGCTTTCCAGCAACCACCCCTCGTCGTGCCGGACGACCACGGCCGAAAATCGGCTGCCGGCGGCGGCACCGTCGTCGAAGGCGATCCGCGACGTCCCATCCACCAGCGCCACGTCCGGTTTCAGCGGGCGGATCGAGTCCACGTCGATGTCGATGCTGGCGGCGGCGTCCTCGGCAAACAGTGCGGAGAACACCCGCCGCACGGCGTCGCGACCGGACGTGACCTCGCCCGAATCGAGGTCCACGTTCTCGCCGGTCGGGCTCCAGCACGCGGCCAAGGCCGCGGTGTCGTGGCGGTTGAACGCTCCCCGGTAGGCCGTGAACATGCCGCGAATCTCGGCGGCCGCGGCAGGCTCGATGGGATCTGCAGTCCGGGAAGAAAGCGGTTGCGGGACCTCGGCGGCCACCGGGCGGACGCCTGATGCGCCGACCGTGACCGACTGCATCGTGAACGGTGCGGCGGTCGCCGCAGCAGTGTCGATCACGTCGGGCAAGCGGAAGGGCCGGGGCCGCGCGATCACCTCGGGAATGGGCCTGATGAATCGCGGTCGGCCCGCCCTGGGCTCTGCCGTGGCGGTGACGGGCGGTAACTCGGGTTCGACGGCCACGCCGCGCAGCGACGGCGCAGCCCGCTCACCCTGGCCCGAGGAACAGCCCGCCAGCACCAGGCCCACGAGCGCGCAGCCGATGCGGAAACTGCTCCAGCCCCGAGAAGACGTGCCCTGACTCACGATCTGGACCCTCCATGGTTTCCCCGGCAGCCGGCATGCCCATCGGCCGGCAAACGACGTTGCAGCGTACCCGGTTCAGCTGCCGCCGCACAGCGGACGTGCCGCGCCGCCGTGACGATCCGGGCTCTTCCCTCGGCTGTCGGAAGGCTTGGGCAGGCCCGTCGAGACGATTCCACCGCTTCTCGCATCGGCCCATGGCGGACGGTATCGTGTGCTGCGGTCGTTCCAGTTGCAGGATGATGTCCAATGTCCGATCACGAACCCGTCGTCGCCCCGCATTCCGGAGACTCCGCTGCGGACCGGGTGTCGCCCGCCTCGGCCATGGCGGTGCCGCTTGTCGCCCTGGGCCTGTTGGCGGCGGCGGTGTGGTTCGGCTCCGCACCCAAGCCGGCCCCCACACCGCAGCAGGCCGACACGGCCGCCGCCGATCCGCTGCCGTCGTGGCACGAGGGGCCGACCAAACGCGCGATCCTCGACTTCGTGGCCGCCGTGACCCGCCGTGGCGCCGCCACGTTCGTGCCAGCCGCGGAACGGATCGCGGTCTTCGACCACGACGGGACGCTGGTCTGCGAAAAACCGGTCCTGCATGGCATGTTCCTCGTCGACCGTGTGCGTGCCCTGGTCGAGCGGCAGCCGGAACTGGCCCACGAGGAGCCCTACGCGACGCTGCTCACGGGCGACCTCGAGTTCGTGCGCCGGCTGGGAAAGAAGTTCTTCGCCGACATCACCTTCTCCACCCTGGCGGGCGCGGCAGAGGAGCGACTCGAGGCGGAGGCCCGCGACTTCATCCGTACCGCACGACACCCCGTGTTCGATGTGCCGTTTGGCGAGGTCGCCTACCAGCCCATGAAGGAGTTGATCGCCCTGCTGCGGTCCCAGGACTTCAGGGTCTGGATCTGCTCCGGCAGCGGCGTGCACTTCATGCGGCCGGCGGCGGAGGAGTGGTACGGGATTGGGCCGGAATACGTGATCGCCTCGCGGCCACTCACCGAGATGCGGGAGGTCGGACCGGTCGATCCAGACGCGGCCGCGTCGCCCAACAAGCGGCTCGACCTCGTCGTGCTCCCGGAACTCCTCGTCCTCAACGACGAGGATCGCAAGCCGGTGAGCATTGGCGAGCAGATCGGCCGGCGACCGATTTTCGCGGCGGGCAACGTGGGCACCAAGGGTGACATCGCGATGCTGCGCTGGTCTCAATCGGCCGATCGGCCGAACTTGCAACTGCTGGTGCTCCATGACGACGCGGAGCGAGAAATGGCCTATGGCGAGCCAACCAACGCGTCGCTGGAAGCGGCCGCGGCCTACGGCTGGCACGTGGTGCACATGGCCAGTGACTGGAAGCGGGTGTTCGCCAGCCCGCTGCACAAGAAGGCCGCCCCGCGGCCGGCCGTGGCGGAGCCGGCCGCGGGCGACCCGTTGACACCCACGGATGTCCCAGCCGCCACCGGCCCACCCCCCACTGACTGGGCCAAGGAACTTGCCGCCTGCGCCGAACTCGATCGCACGTCGCCCCCGACGCCCGGTGGCGCGTGTCTGCTGGGGTCCTCGAACATCAGCCGCTGGGCCACGCTGGCCGACGATTTCCCGGGCCTGAACGTGGTGAATCGGGGCGTGTCGGGCTGCCGGCTCGAGGAACTGGCCGATCATGCGGCCGTCATCGTGGCCGCGGCGCGGCCACGGGTGGTGGTGGTGGCCGCCGGCACCAACGATGTCAGTGACGGCCGCACGGCGGAGGAGGTGCGCCGGTCGTTCCAACGGCTGACGGCGAACCTGCAGGCCGCCCAGCCCCAGGCGACGATCGTCTTTCTGGCCATTTCACCCACGATCCGGCGGCGCGACCAGCGTGATCGCCAGCAGGCGGCCAACGCTGCGGTGGAGGAGTTCATCGCAGCTCGCGGGGCGGGGGGCCGCCTCGTCTACGTCGACGCTAATGCCGCCTTCCTGGGACCGGACGGTGAACCAACAGCCGAGTGCTTTCTCGACGATCTCCAGCATCCGAGCACGATCGGGAACGCCCGCCGGGCCGAGTTGCTGCGGCCCGTTTTGCAGCGGCTTCTCCAGGGAGGCGATGGGCCGGGCGGGCTCCAGGCGACGCCGGGACCGGCTGCGGCGGCGACCGGGGAATAACCTGCCCGGGAGGGCAGCGCCACGGCCACCCGATTGTCAGGTACCAGGTGTCGGCCTGCCGGCAGAGGCCTGAAAATCGTCAAATCGCCCAGGATCGGTTCACGGTAGGGGGGCCTGTGACCCCCCGAAACAACCGCTCGGGGTGAGAAATGCGTTTTCGCCCGAATCGGTCCCTTGAAAGCCCATTTATCCCACGTAATCTATCCATCTTATCAGGCGGCCGAGTGGTTCGGTCGTTGCAAGAGCGAAGGTCTCTTCGACCGACCGACCGACCGGGCGCGTGTGAAAACAAGCTGCTTGAATCGTTCGTTGACCCTGTTTTCTCTCTGGAGGTGTTCGTGATTCGCAAAGTTCTTTCCTGCCTCCTGCCGGCCGTCGCCGTCGTCGCCCTGTGCACCAGCACGTGGGCGAAGGACTGCGGCGCCTGCGGTGGCGGCTGCGAGGGTGGCTGTGATGGCGCCGTCAGCAGCTGTGGTGGTTGTGGTGATGCCGGTGCCGCGTGCGGCACCAAGACGGTGTACCAGAAGCAGTACGTAACCGAGATGAAGTCGGTCACCTGCACCGAGTACACGACCGAGACCCGCGAGCGGACCTACACGGTCAACAAGCGCGTCCCGCGGACCGAGGAGAAGACCCGCACGGTCACCGTGCAGGTTCCGGAGACTCGGACCAAGACCGTGAACTACACGGTCAACAAGAACGTCACGGAGACCAAGACGGCTGAATACACCGTCCAGGTCCCGTACACCGAGGAGGTCGAGCAGACCTACACGGTGATGACGCCCGTGAAGGAAGAGAAGACCGCCACCTACACGGTGATGGTGCCCAAGCAGGAAGAGAAGACCGCCACCTACACGGTGATGGTGCCCTACACCGAGGAGGTCGAGCAGACCTACACGGTGATGACGCCCGTGAAGGAGGAGAAGACCTCCACCTACACCGTCAAGGTCCCCTACACCGAGGAGGTCGAGCAGACCTACACGGTGATGACGCCCGTGAAGGAAGAGAAGACCGCCACCTACACGGTGATGGTGCCCTACACCGAGGAGAAGGTTTCGACCTACACGGTGAAGGTCCCCTACACCGAGCAGGTTGAGCAGAAGTACACGGTGAACGTTCCCTACACCGAAGAGGTGCAGAGCACCCGCAAGGTGCAGAAGCGGGTCGCCGTGCAGGGCACGAAGACGGTGCAGGTGCGCGGCGGCCACTGGGCCACCGAGCAGGTCGAGGTTGCCGGTGGCACCGACGCCTGCGGCTGCCCCTGCCCGCCGAAGGTGTGCTGCAAGCGTGTCTGGGTTCCTACGTGCGAGACGAAGGAAGTCCCGGTCACGTCCTACCAGTGCATCACCGAGGAGGTGCCCTGCACCCACACGGTGACCAAGTGCCGGCAGGAGGAGCGGACCCGGATGGTGAACGTGACCAAGTGCCGCGACGAGGAGCGCACCCGCACCTACACGGTGTCGAAGTGCCGCCCCGAGGAGCGCACCCGGACCTACACGGTCACCAAGTGCGTCCCCGAGACGAAGACCCGCAAGGTCTCCGTCACCAAGCACAAGGACGAGGAGCGCACCCGGACCTACACGGTCACCAAGTGCGTCCCCGAGACGAAGACCCGCAAGGTCTCCGTCACCAAGTGCAAGGCCGAGGAGCGGACCCGCACCTACACCGTCACGACCTGCGTGCCGGAAGAGCGGACCCGCACCTACACGGTCACCAAGTGCGTCCCCGAGACGAAGACCCGCAAGGTCTCCGTCACCAAGTGCAAGGCCGAGACTCGCACCCGCGAGTACCAGGTCACGAAGTGTGTGCCGGAGACCATGACCAAGGAAGTGTCCTACACGGTCATGGTTCCGCAGCAGAAGGAGGAGAAGTACTCCGTCACGGCGTACGACTGCGTTCCTGAGACGAAGACGGCGACCTACACGGTCCGCGTCCCGCACCAGGTGACGAAGGAAGTGCCCGTGAAGAAGTGCGTGATGGTCGCCGTCGAGGTGCCCTGCGGTGCTGCCGGCTCGGCCGGTGCCTGCGGCGGTGCCGCCGGCGGCTGCGGCGAGGCTTCGGCCTGCGGCAGCTGCGGCGACTCCTCGGCTGCGGCTTGCGACTCCTGCGGTGGCCGCCGTCGCGGTTGCCGTCGTTGCTGCAAGTAAGCCCGGGTCACGCTTCGACCCGTCGTGAACAGGGGGCCGGACGAGCCAGCTCG
>QWPN01000094.1 GCA_003671185.1 Planctomycetota bacterium
CCCCAGGAGGGGGAGGTGATCGTGGCCAACAACGAGCTCTCTACGTTCGTGCAGGTCATCGACGGTGGTCTGCGGGTGTTCTACGTGGAGGGCGCGCTGCGGGTCGAGCAGCGATTCCTGCGCCGCGTGCTGGCCGCGAGCCCCGACATCCAGGTCGAATTCCAGTGGATCGACTCCAGCCGCCGCGACCGCTGGCCCGTCGACCTGGGTCGGCAACTGAAGGGCGACTTCAACGTGTTCCTGATCGGCGACCTCGATTCCGGGGCGCTGCGGCCGGAGGATCTGAGCACGATCCGCGACCGGGTGCAGAAGGGCGCCGGCCTGGGCCTGCTGGGCGGATTCCACGCCTTCGAAGCCGGCGGCTGGGGCGGTTCAGCGTTGGGACTGCTCCTGCCCTTCGAGGCGGACCGGCTGGCGCGGCAGCCGTTCGATGAGCCGCTCCGGGAGAGCCTGCATCTGAAGGGGCCGCTGCGGATGCTTCCCGCCCCGGGCTTCGGCGGTGTGTCGATCCTGCGCTTGGGCAAGACGGACGCCGACACCAGGGCCGCCTGGGAGTCCCTGCCGACCCTGGAGGGTGCCAACGCCCTCGGTCGTCTCACTCCCAGCGCCAAGCCGCTGGCGGTGACCGGCGACGGTGCGCCGCTGCTGGTGGGCCGCGAATACGGCGCGGGCCGGGTGTTGGCATTCGCCGCCGACTCCACCTGGCGCTGGGCCATGCAGGGTGCGGCCGATCAGCATCGGCGCTTCTGGCGGCAGCTCGTGCTCTGGCTGGCGAGGCAGGATGATGCCGAGGAGGATTCGCTGTGGGTGCGGCTGGCGCAGCGGCGCATCTCGCCGGGCACTCCGCTGGCCTTCGATGCCGGTCTCACCCGGCAGGACGGCGCCAGCGCCACGGACGTCGTGCTCGAGGCCACGGTGGAGCCGCCCACGGGGCCGAAGCGGCCGGTGCGGGTGACGCGGCAGGCGGACACCTTCGCCGGCATCATCGCCGAGTGTGCCGAGCCCGGCGACTGGCGGCTCGTGGTGAAGGCGAGGCGGCCCGGCGACCTGGCACCGCGGGAGCGGGCCGCGAGGTTCACCGTGTTCCGCCAGGATCTCGAACTGGCCAACCCACGCGCCAATCCGCTGCTGATGCGGCAACTGGCCGAGGCCACGGCCGGCGGCGTGCGACTGCCGGAGGAGATTCCGGCGGTCTTCGAGGAGATCGCCGCCCGGCCGCCCGCGTTCGAGACGCAGGAGCAGTGGTCGTTCTCGCCGTGGGACACCTGGCCGATGTTCCTGCTGCTCACGGTGTGCATGTCGATGGAGTGGTTCCTGCGAAAGCGCTGGGGCCTGGTGTAGCCGCGGGGATCTCGGCTTTTCCAGCCTGTTTGGCTCTGCTACCCTCCGCGGCCCGCGTGGCCTGCCGCCGCGCCGGCGGGAGCCGCGACATGACCAAGCGCCGACCGATTCGCGACAAGCTCCTGCTCGGCGGACTGCTGGTCGGCGTGATGGTGGCCGTGCTGTCGGCCAGCAGTTTTCTCGGTGTCTATTCGTATCGTCGCCTGGTGCGTGCCCTCTCCTGCCGGGCCGCGGAGTTGCCGCGGGCCAGCCAACTCGGCGAATGCGTGGGCATGCTGCGGCTGGCCCACGCCCAAGCCCTGGCCAGCAACGACTGCGGCGATGCGGCATTTCTCGCGGGGCTGGGTGTGACTGCGGCCACGCTCGAGGCCTATCGGAGCGACCTGGCCGAGGGGGAACTCGCCGGCACGCCGTTCGGAGACCGCACCCGGGAGCATGACACCGCGCGGCGGATCGCGGAGCGGCTGGCCGCGGTGGACGGCATCGCCAGGCAGGCGGCCGCCACGGAGGATGGCACGACCGGCCGTCGCGACATGCTCGTCGCCGTGGGCCCGCACCTCGAACAGCTGGCCACCCTGACGGCCGAGCTGCCCTCGTTCCTGCAGCAGAGCCTCCATGATCTGGCCAGCGAGGTGCGCACGAGGTACCGCACGCTGATCGTGGCCACGTGGGCCTCGGCCAGTGCCGCCTGCGTGTTACTGGCGGCGTTGGGCGTGCTCACCTACCGCTGGGTGTTTCGCCCCCTGCGGCTGCTCAGCCACGGCTCGCGCCGTGTGGCCGCCGGCGATTTCGCCTACCGCATCCGGCTCGACACGCGCGACGAGATGGCGGAATTGGCCGACGCCCTCGACGACATGACGGAGCGGTTCCAGGAGATTCGCGACGACCTCGACCGGCAGGTGCAGTCGCGAACGCGGGAGGTGATTCGCAGCGAGCAGCTGGCCAGCGTGGGATTCCTGGCGGCCGGCGTGGCCCACGAGATCAACAACCCGCTGGCCTCGATCGCGATGTGTGCCGAATCGCTGGAGGGCCGCATCGACGAACTGCCGCTCGCCGCGTCCGACGCCCAACTGGCCCGTCGCTACCTGGAATTGATCCAGAGCGAGGCCTTCCGCTGCAAGGGGATCACGGAAAAACTGCTCGATTTCTCCAGGCTCGGCGAGGTGCGGCGCCAGGCGACGGCCCTGGTGGGGCTGGTGACCGACGTGGCCGACATGCTGCGTCACGTGGGCCGGTTCGCCGGCCGCACGATCGAGATCGAGGAGGGGGCCGACGTGCTCGTGATGGTGAACCCGCAGGAGATCAAGCAGGTGGTGCTCAACCTGCTGGTCAACGCCCTCGATTCGATCGAGGAGCGGGGGCGCGTCCGCGTGGCAGCCCGGCGCAGCGGCGGCGAGGCGGTCCTGACCCTCAGCGACGACGGCTGCGGCATGACGGCGGAGGTGCTGGAGCATCTCTTCGAGCCGTTCTTCACGAGGCGCAAGGCGGGCCAGGGGACCGGCCTCGGTCTGTCGATCGCCCACCGCATCGTCACCGACCATGGCGGCCGCATCGAGGCCAGCAGCGCGGGCCCGGACCAGGGCTCGACCTTTCGCCTGACCCTGCCGCTGGCCCAGGTGGGCGGCGCGGCGGGGCAGTCCAGCCGCGCCGCCTGACCCCATCCACCCCAGGTGCCACAGACCGTGAAACAGCATGTCAGGCCGATGCGGATCCTGTTCGCCGACGATGAGACGTCGATTCAGGAGTTGATGCGGATTGAGTTGCCGCGCCTGGGCCACGAGGCCACCGTCTGCCCCGACGGCCGCACGGCGCTCGCCGCGCTCGACCGCACCTCCTACGACTGCGTGATCGTCGACCTCGACATGCCGGGCGCCGGCGGACTGGAGGTGATCGCCCGGGTGCGGGACACGTCCCCCGACACCGAGACCGTGATCCTCACCGGCAAGTCGTCGGTGGAAAGCGCTGTGGCCGCGGTGCGGCAAGGCGTCTTCGACTACCTCACCAAGCCCTGCAAACTGGCCGATATCCAGGCGGTGCTGGAACGGGTGCGCCGGAAGCGGGAACTGACCTCGCGGCTGCGGGCCCTGGAACGCCGGGTGCGGCGGGCCGAGGGGGCGACCCAGTTAGTGGGCGCGTCGGCGGCGCTGGAGCAGGTGCGGCGGCTGATCGCCCGGGTGGCGGCCAGCGAGGCGGCCGTGCTCGTGCGCGGCGAGACCGGCACCGGCAAGGAACTG
Organism: Planctomycetota bacterium; assembly: GCA_003671185.1. Taxonomy (GTDB): domain Bacteria; phylum Planctomycetota; class Planctomycetia; order Pirellulales; family UBA1268; genus QWPN01. The sequence goes on from QWPN01000094.1 coordinate 3,576, forward strand.
GTGGCCCGCGCCATCCACGAGGGCAGCGGCCGGGCCGCCGGGCCACTGGTGGCCGTGAACTGCGGTGCCCTGCCGGAGCACCTCGTGGAGAGCGAGTTATTTGGACATCGCAAGGGGGCCTTCACCGGCGCCGACGAGCACCGCGCCGGCCTGTTCGAGGTGGCCGACGGCGGCACCCTGTTCCTCGACGAGATCGGTGAACTGCCCAAGTCGTTGCAATCCCGCCTGCTGCGGGCGCTGGAGAGCGGCGAGATCCGGCGCGTGGGCGACAACCATCCGATCACGGTCGATGTGCGCGTGGTCTGCGCCACGCACCGCTCGCTGGAGGAGATGGTGCGGGCGGGTGAATTCCGCGAGGACCTGCTGTTCCGCATCAACACGTTCGAAATCGCCATCCCGCCGCTGCGGGAGCGGCCCGACGACATACCGGCGCTGGTGCGGCATTTTGTCCACGAGTCCAGGCCGCAGACGCCTCCCGACGCCGAGGTGGCCGACGCGGCGGCGCTCGCGGCACTGACGGCCCACGCCTGGCCGGGCAACGTCCGCGAGTTGGCGAACGCCGTGGAGCACGCCCTCGTGCTCTGCGACGAGTTGCCGCTGTCGGTGGAGCACATGCCGGCGCGGCTGGGCGGTCTGCGGCCCAGGCCACAGGCGGAGTCGGTCGCAGCGCTGGGGACTGCCCACGTGCCGGCCGCACTCCCCGTTGTGTCTCGTCCCGCACCCGGGCCGGTGCCATCGCGGCGGCCGACCAGCCTGCGGGAATTGGAGATGCAGGCGATCCTCGAAGGACTGGAACGCAACGGCGGCAACAAGCCGCGCACGGCCGAGGAACTCGGCATCAGCCTAAAGACGCTCTACAACAAACTGCACCAACTGCAGGACGGCACGCTCGATCGCACGGGCTGACGCCGGCTACGTCTTCCGCACTACGCCGACGAGCACGCCCAGCACGCGGGCATTGCGCACGTAGATCGGCTTCATGGCCGAGTTCGCCGGTTGCAGGCGGATCCTGTCGCGCTCCGGGAACCACTGTTTGAGCGTCGCCTCCCCGTCCTCCGTCTGTGCCACGACGATGTCGCCGGCATGGGCGGTCTGCTTCTTCTGGATCACCACCCAGTCACCGTCGGCGATCTGTGCGTCGATCATCGAGTCGCCCATGACCTTGAGCACGAAGTGATTATCACGGTTGAACAGGCTTTCGAAGTCGATCCGTTCGCTCTGTTCCTCGGCGGCACGGAGCGTGCCGGCGGCCACCCAGCCGGCCATCGGCAGGCCGCGCAGGTGGGCCGGTTCGGTGACCAGTTCGATCGCCCGGGACATGTTCTTGCCGCGGGTGATCAGGCCCTTGCGCTCGAGCGCCTTCAAGTGGCAGACCACACCGTTGGGCGAGCGAATCTTGAAGGCCTGGCCAATTTCCCGCACCGTTGGTCCGTAGCCGCGGGAGTGGATCTTGTCGCGGATGAAGGCGTAGATCTCCATCTGCCGCTCGGTGGGCGCGTCGCCGGCATCGTCCGGGGCAGCCTTCGACTGCAGTCCCAGGGGGTTGCCGCGGACGGCCGCGGCCGCCGCCGCGACCCGGCGCGGCTTGGGGCGCGTGTTGGGGCCGGCAGTGATTTTGCGTTTTGACATCGTTGCCAGCGGCGAAGCCGCATTCCTGTGGGTGCTGGTGCCGAGACCGCCGTCTGCCGATCGTCGGCTGGTATCGGCTGTCGGCAGCGTGGACGCCAGTATCTTAGTATACGGCCGTTCATTTTCAAGCCAGCCCGGTGATTCGCCCCGGACCATGGCCGGCGTCTACATTGGATTTCCAGGGCTCCGGTCGGCAGGGGCCCCATTTCCCCCCGAGGAAGAAGCCATGACAGGGCGGCGCAGGCGTGTAGAGTCGGTGTTTCAGGGGCTGGTGCTGGCATTCCTGGCGGCTGCGGTCGCCTGCGCCGAACCGGAGGCACCCGCGGCGGTTGCCGACGGAGCCACTCCTGGCAAGGCCAACGCAGCCGACCGCCCTGCGCGGAAAAAGGCGTCGGCCACGATCGCCCACATCCGGCTGGCGGGCGAGTTGCCCGATGGCGTGGGGCAGGGTGGGTTGCTGGCCGACGTCTCCCCCCATCTGCACCGCATCGTGGCCAGGCTCGACAAGGCGGCGGAGGACTCGCGCATCAAGGCCGTGCTGCTGGTGATCGAGTCCCCCGGCGTGGGGCGGGCCCGCGCCGATGACATCCGGGCCGCGATCGGCCGGATCCGCAAAGCCGGCAAGCCTGTGGCCGCCCACTTCATCGGCTCGTCCCCGGTCCACTACTCCCTGGCCGCGGCCTGCGACACGATCACGATGCCGCCGGCGGCCACGCTGGAACTGACCGGCGTCCGCGCGGAGATGATGTTCTTCAAGTCGATGCTCGACCGGCTGGGAGTGGCCGCCGAGATCCTCCAGGTGGGCGAGTTCAAGGGAGCCGGTGAGCCGCTCACGCGGAGCAGCATGAGCCCGCAACTCCGCGCCCAGTACGAGAGCTTCGTGGGCGATCTCTACGAGCAGCTCGTAGAGGGCGTGGCCGCCGACCGGGGCCTGGCCGTTCCCCGCGTGCGCGAACTGGTGGACGTGGGGGTATTCACGCCGGAGTCGGCCCGTGAGGCGAGCCTGATCGATGCCGTGGGATACGAGGATGAGGCGCTGACGGCGCTGGCGGGGCGGATCAAGGCCGAGGAGCCCAAAGTGGCCCGCGACTACGCCAAGCGCAAGGTCGACGACGACTTCTCCGGCCTAGGCGGCCTGGTGAAGCTGATGGAGTTGCTCTCGGGACAAAAGCAGGACGCGCCCGGCGGCCGTAATCGTCGCATCGCCGTGGTGCACGTGACCGGCGAGATCCGCGAGGGCAAGAGCAGCGACGACCTGCTGGGGGGAGGAGCAGCCGGCGCGGAGACCGTGATCGATGCCATCCGCGGCGCGGCCCAGGACGAGCAGGTGGCCGCCATCGTGCTGCGCATCGACTCGCCGGGCGGGTCCGCGCTGGCCAGCGACCTGATCTGGCGTGAGGCGCAGCGTGCCAAGAAGCCCGTCGTGGCCAGCCTCTCCGACACCGCGGCCAGCGGGGGCTACTACGTGGCCGTGGCCGCCGACCGGATCGTGGCCGCTCCCGGCACGCTCACCGGATCGATCGGCGTGGTGGGGGGCAAGATCGCGGTGGGCGGGGCCCTGGAAAAGGTGGGTGTGCACACTGACGTGGTGAGCAAGGGGCGGAACGTCGGCTGGCTGTCGATGCAGGAGCCGTTCAAGGATCACGAGCGGGAGGCCTTCCTGGCCACCATGAAGGACGTGTACCGGCTGTTCACGGCGAAGGTGGCCGAGGGGAGGAAGCTGGCTGCCGCCGAGGTGGAAAAATTGGCCGAGGGCAGGGTGTTCACCGGCCGGATGGCGAAGCAGGCCGGCCTCGTCGACCGACTGGGCACGCTCGACGATGCCATCGACGAGGCCCGCAAGCTGGCCGGTATCGCCGCGGAGGAGGAGATCGACCGCATGCTGCTCCCCGAGCCGCGCGGATTGTTCGACGACCTGTTCGGTGCCGCTGCCAGCGGGGGTGGTCAGGTGGCGCGGTGGGCGGTCGGGGCCGGCGTGGCGGCGCCGCTGCGGGCGGCGCTCGTGGCGCGGGTCGCCGGTCTGCCCGGCCTGGAGTATCTGGCCGCTGATGCCGACACGCTGGTGACACTGCTCTCGGGCCGCCCGCAGATGATGATGCCGGGACGGCTGCGACTCCGCTGACGAATCAGCGGGCAATGATCATGGAGGGCAATCCTGTTCGGCACGGGAGGTGCGTGAAGGCTCGACACGTGTCTGGCGTGGCCTGGGGTTGCCCATGCCCTCTCGCCGGACGTTCGCGACGGGCTTCCTGCCCGTCGCTCACTGCGGTGGAAGCTACGCTTCGCAATCCTTGCTGCGCTCGTTTCCACAGCCCGCTCGAGGGCACGGGCAACCCCTGACGATGCAGCGGCAAAAAGAATCTTTCCGCGCAGCGGCTAACCCCACCTGACACATCAGGCCGTGGCTACGCCGGCGCGGGCTACCGACGTGAAGCAGGCATTTCGCCTGGTTTCACCAGGCGTGGGCATCAGGATGTGCCCTGTGTCGTGCGGCGTACGACCGACCAGACGGCAATGGCCATGGAAGGCATTGCCGACGTGAAGCAGGCATTTCGCCTGGTTTCACCAGGCGTGGGCATCAGGATGTGCCCTGTGTCGTGCGGCGTACGACCGACCAGACGGCAATGGCCATGGAAGGCATTGCCGACGTGAAGCAG
>QWPN01000122.1 GCA_003671185.1 Planctomycetota bacterium
CCGAGGTGCTCGTGGCCCCGGGCACGCCCGTCGAGGCCCAGGAGCTCGTCCTCCGCTACGCCGACGCGTGACAATCCCCGGCGCCGAGGAGCCGGCGGCCCGCGTCAGCACCAGCCTGGCGTGCCGGGATCGCCCGCAGCATGTCGCCCGGACGTTCGCTGCGGCCTTCCTGGCCTGCGCTCACTCCGCGCTGGCTGCGCTTCGCCATCCCATGGCTGCGCTCGCCATCGAGGCCGGCTCCATGGCACGGGCAACCCCTCCCCGAATGTGCCGCGGACGGCCCTGCAGCCCCTACTTCACCAGGTCCTTGAACACCTTGCGGACCTTGTCGACCTTCGGGGCCACGATCGCCTGGCAGTAGGGCTGCTGCCAGTTGGAGGCGAAGTAGTCCTGGTGGTAGTCCTCGGCGGGATAGAACGTGGTGGCCTTCGTCACCTCCGTGACGATCGGTCGCGGGAAGGCGCGTGCCTGATCCAGCTTGGCGATCACCTCCTCGGCGATCCGCTTCTGTTCGTCGTCGTGATAGAAGACCCCGGACCGGTACTGCGTGCCGACGTCGGCGCCCTGACGATTCTTCGTCGTGGGATCGTGCGTGCTGAAGAACACTTCGAGAAGCTGCTGGTAGGTCACCCGGGACGGGTCGTACTCGATATCAACCGCCTCGGCATGGCCGGTGAGCCCGGTGCAGACGTCCTTGTAGGTCGGGTTCGGGACGCTGCCGCCGATGTAGCCGCTGGTCACCTTCTTCACGCCCTTGAGCTGGGCGTAGACCGCCTCGGTGCACCAGAAACAGCCGCCGCCGAACGTGGCCCGGGCGGTCTCGGCATCCGCGGCCTGCGATCCCTCGACACCCATGATGGTGATCACTCCCATGAGCAGGAAAATGACTGAACGTCGCGTCATCGCCTCGTCCTCCGTGGCCGGCCGACGACGGCGGTCGGCTCCGCAGGCATTGTACCGATCCGATCCGGATCGACGACGAACCGCAGCGGCTTGTCGGCCCATGCCCCCGCGTAGCCCACGCCGATCCGCGGCGTCCGCTCCACAAACCGCGCCGGCACGCCCGGCCCCGCCTCGAACCACAGGCCACCACGACGGTGCGCCGGTAGGCCATCGAAGCGGCGGTCGATCCGCAAGCCCTTGGTGACCCGGCCCGGCCCCGCAAACCCGCCCACACCGCGGATCAGCACGGCGGCCGGCACCCCCTCGGCCCCGGTGACGATGTTGAGCATCCAGTGCAGCCCGTAGCAGAGGTAGACGTACCAGCGGCCCGGGGGGCCGAACATCGTGGCGTTCCGCTTCGTCATCCCCCGGGAGCCGTGGCAGGCCAGGTCATGGGCGCCCAGGTAGGCCTCAGTCTCGAAGACCAGGTGCCGCGTCACGCGACCGTCGGCACCGCGCACGGCGAGCCAGGACCCCAGTAATTCCCGGGCCACGCGGTCCGCCGGCCGGTCGAAGAACTCCTGGCCGAGGGTATAGGCCGAGCCTGCCATATCGCGCATGATAACGCGTTTCAGCCCCCGGATCGCGGAGCCCCACCCAGCCCATGGAAGCAGGCATCGTCGGACTGCCCAACGTCGGCAAGAGCACGCTCTTCAACGCCCTCACGATGTCGAAGGCGGCGCAGAGCGCGAACTACCCCTTCTGCACGATCGAGCCCAACGAGGGCATGGTGAGCGTGCCCGACGGCCGCCTGCAGCGGATCACGAAATTGATCCCGCCCCAGAAGGTGATCCCGGCGGCCCTCAAGCTCGTCGACATCGCCGGCATCGTGAAGGGCGCCAGCGAGGGGCAGGGCCTGGGCAACAAATTCCTGTCGCACATCCGCGAGGTCGACGCCATCCTCCAGGTGGTGCGCTGCTTCGACGACCCGGACGTGATCCACGTGGCGGGTAAGGTCGACCCCGTCTCCGACATGGAGACGATCGAGATCGAACTGATGCTGGCCGACATCCAGCACCTGGACAACCTGCTCCCCAAGGCTGAGCGGGCCGCCAAGAGCACCGACAAGGAAGCCAGGCTCAAGGTCGAGGTGATGAAGAAGTGCCTGGCCCATCTCGCCGGGGAAAAGCCGCTGCGGACGCTGGCGCTCGACGAGGCGGAGCAGAAGGCCGTGAAGGAGTTCGGCCTGCTCACCGCCAAGCCGATCCTCTACGTGGCCAACGTCGACGAGACCGACCTCGAGGGCAACGGGCCGCTCGTGCAGCAGGTGCGGGCCGCGGCGGCCAGGGCGGGGGCCGACGTCGTGCCGGTGTGCGCAAAACTCGAGGCCGAGATCGCCGAAGTCGACGAGGCCGACCGCGCCGAGATGCTCTCGGGCGCCGGTCTCAGCGAACCGGCCCTCGCGGTGCTGGCCCGGGCGGCCTACAAGACGCTCGGCCTGCAGAGCTACTTCACCGCCGGCGAGAAGGAGGTCCGGGCCTGGACGATCCCCGTCGGCACGGCGGCCCCGCAGGCGGCCGGCGTGATCCACAGTGACTTCGAGAAGGGCTTCGTCCGCGCGGAGATCTATTCGCTGGAGGATCTGGAGCAGTACAAGACCGAAAAGGACATCCGGGCCGCCGGCAAACTCCGCGTCGAGGGCAAGGAATACGTGATGCGCGACGGCGACATCTGCCACTTCCTGGTGGGCAAGTAGCGCGGCGTGGAGCCCCGACTCGATCAGTCACGAAACCGCGCGGCGTCGATGCCCAGCTTCCGCATCCGGGCTCGGAGCGTATGCGGGTTGATCTCGAGCAGGGCGGCGGCGCCGCGGCGGCCCTCGACTCGGCCCCGCGTGGCGACCAGTGCCCGCTCGATGTGCTGCCGCATGGCAGCCGCCAGCGGCAGGAGCATGCCGGTCGGCGCGGTCGGCACCGTTCCCAGGGTCGGGGCCCCCGCGCCGGCCGCCGACGGCACCTGCGGCAATGCCGTCGGCGTTCGCCCGCCGAGGCCCAGTGCCGCGGCCACATCGAGCACCCGACCGGCCCCCAGGATCACGGCCCGATCGATGACGGCGCCGAGTTCCCGGATGTTGCCCGGCCAGTCGTACGCCGTCAGCTGGGCCAGGTCCGCCTCCGTGGGCTCGACCGCCGGCAGGCCGAACCGAGTCGTCGCCCGCTGCACGAAATGCCGCACCAGGTCCGGGATGTCCTCCATCCGCTCGCGCAGCGTGGGCAGGAGGATGGGGAACACGTTGATGCGATACCAGAGATCCTCGCGGAACGTCCGCTCCTTCACCATGGCCGCCAGGTCGCGATGCGTGGCGGCCACGATGCGCACGTCGACATGCAGCGGCGCCCGCCCGCCCACGCGTTCGATTTGGTGGTCCTGGAGCACCCGCAGCAGCCGCACCTGCGCCGGCAGCGGCAGCTCACCGATCTCGTCGAGGAACAGCGTGCCGCCGTCGGCCCGCTCGAACCAGCCCTGGTGCTGCTCCGCCGCCCCGGTGAAGCTCCCCTTCTCGTGACCGAACAGCTGCGAGTCGACGAGTTCGGCCGGAATGGCCCCGCAGTTGACGCGGATGAACGGACCATCGCCCCGCTTCGACCGCGAGTGGATCGCGCGGGACACCACCTCCTTGCCCGTCCCCGTCTCGCCGAGGATGAGCACGGGCAGATCGGACCGGGCCACGAGCTCCACGCGTTCGAGCACGTGCCTGAGTCCGGTGCGGCCCCCCACCAGCTCCTCGCTCACGTGCTGCCGGCCCAGCCTCGAGAGCAGCGTCTGCCGGTCGGCCTCGGCAGCCTCGCGCAGCGTCCGCAACTCGTGGAGGCGGCCGTCGTTTTCGAACGCCGCCGCAAGCGGTTCGAGCAACTGCCGCGCGAGCCGGCGATCCGCCGTCGAGAAGGTCGCTCCCTCGCGGGCCACGAGGACGAGGATGCCGGTCCCGTCCGCCGTGTGCAACGGTCCGGCCAGCGCGTTCTCGGCCAGTCCTTCCGGAAGGACAGCCCGCAGCCAGGTCAGGACCGTTGCCCCATCGACGTCACTGCCGCGGAGCCATGGGCTGAGCCGCCGCCATGCCGCCGGCTCCAGGACGACGGCACCAAACCCCTGGCGCGCCGATCGGCCTGCCCCGCTCACGGCCAGCGTCTCGATCCGCCTGTCCGCGGGCGTGACGCGGAGAACCGCGACGGCCTGCAGCGGCAGATGCTCGGCGAGCGTGCCGCTGATGGCGGTGACGCACTCCACGATGTCGATGTGGCGGCACGCCTGCCGCCAGACCTCGGAAACCGCGTCGACCGGTTGTTTCATGTCATGCATGCCTCAAACCAACCAAAGTGCCGGATACATCCCGTCTCATAATAAGGGCTTCCGTCTCTTATTGTCGATATTTTCCCGTGTTATGACACGGGGCGTGTTGCATGTTGCCCATTTTCCGGCCCCGATCCACGACTCCTCCGGCTGATCCGGTTGCACGGCCTCCCCCGATCTCGGCACGGCACTTGCGACACCATGAGACGTGCTCGCTCCGCTGCCCGCACGCCTGGAAGGGAATCCGTCGCATGAGTTCCGCCCCATCGGACCAGCCCCCGAAACCGCCCGCGTCTTCGGCGGACCAACCCGCCGTCACCGACGTAGCGCTGCGCAGGATCGGCGATGCGCTGCGTGGTCTGCGGTACGGGTCGGTGCTCGCGGTCGTCCAGGACGGCGTCGTCGTCCAGATCGAGCGGACCGAAAAGACGCGGCTGGGGAAATGACGTCATGAGCAGGATCGTGTTCATGGATCGGTGTCGCTGGTGTTGTCGCGGCGGTTGTCGTCCCTGTCCGGGGACCGTCGCCGCCCTCATGTCCAACAACCACCACACCGACCTCCAGGAACGATCATGCCTCCCCTGCCCGTGCCGCCAGTCATCTCCGCCACGACAAGCCGCCCCGGGCGCGTCTTCTACCGACTGATCGTCTGTGTCTGCGTGGCGACATCCCCGGCTCTGGGCATGTCACCGCTGCCCGTTCAGCCCCGGCTCCACGTCGCAGCCGAGCAGATGCCCGCTGTTGAGATTCGCCGCCTGGCCCGCGAGGCGTACGTGTGGGGCTGGCCACTGGCCTACGTGCACCACTGCCGTCTGACCCTCGAGCGCGTGCCCGTACCGGGCCGCAGCGGCGGGATGCCGGTGGCGCCAATCAATCGCCTCGCCATGCTCAGCGACCGCGTGGTGCCCCGCAACACGATCGTCCCCTGCCCCAACCAGGATGTGATCTACGGCTTTGGCATGTTCGATCTGGCCGCCACGCCGGTCGTCGTGCAGGTGCCCGATTTCGGCCCCCGCTTCTGGCTCTACCAGCTCGGCGACCAACGCACCGATGGCTTTGCCCAGATGGGCAGCATGTACGGCACGCAGCCCGGCTGCCACCTCGTCGTCGGCCCCGGCTGGAGCGGCCAGGTGCCGCCCGGCATCGCGGGAGTCGTCCGCTGCCCCACGCGATATGCCTACTGCCTGCCACGGGTGTTCTTCAGCGCCGCCGCCGGCGACCGGGAGGCAGCGCTGCCGGCCGTGAACCGCATCATGGCCTACCCTCTCGACGAATTCGACGGTGGCATGCGGGATTGCGACTGGTCGAAGGCACGCTGGCTCCCCAACATCGGAAAACGGACGACCGGCGTCTCGCCGCAGACCTTCTTCGAGACGCTCCCAAAGCTCCTCGACGACGTGCCGCCGCTGCCGGACGAGGAACGGCTGTACGCCGATCTGCGCCGCCTCGTCGCCACCATCGACCGCGACCCGTCGCTGGCGCGGCTTGCGGCCGAGGCCGCCGGCGACGCCGAACGCGACGTGGTGGCCCCCCTGTTCGAGTTCCGCAACGTGGGCCGGCCGCTGGCCGGCAACTGGACGACGATCGACAACGGCGCGGCGTTCGGCACGGACTACGTCACGCGCACGGCCGTGGCTCGCTCCAACGTGTTCGTGAACCGCCAGCGGGAGACGAAATACTTCTTCCTCGATCTCGACAGCCGTGGCGAGCGGCTGCGTGGTGACCGCGACTACCGGATCACGTTCCCGGCCGGCGCCCTGCCGCCGGCGCGGGCCTTCTGGTCGTTGACGGTCTACGACGAGCGGCATGCCCTGCCGGCGGAACCGACCGGCACCTACGCGATCGGATCTCGGAACGGCGGTCTGAAGATCGACCCCGACGGATCACTGACGATCACCCTGTCACGAGAGCCGCCGGATGCCCTTGCCGGCAACCGGCTGACCGCGCCCGACGGGCACTTTTCGCTCTACATGCGGCTCTACTGGCCGCAGGATCCCGCCCTCGACGGGAGCTGGACGCCACCCCCCGTCATACTCGTATCCACCGCGCCCGACCGGTCAGAAGGGCCACAATCCAGCCCTACCGAAGCAGTACACCAGGCTCCTACCCTGGGTACTTCTCAATTTTTGGCTGCCTCGTTAAAGTGCGTCGACTCTGCGGGCTGCGGCGAGACTGCGGCCTGCTTGGGTTCGGAAAAACACGATTCAGCGTCGCTGACCGGTCAGCTTGGAGGCACGCCTTGGCTGTCCGCGGCAGCGCGGATGGAGCAGGAGGCTCGGCATGCCGGTGTTCGCTGACAACGTCGACACGATCGGTCGCACGCCGCTGGTGCGCGTCAACCGCCTCACCAAGGGCTTCGACGTCACCCTGCTGGCCAAGATTGAGGGCCGTAACCCTGCCTACAGCGTGAAGTGCCGCATCGGCGCGGCCATGATCTGGGATGCCGAACGGTCGGGCCGGCTCAAGCCCGGCCAGCACGTGGTCGAGCCCACCAGCGGCAACACCGGCATCGCCCTGGCCTTCGTCTGCGCCGCCAAGGGCTATCCGCTCACGCTGCTCATGCCCGAGTCGATGTCGGTCGAGCGCCGCATGTTGCTCAAGGGCCTGGGCGCCGAACTCGTGCTCACGCCCGCCGCTGAGGGCATGCGCGGCGCCGTGGCGCGGGCCGAGGAGATGGCGAAGGACCCGAAGTACTTCATGCCGCAGCAATTCAAGAACCCGGCCAACCCGGCCATCCACTTCACGACCACCGGCCCCGAGATCTGGAACGACACCGAGGGGAAGGTCGACGTATTCGTGGCGGGCGTGGGCACCGGCGGCACGATCACCGGCGTGTCCCGCTTCTTCAAGGACTCCCAGGGCCGCAAGGTGCACACCGTGGCGGTCGAACCCGCGGCCAGCCCGGTGCTCTCCGGCGGCGCTCCCGGCCCGCACAAGATCCAGGGCATCGGCGCCGGCTTCGTGCCGGACGTGCTCGACCGCACGCTGATCGACGAGATTCTCACCGTCTCGAACGAGGACGCCTTCGCCGTGGCCCGGCGGCTGGCCCGGGAGGAGGGCATCCTCTGCGGCATCAGTTGCGGGGCCGCCATGCACGCGGCGCTGCAGGTGGCCGCCCGCCCCGAATCGCGGGGCAAGACGATCGTGGTCGTGCTCCCCGACTCGGGCGAGCGTTACCTGTCCACCGGCATCTTCGAGGCCTGACCCCCGATCCCCATGAACGACAACCTCCTGCAACGCAGCGTGACGACGGCGGTGGCGCGAAACCTCGCCACCACGGCCAAGACCCGGCCGATGATGATGTCGATCACGCCGCGGCACCTGCTGCACCTGCTCCCCTGGGTGCAGGTGGAGGGGGGCACCTACCGCGTCAATCGCACCAAGGTCGAGCTCTCCAAGGCCGAGCGCATCGAGATCGGCACCGGGGGTGCGGCACGCTCGTTCGCCCCCGACGAGCTCCGCAGCGTGCCCCTGTTCGCCGCCCTGCCCGACTCGCTGCTGGGCCGCATGCAGGGCCGGTTTCACACCGAGGAGGTGCCGCTGGGAAGCGACCTGCTCATCGAGGGGGAGGACCGCAGCACGTTCTTCGTGATCG
>QWPN01000065.1 GCA_003671185.1 Planctomycetota bacterium
CGGCGCCCGTGATCCCCAGGTCGATGGCCCCCTCCGCCGTGAGCACGGGAATGTCGTCGGTGCGCAGGAACGTGATCTCGACCGGCATGTCCTTGCAGCGGGCGAACAGGCTGCGGTCGGTGCGCCGGAAGGCGAGTCCCGCGTCGGCGAGCAGCACCGCCGCGATCTCCGCCAGCCGCCCCTTGCTGGGGACGCCGATCCGTAGCAGCCGCTCCTGGCCGTGGTCGCTCATGCCGCACCTCCCCCTGTTGGCCCGCCGCGGGCCGCCTTCTCGTCGAGGCCCGAAACGCCGAAGCGGCGGGCCAGTTCGTCCTCCACCCGGGCCAGCGGCACGTCGCGGGCGGCCAGCAGCACGAGCATGTGGTAGACGAGGTCGGCGGCCTCGGCGACGACGCGATCGTCCCCCTCGCCGGCCGCGGCCTGCACCAGTTCGCCCGCCTCCTCGGTCACCTTGGCGCCGATCGCAGGCACGCCGCCGGCCAGCAGCCGGCTGGTGTACGATCGCTCCGGGGCGCCGCCCTTGCGGGACGCCACCACGCCCTCGAGCGCTTCGAGAACCTCGCCGACCCGACGCATCGATGCCTCACGACCGGACAGGACCGCACACGAGCGGCGGCACGGGCTCCACGGCACGGCCGGAACCGCTCCCGCCGCCCGCCGCGGGCCCGACAACTCTAGCATGGCCCGCGGACGCCCCCGCACACCCGGCACCGGTCATCGCCGAAGACTGCTGGTTCCTGTCGGGCCCCACCGCCTCGGGAAAATCGTCATTGGCGGTACGGATGGCGCGGCTCCTGGGGGCCGAGATCGTCAGCGTCGACTCCATGGCGGTGTACCGGGGCCTCGACGTGGGCACGGCCAAGCCGTCCGCGGAGGACCGGGGCCACGTGCCCCACCACCTCATCGACGTCGTCGAGCCGGGGGAGGCTTACAGCGTGGCCCGCTGGCTGGCCGCGGCGGCCGACGCCGTCGCCGACTGCCGCCGCCGCGGCCGGGCCATCCTCTTCGTGGGCGGCACGCCGCTCTACCTGCGGGCGCTGCGGGATGGCCTGGCCCCGCTGCCGGAGGCGGATGCGGAATTCCGGCAGGCGCTCGTGGCCGAGGCGCAGGCGCATGGCTCGGCGCTGCTGCACCGCCGGCTGGCCGACGTCGATCCGCCGGCCGCGGCGCGCATCCACCCGCACGACCTGAAGCGGATCGTGCGCGGCCTGGAGGTGGCGCATGCCACGGGAAAACCGCTCTCGGAGGCCTTCGCGGCCCGGCCGCATCCGCTCTTCGAACCGCGGCTCATGATCCTCGACCTCCCCAGGGCAACGCTGCACGAGCGGATCGACCGTCGCGTGGAGCGGATGTTCGCCGCAGGGCTCGTGGAGGAAACGCGGGCGGCACTGGCCCGCCCCGGTGGCATCGGTCCGGGTGCCGCGCAGGCCGCGGGCTACGCGGAGGCCATCGATCTCGTGGCCGGACGGATCGATCTCGCCGAGGCGATCCGCCGCACGCAGCAGCGCACGCGGCAACTCGCCAAGCGGCAGCTCACCTGGCTGCGCAGCTTCAGGAACGCCACCTGGATCACGGCCTGACGCACTGCGGCGGCCCCGCGACACATGGCCCGGCGCCCGCCGGGACCGGCCCGAAAACGCCCCCCAGCCCCGAGAGTCAGCCCCGGAAACTGCTAGCACCCGGCGTGCTAGCACTTGATCTTGTGGTGGCACGGGCCCTGCCACCACAAAATCCGAAATTTTCTTGCGACTGCCCTTGCGGCCGATACGTTCGCCCCCGCCGCGACCACGCGGCCCGGCTTCACACGGATGGTGGCCGGTGGACATCTGCAACCCAAGGCGTCAGGAGGACCCATGGCAGCGAAGCCCCTCATCGGCATCAACACCGACTACCGTTCCACCCGCAAGGAGCACGCGGCACTCTCGTTCGTGGCCGCCGGATACTTCGACGGCATCACCGCCTCGGGCGGCATTCCCGTGATCCTGCCCCCGCTGGCCGACGAGGACGACGTCGTCCGCCTGCTCGACCTGCTCGACGGCGTGGTGATGGTGGGCGGTGCCGACCTCGACCCGCGCCGCGACGGCTACATGCCGCACCCCGCCGTGCGGCCCATGGACGCCCGCCGCGAGGATTTCGATCGCCTGCTCGCCAAGCACATCTGCGCCCGGCACATGCCCGTGCTGGCGATCGGCAGCGGCATGCAGCTGCTCAACCTCACCGAGGGGGGCACGCTGTTCCTGCACATCCCCGAGGATCTCCCCAAGGCGATCCCGCACAAGGATCCCACCGACCTGGCCCACCGCCATGCGCTGGTCGTCGAGCCTGGCTCGGTGATGGAGCGCGTGTACGGCGACGGCGAAATCCGCGTCAACAGCATGCACCACATGGCGATCGACGACGTGGCACCGGGCTTCCGGGTCACGGCCCGCGCGCCGGACGGCGTGATCGAGGCGATCGAGAGCGAGGTCGAGAACTGGACGGCCATCGGCGTGCAGTTCCACCCCGAGGCCGAGAACGCCTCGGCGCTCGACGTGAAGATCTTCGAGGAGTTCGTGATCGCGATCACGGGCGAGCAGCCGGCCATGAAGCTGGTGGCCTGAACCGCCCGCGCGGCGATCGTGCGCCGGGCAGTCGGGGGCTCGCCCATACACCCCCGACTGCCCGGGCTCGCGCCGCAGGAACGGAGCGGCTACAATGATCGCTCCAAACGGCAGGACCGCCGGCGTGCCCCCGCCGGGGGTGCGCCGCCCCAGAGACGCGATCACCATGCGCTGCCCGCATCGTTCCTGGACGCAGTCAGCCGCGGCCCTGATCCTGGCCCTGGCTGGAGGGGGCTGCGGCCGACCGGCACCGCCCGCGCCGCCGGCGGCCGCGGAGGTCACCGTCACCACGCCCCGCACGGTACGGGTGCCCGAGTATCTCGAGGTCACGGGCCGGATCGACGCCGAACTCGTCGTCGACATCCGCAGCCGGATCACCGGCTACCTCACGAAGGTCGCCTTCCGCGACGGCCAGTTCGTCATGAAGGGGGATCCGCTCTACGAGATCGATGTCCGGCCCTTCGAGGCCCAATTGGCCGCGGCTGCCGGCACCGTGGAAGGCTTGCTCGGCGAGCAGCGCTTCCTCGAGGTGCAGGTGGCGCGCTTCGAAAAACTCGTGGCCAAGGGGGCGGCCAGCCAGCAGGAATTCGACAGTTACTCGGCCAAACTGGACGAGAACTCCGGCCGCCTCGCCGCGGCGCGGGCCCAGCACGAGGCCGCCCGGCTCAACGTCGAGTTCTGCTCGATCGCGGCGCCGATCTCCGGGCAGATCAGCCGCACGCAGCTGCAGATCGGCAACCTCATCACCCAGGACACGACCACGCTGACGACGATCGTGTCGATCGATCCGATCTTCGTCTACTTCAACGTTGATGAGCCGACGCTGGTGCGGATGATGACCCACGCCCGGGCCTCCGGCCGCGGCCCCGCCATCGGCGGCAGCCAGACGATCGTCGATGTGGGACTCGTGGACGACGTCGACCGCACCTACCCGCATCGCAGCGTCGTCGACTTCCTGAACAACCAGCTCGACACGAAGACGGCCACCATCACCATGCGCGGCCGGCTCGACAATCCCTATTCCCGGGATCCGGCCGCTCCCCGGCCACCCCTGTTTCACCCCGGCATGTTCGCCCGCGTCCGGCTGCCGCTCAGCGACGCCGTGGAACGGTTGTTCGTGCCGGAGGCCGCGGTGGGCAGCAATCAGGACCGCAAGATCCTCTGGGTCGTGGGGGCCGACAACCTGGCCTCGACGTGCGAGGTGACGGTGGGGCAGAAGCTGGGCACCTGGGTCGCAGTGTCGGCGAACGACGCATCCCGGCCGCTCACGGCCGCCGACCGGATCGTGGTCCGCGGGCTGCAACGCTGCCGCGAGGGCAGGCCGGTGACGCCGCAGACCGCCGCGGACGACAGCCTCAACCTCGCCGGCCTCGTCGTGCCGGAATCGGTGCGCAACCGATCCCAGGCACCAGCGTCCCCACAACAGCCTGCGGATCAGGCCTCCGGGAACGCCCCGCGTGAGGCCGCAGGCCCGGCGGCCGCGGCACCGCTGCCGCCACCGGTCGAGGACCCGCGGTGATCTCCCGCTTCTTCATCCAGCGGCCCATCTTCGCCGCCGTGATCTCGATGGTGATCACGCTGGCCGGTGCGGTGAGCGCGTTGTCGCTCCCCATCTCACTCCTGCCCCCGGTCGCGCCCCCGCTTGTGCAGGTGAGCTGCCTCTATCCGGGGGCCAACGCCTCCGTGGTCACCGACACGATCGCCGCGCCGATCGAGCAGCAGGTCAACGGCGTGGACCGGCTGCTGTACATGCAGTCCCAGGCGGCGAACGACGGATCCTACGTGCTGTCGCTGACGTTCGAGGTCGGCGCCGATGCGAATCTGGCACTCGTGCAGACGCAGAACCGCGTGCAATTGGCCATGCCGCTGCTCCCCCCCGTCGTGCAGAAGCAGGGCGTGAGCATCAAGAAGCGGTCGCCCGACATCCTCATGACCGTCAATCTCGTCTCGCCCGACGACCGCTACGACGACCTGTTCATGAGCAACTACGCCACCGTGCATATCCGCGACGAGTTGCTGCGTTGCACCGGTGTCGGCGACATCCTGCTCCTCGGCCAGCGCGACTATTCCCTGCGGGTCTGGCTCGACCCCGATCAGCTCGCCGTGCGCGGGCTCACCCCCAAGGATGTCCGCGACGCGATCGCCGCGCAGAACGTGCAGGTGATCGGGGGCCTGAGCGGTCAGTCGCCCACGGCCGCCGACCAGCAGCTGGAACTCGCGGTCGCCGCCGTCGGGCTGCTCTCCACGCCGGAGGAGTTCGGGGCCATCGTGCTCGAGGCCGACGCCTCGGTGCCGGGCACGCCTCTGGTGCGATTGCGCGACGTGGCCCGCATCGAACTCGGGGCGGCCGGCTACGACCAGACCTGCCGGTACAACGGCCGGCCGAGCGTGGGGCTGGCCGTCTTCCAGCTGCCCAACACCAACGCGCTGGAGTGTTCGGACGCGATCCAGCGGAAGATGAAGGACCTCTCCACGCGGTTTCCCGCCGGGCTCGAGTACGCGATCGGCTACGACACCACGCCCTTCATCACCGAGTCGATCATGGAGGTCGTGAAGACCCTCTGGGAGGCCGTCGGGCTGGTGACGCTGGTGGTGCTGCTGTTCCTGCAGAACTGGCGGGCCACGCTGATTCCGCTCGTTGCCGTGCCAGTGGCGATCGTGGGCACCTTCGCCGCGATGGCTGCCATGGGGTTCAGCCTCAACACCCTGTCGCTGTTCGGACTCGTGCTCTCGATTGGCATCGTGGTGGACGACGCCATCGTGGTGGTGGAGAACGTGGAACGCTGGATCGCACAGGGGCTGGCCCCCCGGGCGGCGGCGGAGAAGGCAATGGCCGAGGTCACCGGTCCCGTGATCGGCGTGGCGGCGGTGCTCTCCGCGGTGTTCGTGCCCTGCGGGTTCATCGGCGGCGTGACGGGCCTGTTCTTCCGGCAGTTCGCCCTCACGATCGCGGTCTCGACCATCCTCTCCGCTGTCAACTCGCTGACGCTCAGCCCGGCGCTGGCGGCGATCCTGCTCAGGCCCCACGGCTCCCCGCGCGACCCGATCGAGCGGCTGCTCGACCGCCTGCTGGGGCCGATATTCCGGCTCTTCAACCGGTTCTTCGACGCCGTCAGTGGCGGGTATGCGCGGGGCGTGGCGGCGTTCGTCGGCCACCGCCGGCTGGTGATGCTCGGCTACCTCGTGCTCGTGCTCGTGACGTGGAGGACCTTCGCCTGGTATCCGCAGGGGTTCGTGCCGCTCCAGGACCAGCGCTACCTGATCGTCACGGTGCAGTTGCCCGACGGGGCCAGCGTGCAACGGACCGGCGAGGTGCTCGACCGCATCGACAGACTGGCCCGCCAAGTGCCGGGTGTGACCGAGACGTTCACGGTCTCGGGCATGTCGTTTCTCTACAACTCCAACGCCCCGAACTGGGGCTCCATGTTTCTCGTGCTCGATGACTACGAGAAGCGACGCACACCCGAGACCTCGATGATGGGCATCATCCGCGCGGTCCGCGAGCGGGTCGGGCTGGAGATCGCCGACGCGGAGGTGGGCGTCTACCCGGCACCGCCGGTGAAAGGACTGGGCACTGCCGGCGGCTTCAAGTTCTACCTGCAGGATCGTGGCGCCCTGGGGCCGAAGGTGATCCAGGAATCGATCCAAAAACTTGTCGCCGCCATGGAGTCCTGGAGGCTGCCGTTCGTGGTGGGCAGCTACCGGGCCGACTCGCCGCAGTTTTTCCTCGACATCGACCGTGACAAGATCCGCTCGCTTGGCATTCCCATCTCGGCGGTCCTGAGCACGCTGCAGATGGACGTGGGCTCCTTCTACGTCAACAACTTCACCCGCTTCGGCCGGACCTGGCAGGTGAAGGTGATGGCCAACGAGGGCTTTCGCAGCGACGTCGAGGACCTGCGACAGCTGAAGGTCGCCGGCGCCGACGGCGGCATGGTGCCGCTGGCGACGGTGCTCGACATCCGCAATTCGATGGGGCCGGCGATGATGATGCGCTACAACCTCTATCCCGCGGCGCCGATCACGGGCATCCCCAACCCGTTCCAGAGTGGCTCGGAACTCATCGATCGCGTGGCCGTGGCCGCGGCCAGTGAACTTCCCGAGAGCTTCTCCTACGAGTGGTCGGAGGTGTTTTTCCTGCAGATCAAGGCGGGCAATACGGCGGGCGTTCTGCTGGGGCTGGGCATCATGCTCGTGTTTCTCGTGCTCGCGGCCCTCTATGAAAGCTGGGCGCAGCCGCTGGCGGTGATCCTCGTGGTGCCGATCTGCCTGCTGGCTGCGGTGGGCGGGCTGCTGGTGGCCAAACTGCCGATCGACATCCTCGCGCAGGTGGGGCTGGTGGTGCTAGTGGGGCTGGCCAGCAAGAACGCCATCCTGATCGTGGAGTTTGCCCGTCAGCTCCAAGCCGAAGGGCACGACCCCCTCTCCGCCACGCTCACCGCCAGCCGGCTGCGGCTGCGGCCGATCCTGATGACGTCGCTGGCCTTCATCCTCGGCGTGTTCCCGCTGGTGGTGGCCCGCGGCGCGGGAGCCGAACTCCGCTGGTCGCTGGGCATCACGGTGTTCGCCGGGATGATCGGCGTCACGCTCGTCGGCATCTTCCTGACGCCGGTGTTCTACTACGTGCTGACGCGGCCCAGCACCCCGCGGCGCGAAGTTGCGGCGCAGAGCCCCGAGTGACCGGCAAACCGGTGCCGGCAATCGGATACACGACGTGCGAGCAGCAGCGGCATCTGCTTTACTAAGGGCTCGCACGGCTCGCCACCCGCGGTGAGCCTCCACCACAAAGGTGCCTCCTCCGGCATGATCGCACGCTTCTTCATCGAGCGGCCGATCTTCGCGTCGGTGATCTCCATCGTGCTGGTGCTCTGCGGCGGAGTCGCCTCGCTGACGCTCCCCACCACGCAATACCCCGACATCACTCCCCCCACGATTGAGGTCTCAACGATCTATCCGGGGGCCAACGCCGAACTCGTCCGCGACACGATCGCCGCCCCCATTGAGCAGCAGGTGAGCGGCGTCGAGAACGCCCTCTCGCTGAGTTCCCAATGCACCAACGACGGCCGCTACCGGCTCACGGTCACCTTCGTACCGGGCACGGACCTCAACATGGCCCAGGTGCTGACGCAGGTCCGCGTCACGCTGGCGATGCCGACCCTTCCCGAACTCGTGCAGCGCGAGGGGGTAGCGGTGCTGAAGAAGTCGCCGGCGGCGATGATGATCGTCAACTTCACCGCCGCCAAGGACGCCGGCGGCGTGCCGCTCTACGACGAGACCTTCCTCTCCAACTACGCCACGATCCAGATCCGCGACGAGTTGCTCCGCGTGCCGGGAGTCGGCGACATCGACTTCATCGGCCAGCGCGACTACAGCATGCGGGTCTGGCTGGACCCGGAGAAGATGTCCGCGGTCGCCCTCACCCCGGGCGACGTGCGGACGGCGCTCGAAAACCAGAACTTCCAGGTGGCGGCGGGGAGCGTCGGCCAGCAGCCAGCGCCCGGCGGCCAGGCCTTCCAGATCCCGCTTTCCGCACTGGGCCGGCTGATGACGGCCGCCGAGTTCGGCAACGTGATCGTCAAGGAGACGCCCGCCCAGACGGGTGACGTGGCCGGCGTGATCGTGCGCCTGCGGGACGTGGCCCGCGTCGAACTCGGGGCCCAGTTCTACGACCAGGTCTGCCGGCTCGACGGCGAGCCGAGCGTCGGAATGAACATCTACCAGCTGCCCGGCTCGAACGCGATCGCCACAGCCGCGGCCGTGCGGGATAGGCTCGCGACGCTCGGCGAGCGGTTTCCCAAGGGGCTCCAGACCCGCGTCGTCTACGACACCACCCCTTTCATCGAGGAGTCGAAGGCCGAGGTCCTCAAGACGCTGCGGGACGCGATCATCCTCGTGGCCCTGGTGGTGCTGCTGTTCCTGCAGAACTGGCGGGCCGCGGTCATTCCACTGGTGGCGGTGCCGGTGGCCATCGTGGGCACCTTCGCATTCATGGCGGGGCTCGGATTCAGCCTCAACAACCTCTCGCTCTTCGGCCTGGTGCTGGCGATCGGCATCGTCGTCGACGACGCCATCGTCGTGGTCGAGAACGTGGAACGCTGGATCGAGCAGGGGATGACGCCGCGTGAGGCGTCGTTCAAGGCGATGGAGGAGGTGACCGGCCCGGTGATCGGCGTGGCCCTCGTGCTCTGTGCAGTGTTCGTGCCCTGCAGTTTCATCGCCGGCATCGTGGGCCAGTTCTTCCGGCAATTCGCCCTCACGATCGCGGTATCGACGCTGCTCTCGGCGATCAACTCCCTGACACTTTCACCGGCGTTGGCGGCGCTCCTGCTCGTGCCCAAAGGCTCGCCCCCGGACGTCGTCGACAGGGCCCTGGGATTCGTCTGTGGATGGATCTTCCGCGGCTTCAACGCCGGCTTCGCGGGCCTCACCCGGGGCTATGCCTGGGTGGTGCGGCACTCCCTGCGGCTCACCGTGCCGATCCTCGTGGCCTTCGCGGGCCTGCTGGCGCTCACCTGGCTGCTGTTTACGCTCACCCCCGTGGGCTTCATTCCGCAGCAGGACAAGGGCTATCTGGTCGCCGACATCACGCTCCCGGACGGCGCCAGCGTGCAGCGCACGTCGCAGGTCATGGCGGCGCTCGAACGCCGGGCGCTCGAGGAACCCGGCGTCGCGCACGCCGTGTCGGTGGCCGGGCGTTCGGTCGTGCTCGGCGGCAACGCCCCCAACTGGGGTGCGATGTACATCATGCTCGACGGCTTCGCCGAGCGACGGGACCACGGCGGCTCGGCCGCTGCGATCGCGGCCCGGCTCCGCGCCGACTGGCAGGCCACGGTCGCCGAGGCCCGCATCGAGGTGTTCGGTCCGCCGCCGGTGGACGGTCTGGGCACGGTGGCAGGCTTCAAACTCGTGGTCGAGGACCGGGGCGACTACGGCCCCGCCCTCCTCGAGGAGGCGACGACCGCCGTGGTGCGGGCCGGGCAGGACGACGTGCGCCTCACCGGCCTGTTCACCAATTTTTCCGCCAGCACACCCTGGTTGTTTCTCGACATCGACCGCGACAAGGCGGCGGCCGTGGGCGTGTCGCTCAAGGACCTGTTCGAGACGCTGCAGGTGCAACTGGGGTCGTATTACATCAACAACTTCAACCGCTTCGGCCGTTCTTGGCAGGTCAACGTGCAGGCCGATGCGGGCCACCGCGGCGACATCCGCCGCGCCATCGATGACCTGAAGGTGCCGGGCGCCGACGGCCAGCCGGTGCCGCTCACCACGCTTGTACGGGTGAAGGACCGCGTCGGTCCGGCGATGCTGATGCGCTACAACCTCTATCCCGCCGCCGCGGTCCTCGGCGGGCCGGCGCCGGGGACGGGAAGCACCTCGGCACTGGCCATCGTCCAGGAGCACTTCGACCGGCTCCAGCGTGAGGCCACGATTCCTCCACTGGTGGCCGCCGAGTGGACGGAGATGGCCGCCATGCAGATCCGCTCCGGGGCCACGGCCACGTTTCTGTTCGTGCTCGGCGTGGTGCTCGTGTTCCTCGTGCTGGCGGCGCTCTACGAGAGTTGGGCCCTGCCGCTGGCCGTGATCCTGGTGGTGCCGATGTGCCTGTTGTCGGCGCTGGTGGGCGTGCGTCGGGCGGGCATGGACATCACGATCTTCACCCAGATCGGTTTCGTGGTGCTGGTGGGGCTGGCCTGCAAGAACGCGATCCTGATCGTGGAGTTCGCCCGGCAGCTCACCCACGAGGGAAAATCACTCGAGGAGGCGACGGTGGAGGCCTCGCGGCTGCGGCTGCGGCCGATCCTGATGACATCGCTGGCCTTCATCCTCGGCGTCCTGCCGCTGGTGGTGGCGGAGGGGGCCGGCGCCGAGATGCGTCGCACGCTAGGTTTGGCGGTGTTCAGCGGCATGCTGGGCGTGACGCTGTTCGGCATCGTGCTCACGCCCGTCTTCTTCTTCACGCTGCTGCGCTTCGGCCGCAGGCGCTGATTGACGTCCTACCGGGCATGAAACTCCCTTTGACCGGGCGGTACCCCCCCATTACCCTCCCGCCGCCGTTGCCTCACCGCCGCGTTCTCCGCCGCACCTCCCATGCGACTCGCCACCATCATCGGCTGGATGCTCGCATTCGCACTGGCAACGCATGCGCCGTCCCGGGCCGCGGAGCCGAGCGGTTCCGCGGCCGCCCCGATCGTGGTCTCGAAGAGCCATCGCCTGGCCCGCGGCCACTGGATGGAAAGCCGGGCGATCCTCTCCCGCCACGGCCGGATCGACGTCTCCACGCGGACCTGGTCGAAGAGCGAAGCAGCCGGGTTTCATGGTGCCGTCGTCGTGTTCCTCGTCGACGAGCATGAGAACCGACTCTACAGCACCAGGCCTCGATCCTACGGCGTGAATTCGAAGCACCTGCCCGCCGACTATCGCACCGACTCGTTTCACGAGGAGGTGCCGTCCGAGATCATCGCCAAGGCTGACGGCCTCGTGATCCAGCACCTCTACCAGCCCGAGAGCGAGTTTCTCGACCGGCTGCGCGACGCGAAAGAGGCCTCCGGCTACCTGGCGAGCATCCTTCGGGACGGCGCTGAAGTCCTTCTGCTCGGGGCCGTCCGCTAGCTATCCGTGGAAGAAGTCATCCCTGACCTTTTTCCACCTGGCCGACCGGCCTTCTCACCGCGGCTTGTGGCCGCGGAGCAATTCCGGCCAGATGCACCAGGCGTCATAGCCGGCGGGGGGCTGCTTGCCGATGTAGTCGTCGCACGCACCACCGTCCACGCTGGGCAGCGGCTTGCAGCACCGGCCGCTGCTGGCCAGTTCCTCGAGCCGCAGCTGCCAGCCGCCACCGAGGGCCCGATAGGTCTGGATCATCCCCTTGGCCACGCCGCCGATGTTGTCATTGAGCCTCTGTTGCTCGATCGCCTGCGCCTGTTGCACGACATACACCCGGTTGAAGTCGGCGGTCCCTTCCCTGTATTGAATGCTGACCAGTTCCGCCGACCGGGTCGCGGCATCGACCGCCTGTCGCTGCTTGTCGACCGCTGCGCGGGCCTTGATCGTGGAGATGATGCCGTCCTCCGCCTCGCGGCCCGCCCGCAGCACCGTCTCCTGGTAGGCGGCGGCGAGCCCCTGGAACTTCGCGTCCTGCTGCCGGATGTTGTTGAGAAGCCGCCCGTAGTTGAGGATCTTCCAGTCCACGACCGGGGCTACGAAGCCGAACACGGAATCCGACTCGAACAGCTGGCCGAGTTCATTGGCGTACACGCCGAGATAGCCGTTGATCGAGAAGGCGGGGTAGAGATCCGCCTCGGCCACGCCGATCTGGGCGCACTGTGCCGCCAGTAGCCGCTCCGCCTGCCGCACGTCGGGCCGCCGCCGCAGGAGATCGGCGGGCACGCCCACCCCCAGCGCCGGCGGCACGTCCGGGATCGCGGCGTCGCCAAGCCGCAGCGACAGGTCCTCGGGAGCGATGCCCAGGAGCACGCACAGGGCGTTCGATGCCAGCCGGACCTGCTGTTCGTATAAGGGGATCTGCCCCTCGGTCTTGGCGAGATTGAGCCGCGCCTGCGAGACGTCGAGTTCGCTCGTCACGCCGCCTTCGAAACGATCGATCGCCACCTGCAACGATTCGCGCTGGATCGCCGCCAGCCGGCTCAGGTCGCTCACCTGCTGGCGGGCGATCCGATAGTCCACGTAGCGATCGGCGACGTCGGCGATCAGCGTCACCAGCACGCCGTCGTATTCCTCGACGCTGGCCTGGTACTTGGCGGCGGCCGATTCGATGTTGCGGCGGATCTTCCCCCACAGGTCGAGCTCCCAGGAGAGATTGAAGCCCGTCTGCCAGAGGCTGAAGGGGGGGATCGACAGGTTTTCGAAGGCCCCGACGTTGTTGCTCAGCTGCCAGCGTGCGTACTCGGCAACCCCCCGCTGCGACTGCGGAAAGAAGCCTCCCACGGTGATGTTGTAGGCCGCCCGGGCCGCGAGCACGCGGAACCCCGCGTCGCGGAGCGAGAGGTTCTGCTCGTAGGCCTGGAGCACGAGTTGGTCGAGCGTGGGGTCGTTGAACTGCCGCCACCACTGTGTTTCGACTTCGGAGGCCGAGCGCACCTGCGGGTCGTCAGCCTCGATCCACGCCGGCTCGATAGGCGCGACCGGCCGCAGGTAGGCGGGGCCGACCTTCATGTGGTTGCGCCAGTACTGGCTCCACGACGTGCAGCCCGATGTGGTCAGCGCGCAGGCCGCCACCACCAGGCACATGGCCCGGTGTCGCGACAGGCTCGTCGTTGCGTGACTCATCACCGGCACGTCGTCCGTCGTGGGGGGCCCGGCGGCTCGCAGCACGGGCCCGACACATCGATTCACCGCTGAAATCGTGCCGTTTCCACGACCGCCGTGAGGCTATTTCCAGACCGGTCGATGGGACGCCGAGGCTGGGTATTCCGGGCAGCGTCGCCGCTGGAAAAACTCTCGGGCTTCCCCATCCTCGCGCCACCGACGGCGCGATCGACGGGAGTTTGGTAGTGTGGGGAACTCGCGAAACGGGGCGGTCGTGACGGTCCGACCTACGGCTCCCGCCGGCCCCGGCGCAGGGAGTGAAATCAGCCACGAAGCAGGATTCGTCGCATGCCCGGCACAGGACGCCTACTGCGAGCTGCCGTGATGTGTGCAGCCATCGCGACTGCTGAACCGCTGTTCGCCGCGGATGCCGGCAGTCAGACGGTCACGGAACTCACCGTGGAGCAGGCTGCGGCACTGGCCGGTCTGCATGGTGATGTGGAACTCAGCCACCTCCGCACCCTGTCGCCGGAGGAGGCCGACCTGCTCAGCCGTTGCGGAGGCATGATCCTGCTCAACGGGCTGACGTCGCTGTCTCCGGAGGCGGCCGCCTCCCTGTCACAGCAGGACGCCTTCATCGAACTCAACGGACTCACCGAACTGCCGCTCGATACCGCCCTCGCCCTCATCACCCCCGACAGTCCCAGAGCCCTCTCGCTGCGCGGACTGCAGGGCATCAATGACGAGACCGCCGAGGTTATGGGGGCGCACCGTGGCCACTTGCGACTGGAAGGCCTGACGTTCGTCACCGACCGCCAGATCGAACTGCTGGCCGCCCACCGTGGATACCTCGGTCTGGCCGGCCTCAAGCAACTCTCCGCTCGGGCGGCCGTGGCATTGGGCCGGCACGAAGGGCTGCTCGGGCTGAATGGCATCACCGAATTGTCGCCGGAGGCAGCCGCCGGCCTGGCCGCACACCGGCAGTTCATCCGCATGGACGGCCTGCGGACGATCTCCGACGAGGTCGCCACGGCCCTGGCGCGACATCAAGGCCCGCTGGGACTCCACGGCATCACCACCCTTTCCGACACGGCGGCCGACACGCTGGCCCGATCCGAAGGCACGCTCTACTTGATGGGGCTGGAGACGCTCTCGGACCGGGCCGCTGCGGCGTTGCGGGCAAACCCCGCGATCCGGCTCCCGGCTCGGTTCCGTCCCCAGGCCCCGCAGAACAAGCAGGCGGACGCACCGACCGATTCACCGCCCACCGACCACCAGGCCGAACGCACCAAGGCGCTGGTCGCGGCCGGCAGGGCCGTCGATGCCGGCAAGTTGGAAATCGAGTCCCGCTTCCACCTGGCCAGGCCGATGTGGAGCTACGACGGCCTGGAGACGCTCAACGAAGCCTGGGCCGAGGAGGCGACCGACGAGGCGGAGAGAGCCCGCCTGAACACGCTTCGGGACTTCAGCCTGGCCTGGTGGCAGGAGATGAATCTCCGCTACGGGATGCACCCGCCCGTGCCGGAAAGCCACCAGGATTTCACCGTGGCGCTGGGCCTCGTCCGCACCCAGGCGCACGTCGTCGGCTCGAGCGCGCCCGGGATGGTGGCCAACTGCCGCCTCTGTCATTCGACGATGCTGTTCACGAATCCCGACCCGCACAAGCCGGAGCCCCGGTTCGCGGAGGGCATTCCCAACGCGTTCCTCGACTTCGAGCGGTTCCACCAGAACGTGGCGACCAGCGGCGGCACGAGCCCGGGATTCCTGTTCGCCAAGAACCTGCCCCGGTTCTTCGTCGACTCTGCCGACTTCTTCGGCATTCTCGTGCCCGTGGTCCGCCCCGACGGCATCAAGCCCAGCCTGCTCCGCTACGACAAGATCTTCATGGCCGACCACGGCAACAACTACACCAGGAGACTGGAGGCGCAGGTGCCGCTGATCCCGTACCTCAAGCCCCAGCCGTGGACCAACTATAGGTACAAGACCGCCGGCACGGAGGGGCATGGCCTGTACGTCGACGGCGGCTTCGACGGCAACGTCGCCGACGTCACCTATGCCATGGCCATCAGCCGCGACCACCTCGGCACGGACTACGCCGAGGCCCGGGAGGTGTTCCGGCAGAGCGTGCCGGAATACTTCAAGACGCTCTCCACCCCCCGCTATCCCTTCATCGCCGACGTCAGCGAGGAAAAGGCGGACGCCGGCCACGCCGTCTTCATGGAGACCTGCGCCCGCTGTCACGGTGACTTCAAGAAGACCGGTGTGAAGACCTACGACCTGGTGAATTTTCCCAACAAACTCGTCGACCAAGAGGAACTTGGCACCGATCCGCTGCGAATCACGGGCGTGTTCGACATGAACGTCGAGGAGAAGAAACGGTTCCTGAGCGGGACGGTGACGACGACGCACAGGTACGTCGCCCCGCCGCTGGTCGGCATCTGGGCCCGCGGTCCCTACCTGCACAACGCCTCCGTACCCACGGTCTACAACCTGCTCAAGTCGTCGACCCGGCCGCGCAAATACTCGATGCGGCCCACCAGCGTCGATCCGGCCAACTACGACCAGGCGCGGATCGGCTGGAAATACGTCGACGAATCGGCCAAGAGCCACCAGCAGATTCTCGAGCAGATGGGGCAGGAGCCGTACGTCCGCTTTTTCGACCCCGACTGGCGGTCGCCCGAGCAATGGGAGCAGTTGCGGCAGGCGCTGGCCACGATCAAACACGTGAAGGTGGACGCCACGCAGCCGGAACTCTACACCGGCATGCTCAACACCGGGCACACGTTCGGGGACGATCTCACCGAGGAGCAGCGGCTCGCGGTGCTCGAGTTCCTCAAGTGCCTGTAGGCCGCGACTCCGGCCTGCGCCGCAGGCCAGTCACGCCGGGTGCGTGACGCGGTAGATGTCGATCTGGGGACCGTCGGTCGCGCCTCGCGGCCGGCGGGCCGGCTGCTTCACCACGCCCAGGCCGGCCGCCCGGGCCGCCGGTTCGAAGCCCGCGGCCCTGGCCCGTCCCGGATCGGCGACCAGGGCCACGCCGTCGTCGGCCAGCGTCCGGGCGATGACTGCCGCCAGGGCCTCGGCGTGGTGCTTTTCATAGAGCACGTCGGCGGCCGCAACGATGTCGAACGTGCCCAGATCGCCGGGGAGCCGGCGCCAGTCGAGCAGCCGCACGTCGAGGCTGCTGGCCTCGTTGAGGTCGGCATTGAACCGCACACCCTCCAGCGCGTCCTCCTCGTAGTCGCTGGCCACGGCGGCGAAGCCGCGCCGCACCGCCACCACCGCCGGTAACCCCAACCCGCAGCCCAGTTCCAGGAAGCGTCGGCCGCCGCCGTCGAGGGCCGAAACCTCCTCGGCCAACACCAGCGCCGATTCCCAGACGTTGGCCCAGTAGGGAATCCGCTCGTCCCGCTCGAAGGCCTGCACGTCGATCAGCGCCTCCAGATCGGGAGGCATCCAGAACGTGTAGGGCGTGCCGCACACGTCGATGAGCCGCTGCACGGGGGAGAACCGCTCGAATCCCATGGCCCTCGCGTCTCCGCCCTCACATCCGTCACAGACCACAGCCCTCGTGCCGCACTTTCTGTCCTGTCGCGTCGCGTGAAGCCTTGCCGTGTGGCACGATTGTAGGCCCTCCCCTCGCACCGTGCTCGGCTTCACGCTCCCCATGCTCAGCGACTTCGACCTGCACCTCATCGGCGAGGGCCGCCACTGGCGGAGCTACGAAAAGCTGGGGGCCCAGCTGGAATCCGCCGGCGGGGTGCAGGGCGTGAATTTCGCCGTCTGGGCCCCGAATGCGGACGCGGTTTCGGTGGTGGGCGAGTTCAACGGCTGGGATGGCACGGCCCATCCCATGCACAAGCGGATCCCGTCGGGGATGTGGGAGTTGTTCGTGCCGAATCTCGGCCCCGGCACGCTCTACAAGTTCCGCATCCAAGCCCAGGGCACCCACAGCGACCGCTGCGACCCCTACGGATTCGGGGCCGAGGTGCCGCCCCGCACGGCCTCACAGGTCATCGACCTGGCGGCCTACCGCTGGCAGGACGGCGACTGGATGGCCACCCGGGCGGCACGCAACGCCCTGGAGGCGCCGCTCTCGGTCTACGAGGTGCACCTGGGGAGCTGGCGGCGGCCCGGCGACGACCCGCAGCGCTGGCTGACCTACGCCGACCTGGAACGGGAACTGGTGCCCTACGTCGTGGAGATGGGCTTCACGCACGTGGAGTTCCTGCCCCCCACCGAGCATCCGCTCTCCGCCAGTTGGGGCTACCAGACGATCGGCCTGTTCGCCGCCACCAGCCGCTTCGGCCCGCCACAGGCCCTGATGTCGCTCATCGACGCGCTGCACCGCGCCGGCGTGGGCGTGATCATCGACTGGGTGCCGGCCCACTTCCCCAAGGACGGCCACGGCCTGCGTCGCTTCGACGGCACGGCCCTCTACGAGCACGAGGACCCGCGCAAGGGTGAGCATCCCGACTGGGGCACGCTGATCTTCAACTACGGCCGCACCGAGGTGGCGAACTACCTGGTGTCGAGCGCCCTGTTCTGGCTCGACCGCTACCACGTGGACGGGCTGCGGGTCGACGCCGTGGCCTCCATGCTGTACCTCGACTACAGCCGCAAGGAAGGCGAGTGGGAACCCAACTGCTTCGGCGGCCGCGAGAACCTGGAGGCCATCGAGTTCATCAAGACCTTCAACGTGCAGGTGCACAAGCATTTCCCCGGCGTGCTCACCATCGCCGAGGAGTCGACCGCCTGGCCGGGCGTGTCGCGGCCCACCTACCTGGGTGGCCTGGGGTTCAGCCTGAAGTGGAACATGGGCTGGATGAACGACACGCTGCGCTACATGCGGCACGAGCCGGTACACCGCAAGTATCACCACGATGAGCTCACGTTCAGCCTGATCTACGCCTTCCACGAGAACTTCGTGCTGCCGCTGTCGCACGACGAGGTGGTGCATGGCAAACGCTCCCTGGTCGACCAGATGCCGGGGGACCTGTGGCAGAAGTTCGCCAACCTGCGGCTGCTGTACGCCTACATGTGGTGCCACCCCGGCAAGAAGCTGCTCTTCATGGGGGGCGAGTTCGGACAGTGGCACGAATGGAATTTCGACGACAGCCTGCAGTGGCACCTGCTGGAGTGGGAAAGCCATCGCGGCCTGTCACGGGCCGTGGCCGACCTGAACGGCCTACTGCGCCGCGAGCGTTCCCTGCACGAGCTCGACTTCGACGGCAGGGGCTTCGAGTGGATCGACTGCCACAATTGGCAGGACAGCGTGCTGGCCTTCGTGCGCCGGGCCGCCGACCCCGACGACTTCGTCGTGGTGTGCTGCAACTTCACGCCCGTGCCGCGGCATGGCTACCGGCTGGGAATGCCCGGCGGCGGCGACTACGACGAGGTCTTCAACGGCGACTCCGCCTGGTACGGCGGTGGCAACCTGGGCAACGCCGGACTGTTGCAGGCGGAGCCCGTGCCGCACCACGGCCGGTCCCACTCGGTGACGCTCACGCTGCCGCCGCTGGCCGCCGTCGTGCTCAAGCCGCGCAGGTCCTGACGGCTCATACGCCTCCCAGGTGAGCCTCGCGCGGCCACGTCCCTCCTGATCCATGATCTGGGGAGGGGTTGCCCATGCCCTGAGAGCCGGCGTTGCTGACCAGCGCAGCCGCGGATGGCGGAGCGCAGGCAGCATCGAGAGAGCGGAGGCTTTGAAGGCCGCAGCGAATGTCCGGCGACGGGGCATGGGCAACCCCGACCTGCTCTGGGCCGCCTGCGGTTCATGCGTGAGCCGTCTCAGTCGCCCAGCCGCGGCGGCCGCTTCCAGGAGACACGCTTTCGCGTCTCGAGCTCCTGCATCCAGCGGACGAACACGTCGCGCATGTCCTGCCCGGCCACCGCCGCCAGCCGGCGCGGGTCGGACGACGCGGCCACGAACCGTTCCTTGAGCACAGCGTCGTCAGGATCGAATGCCGAGAGCCGGATGCAGTAGCACACCGTCTGCGGCTCGTTGAAGGCCACGCCGCTGCGACCCGGCTCCAGGGCGAACATAGCCTGCATGAATTCCTCGCCCGGCATCGCAACCCCGTCGGGCTGGGAGAGCACCGGCTGCGAGCCGAACGGGGCCGTGCCCCGGGTGAGCCAGGAGAACGGGCCGATCGCGATGGCTTCCAGGCCGTCACGATCCTTGGCCACCTCGGCCAGCGGCTTGTCGCCGGCGCCGGCCTCGCGGGCCAGTTCCTCGGCGCGTTTCCGGGCCAGAGGGCGGGCCTCCATGATCCTCCACGCCCGTTCCACGTCCTTCCGAGCCGTCTCGAACGAGGGAGTGAATTCCGGCTGATCCTCGGTCTTCCAGGACAGGTAGCGGGTGCCGTCGACGCCACGGGACGTGACCGGCTGCCGCACCTGCACCGCGGGGGCGAACAGCATGCTCACCCAGTTCTGCTGTCGAACGCCGAACTGCGGCGACATCACGATCTCAAAACTGCTGCCGATGCCCCCCGCAGCCACCGCCTCCGACTCGTTGACGAGCCCGGACGATCCTGCCTCCAGGCTGTTCTCGGCGGCGATCGCCTTGATGTCGAGTTGCTTGGGTGCGATCGAACCGGGCGAACCCTTCGACACCTCCCAGAGCGCCAGATCCTCCGCATAGCGCAACACGGCCGCCTGCACCTTCTCGAAGGCGCCGTTGATGCGCTTCTCCACGGCTTCACGGGCCAACCGCTGCCGGATGTCGTCCTTGACCTTCTCGAGAGGCTCGAACTCGACCTTGGCCTCCTGTTTCGTGTCGTCCTGTTTCGTGTCGTCCTGTTTCGTTTCGTCCTGTTTCGTGGCGCCGTCCTTCTGCCCGTCGTTGCCCTGGGCAGCCTCCGTCGCTGGCGCGGCACCCTCGGCCGGCGGGGCGGGCTGTCGGAAGGCCACCGTCTGCACGGGCGTCCGCCGCGGCGCGGCCGCACCGTCCTTCCGTGCGGCCTCTTCGGCATCCTTGGTGTCGGCCTTGTCCGCTTCCTTCCTCTCCCCATCCGGAGTGCCGGATTCGGTCGCGGCGTCGGGCTTCGCTTCCGACTCGGGCTTGGCGGCGGATCCGGGTGCCGGCGCATCGGTTGCCGCGGGCTTGGCCCGGTACAGCGCGGCCTTGCGCTCCTCGTAGAAGGCGGCGATCTGCTCGTCGGTGACGGCCTGCTTCGCCTCGTCGATGAAGGCGTCGGGCTTGGCGGCCAGGAACTCGTAGCCGATTCGGTGCGGCTCACGGAAGCCCGGCGTGGGGCTCCGCGCGGCCGGAAGTTCGTCCTTGTGTCGTTCGAACAGGGACCGCAGATCTGCATCCGACGGGGCCCGCACCTCGTCAACGTACTTCTCCACCACGACCGGCACCACCTCCGCCGTGGCCGACTGCTCCAGCCGCCGGAAATAGTCCCACCGCCAGCCCGGCGGAGTGGATTCGAACCTCACGCCGCTCGCCAGCAGCATCTCCATGCGCCGGGCCATGAGCACAGTGCGCAGCGACTCGAACACCTCCCGGCGGGACACGCCCACGCGGCCGCCCAACCGGCCCAGGATCTCCTTGAATTGGTCGGCGCTGACGGCGTTCAGCGTCCAGTCGGCCAGAAAGTCGTTGATGGCGTCGTTGCTCACCACCACACCGTTGGCCTCGGCTTCCCGGGCCAGGAGCAGGTCGTCGAACACCTGTTTCTCGTCGGCCACCATGCTCAGCCGCGATGGATCCTGCCCGGCCGCGGCGTATGCCTCCGCCAGGAACTGGTTCATCACTTTCCGCGCCGTCACCGCCCGCATCAGGCCGCTTTCGTGCAACTCCCCGCCCTGCCACGACACGGCCACGGGATCGGCCATCCCGATTCCCTGGCCCATCTGCAGGATCGGCGGGAGCACGAAGAACGCCAGCATCGCCAGAATGGCCAGGGCCGCGAGTGCGGCCCGCTGGTTCTGGCGGAAAATGTCGAACGAGCCGGCCATGGCACCGCCTGTGGGCTGATTCCCCGACGGCGAAACCGCCGAGACTTGACAAGGAAAGAGAGCGGAAGGTAACGCTGTGGGCCGCGAGTCAGGCCGCAGATTGTAGCGCCGGACCTGCCGGCGCCAATCCCGATGTCCCCACGTCGGTACCCCGCACGGCTGTCCACGCGGACGTCCCAGACCGTCCCGCGGCCCCCCGGCCACACTCCCGAGCTCGGCCGCCCCATCCACCGGAACACGTGCAAACCATGGCCAGGAAGAAGTCCAAAACGTCGCGTTCCACCCCGCGGCGCAGTGCCGAGCCGCGTTCCGCCGCCCCCCGCGGCGACTACCAGTTGGTGATCGTGGAGAGCCCCGCCAAGGCCAAGACGATCGAGAAGTATCTGGGCCCGGGGTTCGTGGTGAAGGCCTCGATCGGCCACATCCGCGACCTGCCCAGCCGGGCCCCCAAGGGTTCCAAGCAGCCTGTCCCGGGCGTCGACATCGACCACGACTTCGCCCCCACCTACGAAATCGACCCGGACAAGATGAAGACGGTGGCGGAGTTGCGCCGGCTGGCCAAGGGCGCCCACGACATCTGGTTCGCGACCGACCTCGATCGCGAGGGGGAGGCGATCGCCTGGCACCTCACCCAGGTGCTGGACGTCGATCCCGCCCGGGCCAAGCGGGTGACGTTCGACGCCATCACCAAGTCGGAGGTCCAGCGGGCCTTCCAGTCGCCCCGCGAGATCAACATGCCCCGCGTCGAGGCCCAGCAGGCGCGTCGCATCGTGGACCGGATCGTGGGCTACCAGGTCTCCCCAATCCTCTGGAAGAAGGTGGCTGGCGGTCTGAGCGCCGGTCGCGTGCAGAGCGTGGCCACCCGGATCGTCGTGGAGCGGGAGCAGGAGATCCGCGATTTCACCCCGGCCGAGTCGTGGGAGATCACCGGGGCCCTGAGCTTCGAACCGGCGAAGGCTGCCGCACTGCACGCGGAGTGGACCGCGTTCATGGCTCGGCGCGACGATCGCGGCCGGCCGCCGCTGGTTCGCGACCGGATGGCCTGGCTCACCGACCACAAGGCCCTGTCCTGCGACCTGATCGAGGTCGGCGGCAGGCCCGTCAAGATCGAGGCGGACAAGCATTCGACGGCCGACCTGGCGGTCGATGCCAAGGCGGCCGCCGCAGCGGCCGGGTTGCTCGACGTGACCGACGACCGAGTCACCGACCCGGAGGGCAAGGGCCGCGGCCGAAACATCGTCCGCCTCACGGGCCGGCCCGACCCCGCCGCCCGCTACACCGTCGAATCCATCGACGTCACCCGCACCCGCTCCCGGCCCTATCCGCCCTTCATCACCAGCACGCTGCAGCAGGCCGCCAGCAGCCGGCTGGGCATGTCCACCGACCGCACGATGCGGATCGCCCAGCAGCTCTACGAGGGCATCGACCTGCCCGACGAGGGCCGCGTGGGCCTGATCACCTACATGCGGACCGACTCCACGAACCTCTCCCGCGAGGCCATCGAGATGGCCCGCGGCTACCTGGAGAAACGGCACGGCGCCACCTACGTGCCCGACAAGCCCCGCGTCTACACGAGCAGCAACGAGAGCGCCCAGGAGGCGCACGAGGCGATCCGCCCCACCGACGCCTTCCGCGAGCCGAACGGGATCGCCGCCGCCCTCAGCGACGAACAGTTCAAGCTCTACCGGTTGATCTGGGAGAGTTTCGTGGCCTGCCAGTCCACCGACGCCGAGTGGGACTCGACGAGCGTGCGCATCCGTCGCAGCGACCGCGACACCGGGGCGGTGTTCAAGGCCCACGGCCGGGTGCTGCGCTTCGATGGCTTCTACAAGATCAGCGGCACCCCGCGGGACGACGGCGACCAGGTCCTGCCCAACTTCGAGAAGGGGGCGGTGCTGGCGCCGTTCGACATCGAGCCGCGGCAGAAGTTCCAGGCACCGCCACCCCGCTACACCGAGGCCACGCTCGTCAAGAAGATGGAGGAGGAGGGCATCGGCCGTCCCTCCACCTACGCCAGCATCATCAACGTCATCGAGAACCGCGGCTACGTCGTCCAGCAGGACCGCCGGTTCCATGCCACGGCCATCGGCGAGGCGGTGACGGGCTTCCTCAAGCGCGGCTTCCAGGACCAGTTCATCGAGATCGGCTACACGCGGGAGATCGAGCGCGAACTCGACCAGGTGGCGCAGGGGTCGAAGCCCTGGACCGAGATGCTGCACGAGTTCCACGATGAGCTGTCGCCCAAGTTGGAGCATGCCCTGCAGGAGCCGCACGAGAAGGCCAAGGCCGATCCGTCGCCCTATGCCTGCCCGCAGTGCGGCCGACAGCTGGAGTTCCGGCTGGGCAACAAGGGGGAGTTTCTCTCCTGCAGCGGCTACAACGAGAAGATGCCCGACCCCGAGGCGTTGGCCAAGGCCGCAGCCAAGCCGGCCCCCAAGAAAGGCGGCAAGGCGAGGAAGCCCGCCAAGATCAAGGAGGTGCCGGTCTGCACGTTCGCGATGCCGGTCGACCGCCAGCGGCGGCCGCTCCTGCCCGAGCAGATCGACCTGCTCTCGCCCGCCGGAGTGCCGATGGTGAAGCGCACCGGCCGGTTCGGCGACTTCCTCGTGGAGGACAAGCCGCGGCCGCCCAAACCCAAGGGCCGCAAGGCGGCCGAGGCCCCCGCCGAGCCGCTGCCCTTCATCCTCAACCTCGACAAGAAGGGAAACATCAAGTTCCCCTCGCCGCCGCCCCTGGTCACGGACATCGCCTGCCCCAGGTGCGGCGACGTGATGAACCTGCGCGACGGCAAGCGCGGCCCCTGGCTGGGCTGCCGTGCCTTCCCCAAGTGCCGGGGGCGCGAGGCCTTCGGCAAGCTCGCCGACACGAAGCGGGCCGAACTTGAGAAGCAACTCGCCGCCCACATGGCCAAGCAGACACGGCTCTCGCTCACCCGCCGCGACGGGATGACGCCGGTGCCGGAGGGCACGCCGCTGGGCAACCTCACGATCGATGGCGGGGTCGCTGAACTGCAGCCGTTCCCGGGCTGAGTCGGCAGGCTGCGGCCTGCCCCGGCCCCCGCGGCCGCAGGGCTTGCTCATGACACCTCAGCACACGCATCGGGACGGACACCTGCACGATCTCCGCGGCATCGGGCGGAGCGACTTCGACGCAGCGTGCGACGCGCTCACACGACACGTCGCCGGCCACTACGGGGTCGTCGTGGACGTGGCGGACGTGCCGGCGCCGTTCAAGGGCGACCTCGACGGGAGCCGCATCGTCGTCGGCCGCGGGAACGATGCCGAAGAACGGCTGTTCCTGGTCGCGCATCTCTTCGGCCACACGGTGCAGTGGAACACCTGTGACCGCTCGCGCCGGCTGGGCATGACGATGCCGGTGAACCCCAGCGCCGCGATGCTCGACGCCCTCGCGGCCTACGAGCGCGAGGCGTGCCGCTACAGCCAGACGGCCCTGCACGAGTCCGGCGTCACAGCGTTCGACCAGTGGCTGGCGGACTACTCGGCCTGCGACCTCGCCTTCCTGAGGCATCTGTACCTGACGGGCAAGCGGCGGGATTTCCGCGCTTTCTGGAGCGACGGCCAGCCGCTCATCGAACCATTGGCCATCCCGCCGTTCAGTCTGCACCGCTGGCGGCGCCGCACCCAGGCGATCGTGCTCTGACGCTTCGTGGACAAAGGCATCCCCGGCAGGCGGGCCTGTACCATTGTCTGCCGCATGCGGCCGGTGCGGCCCGGGCAGATGCACCTCACGCTCCACTTTCTGGGCGACGTCGCGGCAGTCCCACAGGCAGCCCTGCCCGCCGCGCTCGAACGCGTGGTTCACGACGCGTTCACCGTGTCGATCCGCGGCAGCGGCGTGTTTCCGCCCCGAGGCTGGCCGACCGTGCTCTGGGCCGGCCTCCACGACTCCGCCCCGCTCGCCCTCCTGCATGCAGCCATCGGGGCCGCGGTTGAGTCATGCGGCCTGGAGATCGAGCGGCGGCCCTACGTGCCCCACGTCACGC
>QWPN01000019.1 GCA_003671185.1 Planctomycetota bacterium
GACGCGGTCGGCCGCGGTGGCTGGAGCGGCGTCAGTGCGGCCCTGCACGTCGCAGCCTGCCAGCCGCCGTGCCCGTAGTTCCGCGGGAGACAGAGGAGGCCAGTCCGTCGTGTCCCGTGGTTGACCCGTGGCCACCTTGATCCGCCAGATGCGGCCGCGGCGATGCAGTTCGTAGGACCGGTCGACCCAGTCGGTGACGACGAGCGAGCCGTCGGGGGCCAGCGAGGCGTCGACCGGCCGGAAGTCGGGGCCGCCTTGGAAGACCACCTTTCCCGTGGCAGCGGCGGTCGCCCCACGGGCCTGGGGCAGGAAGGCCTCGATGCGGTTGGCACCCCAGGATGTCACCCACAGCGCGCCATCGAAGAGGACGACGCTGCACGGCGCTTCCCCAGTGCCCGCGGCCATCGGCAGCGTGCCCGGCAATTCGCCGTCCCAGGCCTGAAGCGGATGCCGGCCGCCGCGGCCGTAGCGAAACTGGTAGCCGTAGTCGCCACAGGGCGCGACGTCGATGAGCCGGCAGGGAGGGCGGCCGTCGGGATCGTTGTCGACCGCGAACAACCTGCCCATGGGATCGACGCACAGCCCAAAGGGGTTCCAGAACCCGGTGGCCACCCGCTCCAGTCGGCTGCCGGCCGCTGCGCCGGTCCCCGAGGCACCGGTCGTGCAGCGGAACACGCCGCCTCCTTCGCCGCCCCCCGACCACGACGAGCCGTCCGCGGCCACGAGCCGATAGGGATGGCCGAGGTTCTCGCCCAGGCCGAACAGGAGCCGCCCGGCAGGGTCGAACGCCAGGCCGCCGAGGCCGTCGTGCGGGTAGTCGCCCTTCGTCTCCAGGATGGTGAGCCGCTCGCGGGCATCGGCCACGTCGTCGCCGTCGGTGTCGCGGATGCGGAACACCTCTGACCGCGTGGCCACGTAGATCCAGCCATCTGCACCGGCGCGCAGGGCCATCGTGGCCCGCGTGCCCTCGAAAAAGGTGCTGAACCGGTCGGCCCGGCCGTCGCCGTCGCTGTCCTCCACGAGCCGGATCCGGTCGTGCGGCGGCCCGGGGTAGTTGGCCGGCCGGAAGTGCGTGTGCGACTCGATCACGAGCAGGCGGCCCCGGGCGTCGTGCGTGCAGCCCACGGGCGTGACGATGTCGGGGTCGGCGGCGACCAGCTCGATCGTGTGCCGTGGCTCGACGGCCCGCGGCACGACTGGCTCCACGGCCCGAGCCGTCGCGCAGGCGGCGGCCATGAAAACGGCCCACGCCACCACGTGCCACCATGTCTGCCGAGTGCCGAAACGCCGTTCGCCCATGCCGGCAGTGTAGGGGGCGGCGGCCGCGGGTGCAGCACGTGAGCGGCGCGCCGCAGCGGCGTCGCCGCTGGACGCCGCCGCGCCACAGCCGATACATTCCCGCGTCCGCTCCATCACCTTTTCGGAGTCCCTCCATGCCCCTGCTCGTCGTCGGCAGTGTCGCTCTCGATTGCGTCGAAACCCCCACCGACAAGCGTGACGACGTGCTCGGCGGCTCGGCCGTGTTTTTTTCCTACGCGGCCAGTTTCTTCTCGCCTGTGAAGATGATCGGCACCGTGGGTGAGGACTGGCCGACGGAGCACACGAGTTTTCTCCAGGCCCGTGGCATCGACACCTCGGGCATCGAGACGATTCCCGGCGGCAAGACGTTCCGCTGGCGGGGCCGCTATCTGCCCAACATGAACGACCGCGAGACACTGGAGGTGCACCTCAACGTATTCGGCGACTTCAAGCCGAAGCTCCAGGAGAACCACCGGCAGAGCAAGTTTCTCTTCCTGGGCAACGCGTCGCCGGTGACGCAGCTCTCCGTGCTCGACCAGGTGCCCGAGGCGTCGCTCACCGTGGCCGACACGATGGATCTGTGGATCAACATCCAGAGGGACGAGTTGGAGACGCTGTTGAAGCGGATCGACGGGCTCGTGCTCAATGATTCGGAGGCGAAGCTCCTCGCCGAGGACGAGAACCTCGTGCGGGCCGGCCATGCCGTGCGCAAGATGGGGCCCAAGTTCGTGGTCATCAAGAAGGGCGAGCACGGGGCGATGTTCTTCAGCGAGCACGAGATGTACGTGATGCCCGCCTATCCGACGCCGCGGGTGTTCGACCCTACCGGCGCCGGTGACAGTTTCGCCGGGGGCATGATGGGCCACTTGGCGAGCCTCGGCCGGTTCGACCCGCAGGCCCTCAAGGAGGCGCTGGCCTACGGCGTGATCACGGCCAGTTTCACGGTGGAGGACTTCAGCCTCGACCGGCTGGCGGGCATCGAGCGCCGCGACCTCGACCAGCGCGTGGCCGAATACCGGCAGATGCTCACGTTCTGAGCGCCCCTGGGCGCAACATCATGAAGCGGAGGACGGTCAACGGCACTTTCACAAGCGAGTGACGGTTGAGGGTATGGGCGAGCAACCCGGAAGGATAGCCTGGCCCCCGAAGGATAGCGCTGACCGCGTGCGTGCCGCCGTCAGCCGACCGTCACGCCGACCGGGACGCTGACACTGCCACCGAACCCGTCGCTGACGATGACGGTGAAGGTGTCGGTGAGATCGGCCTGCGTCGCCCCGGGGGCGGCCGCCGCCTGCCGGGCCGCCGCCGTGGGCGTGTAGGTGAAGAACATACGCGTGGTGCCGCCGCTCGGCACGACCGTCGTCGTGATGCTTCCCTTGGTGGGCCACGTGGTAACCCGATACTTCAGCGGATCGTCGTCGAGGTCGACGCCGGTCAGCAGCCCCGTCACCTCTCCCGTGGCGGGATTGGGGGCTGCAACCGCGAAGGAGGCCGTGGGAGCACGGTTGCCCGTGACGGCGACGTTGCTGCTCAGGCCCGCCCGATCAACACCCCCGCCCCCACTGACCGCGAACACCCGGTACTGATACCGTTGGCCCGGGGTCAGCCCGGCCACGGTGAAGGGCTCGGACACCGGGCCGGGTGTGAGCGTGGTCCAGGTCGTGCCGTCTACGGGCTTCCACTCGACCCGGTAGTCGGTGATCGGCGAGCCGTTCGTCGCTGGGCTCGTCCACGTGAGCGTCGCTTCCGTGCGGGCGCCGTTGAGCATCGCGACCAGGTCGCCCACCGCGCCCGGCACGGTCAGGCCGGTCGCGAGGCCCCGCCGCGCGTTGAACCACTCGATCTGCCCGGCGACGGCCGTCAGGAACGTGCTGCGATGGCTTGCGTACGGAACCTTTACCTGCTCGATGTTCGTCTTGCCGAAGGTGCCCCGCTGCCAGGTGTCGGTGAAGGTGCAGACGTCGTTGGAATAGCCCTCGTCCTGGTCGCCGTAATACATCCTCATGTCGCTGACGAGCCGCGTCTTCCCCGAGGCCGCGGCATTGATCAGCTTCGCGTAGGCGGTGCTCTCGTAGGCCTGGGGACTGCGGATGGCCTTCTGGTCGAGGAACTTCGACACCTCCGCGTCGCGGGTGATGCCATCCATCACCATGACCGGCACCATGTCTCCGCGGACGTCCTCTTGCCACTCGAACGATGGGAAGAACTCGTACTCGCGCATGTAGAACTTCCGCGAGAACTCGTAGTTGCCGCCGAACAGTTCCAGGGGGGCGTTCGTCTGGCCGCTGTAGCTGGCGAGCGCGAACGAGGAGAACTGGTGGACGAAGATCGCCCACGGCCAATCCGGCACGGTGACCTCGGAATACGGCCGGCGATTGAAGATGAACCGCTCGGCGAACATCCCCGTGTTGGCCGGCGTGGCCGCCGTCGACACCCCGCTGATCGCCACGCCTCGGGCCTCGAGCGCTTCCTGGAACGAGATCGAGACGAGCGCACCCTCCGACCAGCCGTTGGCGAACAACTCCGAGCGGCTGAGATTCCTGCTCGCCAGCAGCGTCTCCGACGCGGCGAGCATGTCGAGGCAGGCCTGCTGTTCGCTGGCCTTGACGACGAAGCTGTCGTTCTCGACCGAGTTGCCGATGCCGACGTAGTCGGCCGCGATCACGGCGTAGCCCTGCCCGGCGAACTGGGCGACGTTCAGCCGCGTCTCGTAGGCGGAGAAGTAGAGTTCCTGCTGCGTGAGTCCGTAGTTCACGACGGCCGTGGAGGTCTTGTCCCACGAGAAGGCCTGGGACGGGGCGGACTCCTTCAGCCAGAGCGTGCCGTGCTGGACGGAGACCATGGGGATCTGGCCGACGACGCCCTGCGGAATCGCGACCAGCCCGTAGGCCACCGTGGGGCGGTTGCCCTGCTCGGGGATCGTCGTGCGATACGCCACGCGGTAGACATCCACGTCGTAGAGGGCCGATCGGTACTCCGGGTTTTGGTAATCCCGCCAGTAGGCCTGGGGCATCGCCGGGTTGAAGATGTCCCGCTCAGCGGTGAGTACCTCATTGAGTTCCGCCGTGGTGACGGTCTTGAGGAACTCGTAGTGGGCCCCGATCACGACCACGCGGGTGCCGGCGGGCGTGCCGTCGGTCGTGAAGACCTTGCCGAAGTCGCCGCCGATCGGGGTGACGGCGTTGCCGAGACGGTCCTTCAGGTTCGCGCCCTGCGGCAGGTAGATCACCTCGCCGAGCAGCTTCCGGAACGTCGGCGAACCGACGTACGACTGCGGCATCGGCGCCGCGAAGCTGAGCGTCGACGTGCTCGTACCGCCGACATAGCGCAGTTCCGTCTGGAGGTTCCCGATGCTCACCGGCACCATCGGCCTGCCGGTCACGAACACGGGACCGTCAAAGGTGACCTGCAGCGACATCCGGCCGTTCTTCACCACCAGACCGCTCGATGCGGCCACGACCGGGCCGGTCGCATCCACGCGGATGCGGCTCGTGTTCACGGTCGGGATGGCATCGCTTGCCGGATTACCCGCCCGATCCTGGATGCTGTTGGCGGGGAAGTCGAAGTCGCGCACGGCCGCCACGTTGACCCGGCCCAGGCTGATGCCGTCGGTGTCGCGGTCGTTGGCCGTCACGGCCATGCGAAACGTGAGCGACCGCGTGCCGCTGCCCGACACGTACTGCGCGGACCGCATCGCGTAGTTCACTTCGACCGGAACGAACACGTCGCCCTGGTTGCCCACCACGTTCACCGGCTCGCTGAAGTTGAGCTTGAACGTGAGCGGCCTGCCCGTGCTGTAGGTGCCGGCGGCGGGCAGCGACACCGACCGCACCACGGGCGGCGTCGTGTCGAGGATGCCCGCGTCGGCGGCGAGCGCGAGCCGCGGTTCGAGCGACTCGAGATTCAGCAGCCGCTCACGGCGGCGGGCCGCCTCACGCGAACGGCGGGTACCCGAGTGGGGGCGACGGGACAAGCTGGACATCAGGAGGACCCTCGGACAAGGGGGGCATGATTCGCCGGTACGGGACTCGCCTTGCCGCCCGCGACAGAGTCGACCTCCCATGAAAATTACGCGATAGCCTAGTTTCCGCCTGCTGGCGTTTCAACGATTCGGTTGGCTCACATGTGTGAACGCCGAACTGAGAGCCGCTCCCGCTGTTCTCCGTGGCTTCGAGCGGATCAGCCCAGGTCCAAGAGCGACCGCACGCTCGCCAGGGGTTTGGTCGGGTCGGCCAGCATGTCGGCGGCTACGTTGGCGGCGTGGGCGTCTGCCCGCCCGACGCGGCGCG
Organism: Planctomycetota bacterium; assembly: GCA_003671185.1. Classification (GTDB taxonomy): domain Bacteria; phylum Planctomycetota; class Planctomycetia; order Pirellulales; family UBA1268; genus QWPN01. The sequence goes on from QWPN01000019.1 coordinate 5,589, forward strand.
GCGGAACCTCGCCGGCGACCCCTCCTTCACCTACGGCAAGCGGGCCGTGATCCTCCTGGCGGCAAGCCGCGGCGGCTGCAGGGGGCCTGGCCGTACGGCAGCCGTGCCCGCGGTGAGGCCGAGGCCACCAGCGACGTCGACGTAGCGGTCCTGTTCGACGAACCCTTGGAGTGCACGGCCGCCCTTTGCGATCGAACGGCTCTCCGTGACGCGTGACGCTTGTCTGCCGCATCGCCCGCGTCCGCTACGTGCTCCCGCGACGCTGGGTCACCATTTGGGCCGCCAACTGGGTCGGGCGGGGTCGTGGGCGGAAGTCCACGCGGCCTGGGGCGAACGGTGTCGTCGAACTCTTGCCGTTTGAGTTCCTCGACCGGCTCGCCGATCTCGTCCCGCCGCCGCGGAAGCACCGGCATCGCTACCACGGGGTGTTTGCACCCAATCACAAGCTCAGGCGGGCCGTGACGGCACTCGCCATCGGGAATGTTGGCAAGCGGGGCGATACCGCGACGGACGGGCATGCGCGAGACGACCACGCCACGGGGGGCTGTTGTGACGCGAATCCGAATCAAAAGCCCCGCTCGCACGACACGTCACGGATTGCCTGGGCCAAGCTGATGGCGAGGGTGGGGGAGGGGTTTCCGCTTGAGTGCCCGAACGGCGGCGGCGGTCGAAAACGGCGGCGGCGACATCCGGCTGATCGCGTTCGGACTGTTTTACCAGTGCGAAACCATCCTTGGCCTTCTCACTCTTGGCAACCTCCGGTTGCTACGGACATCCTGTCCGCGAGCCGGGGCCGATCCGGAAAATCCTCACGCATCTTGGCGAACCGCTCGAGCCGCTACCAGTGTCGCCCGCTCGTGGCCCGCCCACCGACTGGGGCGAGCTCGTGCAGATCCATGACGATCGCGACGTCTTTCAAGCCTCGCCCGACGAACTGCCCGCGATCGACATCCACAGGCTATGCCGGACGCGACCCACGCATGTCGGGAAACTGCGAACTGGGACGCGGTCTGCGCAGACGCGAGAAAAAAACGCCACCGAAGGGGGTGCGGGGCGTTTCGAGAAACCCGCTCCGGGCGCCCGGGCCGCTCCTCCCGAGGCTCCCGAGTCGCTCACCAGCCGGAAGACCGTTGAGGAAGTGCCATTGACCGGGCTATCCTTTACCAGCGCCCCCACGCTTCGCGACTCGAGAATGCCGGTGACCTCCTCGGCAGCCCGAATCACCTCATCGGGATCGGTCATTGGTCACGCCTTGCGGGGGGCCGGCTGGAGCGATGCGAATCGTCGCGCCAACCCCAAGGCCGCCTTGACTCTTTCCTCGACCGTCATGCAACGGACACGAACGATCTCGGCCTGCCGCGACGCATTGTGGCTGACACTGGGCCGCAGCGTTGGAAAAGACGGCTGGTCGGACGGTTGGTTCACCATCCTCTCATGATGGTTCCGAAAGGGAAAATCTGGGACGGGCGAGTTTCCCGGAATGGATCCCCAGGCGGATCAGGATGGCGGAGCGACCGCCGACGTTCGATCGGTCCCTGCAGTTGAAGCCCTGTCCCGAGCGGGGCCGGTTCCGAAACCGCTGGCGGCGATCGCCGGGGCCCCGATCCGGGCGGAGTTCCGCGGCGTCCGGCCGCCCTCGGCAGGACTCAAAATGCCGTCCGGTGCCACGTGTACGGGCGTCCAGAAAAAACTCTTGCCAATCCCGCCTCCTGCCGATACTATACCCGCGTTCAGTGTTCGGTTCCGCGGCAAGTCGCTCGATTCATGGTGGCGAAGCAACCACCCCGACGACGCGCCGGGAAGCGAGGGAGAGTCGCCATGGTGACGGCAACGGCAGGAGTCAACGGTCGGATGGGCAAGAACAAGCAGTCGGAGCGGGAAGTCGAGAAGGAAACAAAGATGCCGGAGGGGAGGGCAGGAAAGAAGGCCGCCAAGGCCGGCCCCTCGTTCCTCGACGACAATCCCGCGCTGCGGAACACCCTGGCGCAGATCGAGAAGGAGTTCGGTGAGGGCTCGATCATGCCGCTCGGGCTGGAGGCCCAGGCGCCGATTGAAGGCATCTCCTCCGGCAGCCTGTCGGTTGACCTGGCGCTGGGCGGCAAGGGCTTCCCGCGCGGGCGCATCATCGAGGTGTTCGGTCCGGAGTCGTCGGGCAAGACGACGATCGCCCTGCACTCGGTGGCCGCCGCCCAGAGGGCCGGCGGCATTGCGGCCTTCATCGACGCCGA
>QWPN01000147.1 GCA_003671185.1 Planctomycetota bacterium
GTTTCCGCTGGTCAAAGCCGACATGCCGATCGGCGAGTGGAATACGACGCGGATCGCGATGCGGGGCGAGCGGGTGAGCGTGACGCTCAACGGCCAGCTGGTGGTGGACGATCAGCCGCTGGCGAACTTCTTCGAAAAGGGCCGGCCGCTACCCGACCGCGGCCCGATCCAGATTCAGACTCACGGTGCGCCGATGCACGTGAAGAACGTGTTCCTGCGCGAGACGCCGCGCTGAGGACGAGCTCGTTCACCAGCGGCGGCCGGGTTCCAGTCCCAGTTGCCGGCGCCGCTCGTCCATCTGGCGGCGGTATTCCGTCTGCATCGCCCGGCGTTCGGGGGTCGTGGCGTCGAGCTGCGTCTTGCGGCGGGCGTTGCGGCTCTCCTCCGTGCCGGCGCGGCGGCCTGACGTGGGAGGGCCACTACCGCCACCACCGCCACCACCGGTGCCCCGTTGGCCGCTGCCGCCGGATCCCGAGGCGCCGGCGGATGATCCCGTGCCGGTGGTCGCGGCATCGCGTGACCGCTCGGCCTGGCGTCGGGCACGTTCGGCCTCCCAGACCTTGCGCCGCTCCTCCTCCGCCTTGATCCGACGGTCGAGCTCCGCCATGCGCCGCTCCGGGGGCGTGGCGAAATAGGAATCGAGTTCGGCCCGCTCGCGGGCCTCGAACAAGCGGCCCATCTCCTGACGCACGGCATCGCGGTGCTCGCGGGGCACGTCCCGAGCCCGCTCCATCACCGCGCCGAAACCGGTGGAGTCGTAGGACAGCGGTGCCTCGTTGCGCCCCACCGCTGCCAATCGGGCCACCTGCTCGTCGACGGCGGTGCGTACGGCCTGCACCTCTGCCGGCGTGCCCGCCAAGAAGCCGCACAGCCAGAATATGACAAGCACAGCGAGCGCGGCCAGTGCGAGTATGGCGAGCAGACGTCGGAACGGAATGCCGCCCCGGGACTCGTTCCGGCTGCGGACAAGTTCAGCGACGGCATGCCGTCGCGATGCGGATGCCGTGGACATACGGCCTGGGGATCCGGGAAGCGGGTTTCGGGTGTTTTTGCTGCCTGGCCGATCGCGAGTGTAGTCTGATGCCACCGCCAGCCGGCTGTTCAAAACCATACCACGAGGGACGCCTACGCCATGCCAAACCCACTTTCGCAGCGGCCACAGTCGCGAGTTCGCCGCCAGCGTATGGCGACGGCGTCCCGCCGGGCCCTGGTGCACCGCGGGTTCGAAGTGCTTGAGGCCAGGCACGCCCTCACGTTCGCGGACCTGCTCTCGACGCTCGCGGAGGTTCGGCAATCCGCCTACCAGACCGAGGACAAGTCGCTCTTTTTCACCAACCAGCACAAGGCTGCCGCCACGGGCGTGAATGTCGGCGGCGAGGTCGTCCTCTACGGCCTGCGGCCCGGGCTCGATGCGAACTATGCGATCACCGTGAGGGCCGCCAGCGGGTCGGGCATGGATCCGGCGATCGCACTCTACGACGAAGCGGGCCTGCAAGTCGCCGTGAACGACGACGTCTCCCCGGAGGATTCGTCGAGTCGTCTCGTGGTTTCCCTGCTGGCCGGCCAGCGCTACTGCCTCGCTGTCACGAGTTACGATACCGCCGTGACAGGCCGCTACGTCCTGGACGTGGCAGCGCAGATCGCCGACGACTCCCGGGAAAACAACAACACGTTGCGCCGGGCCACTCCGCTGGCGCTCAGCGCCGGCGTGCAGGGCGTCATGGCCGACGAGCGCGACCTGTATGTCGTGGTGCTCCCGGGTGTCGGCCGGCTGGGTGCGAACGCCTCGGTCGACTTCGATAACACGCTCGGCGACATCGACCTCACGCTGCTCGACCGCAAGGGGCGGGAGATCGCCCGCAGTGAAGGCACGACCGACCGCGAGGTGGTCTCGTTGGCGGGCCTGCCGGCGGGCCGCTACTACATCGACGTGCGCGGATATGGCGGGGCGTACAACCCCGCCTACACGCTGACCACGGACATCCAGGTGGGCACCATGCGGGCGGCCGCGATCGCTCCGGACGCGTGGGAGAGGAACAACACCCGCGCCACGGCCACCAATCTCGGCACGGTGACGGCCACCAGCGTGGTCACCAGCCTGACCCTCACACGCCGGGACGTGGATTTCTACAAGTTCACGATCGGCCAGCCCGGCACGACCAGCAGCGAGGTGCTGGCGCACTTCGAAAATGGTCTCGGCGACATCGATCTGCAGCTGCTCGATTCCGCCGGTCGCGTGCTGGCGACTTCGAACGGCGTCGCCAACGTGGAGCGGGTGAGCCTGGCCGGCCGGCCCGCCGGCACCTACTACCTGAAGGTGTACGGCTACAACGGTGCGGCCAATCCCTCCTATTCGCTTCGCTTCAACCATGGCATCGTGCTCGACCAGCCGGTGTCACTGCCTTACCAGGGGGCGCCGATCCAGCCGCCTCCGGTCGTGCCCCCCGTGGGCGCTGCCGGGGCCTGGACCATTGCCGTGTACATGACGAGCACGGATCTTTCTTCGTTCGCATTCGCCGACATCAACGAGATGGAGTACGCGGTGAGCCGGTTCGCCCCCGGAGCGAAGATCGTGGTCTTTTGGGACCAGTGGTCGAGGGGTTCGTACGCCACTGGTGGCGGCACGCAGGCTGCCTGGGGAACGGCAGGTCGGGCGGTCATCGCAGCCGACACGAACGCCAATCAGATCGCCACGACGTTCGACATCGTGGGCGAACGGAACACGGGAGACCCGGCTGTGCTGCGGGAGTTCCTCACCTGGACCATGACGGTGGCGCCCGCCAGCCAGTACGGGGTCGTGATGTGGGACCATGGCGGCGGACTGTCGGGCGTCAACTTCGACGACGAGAGCGGATACGACAGCATCACGGTCAAGGAACTGCAGTCGGCGGTGGCACAGTCCGGAATGAACCCCCAGGTGCTCGCCTACGACGCCTGCCTGATGGGGAATGTCGAGCAGTTCTACGAGCTGCGTGCCGTGGCCCCGGTGCAGGTGGCCTCCGAGGAGGTCATCTACGGCCCCGGCTACAACTACCGCACCAGCTTTTCGCCGCTCGAATCGGCGCCCGCCTCGGTGACGCCGCAGGCCCTGGCCCGGGGCATCGTCAGCAGCTTCACGGCGCAGTACGGCACCGATGGCGCCTCGACGATCGCGGCCGTGTCGAGCGACCGCATGGAGGCTGTGGCGGGCGCGGTGAAGTCGTTCGTGACCGCGAGTGCAGGTTTCAGCGCGGCGCAGATTGACCGTCTGAAGACCGTGCTCGGGCAGGTGACGCGTTTCGAGTATCCCCAGTATGCGGACCTCAGGCAGCTCATGTCGCGGCTGGCGGCGGCGAACGACCTGCCGCAGGCGGCGCGTACGGCTGCCGCCGGCGTGGTGACGGCGATCGACGCTGCGGTGTTCGCCAAGATGTCCGACCAGCGACTGACTGGCGGCATGTCGATCTATCTGCCGTCCAAAGCGGCCGAAGAGATGGCGGACATCAGCCTGTTCTCCGACTGGGCCGCGGCCACGGGATGGAACAGCCTGGTGAACCGCGTCCTGGGACGGAGCGCGACGGTGCGGCTGCCCGTCAATCCGTGGCTTTATGCACCCCGGGGCGGGCACGCGTAACGACCTCTGCCGGCCGCCGGGTCAGGCCGCGGATGCGAGCATCACCGCCACCTCGGCGGCCAGCCGGGCATTGTCCAGGAGGAGCGCCTCGTTGGCCCGCAGGCTCGCGCCGCCGGTGAGGACACGCATCCGCTCCAGCAGGAACGGCGTCACGTCGCGGCCGCGCGGGCCCGCGGTGGCGGCCTCGGCGAGCGCCGTCGCGAGGGCCGCGTCGTGGATGGCAGCGGGGAGTTCATCCGCGGCAGGGATGGGGTTGGCCACCACGACGCCGCCCGGCAGTCCCAGGTCGAAGTGGGCACGGATCGCGGCGGCCAGGGCGGCGGCACCGTCGCAACGGGCGTCGACCCGCAGGCCACTCGAGCGGCGATAGAACGCCGGAAACTCGTCGCAGCCAGCGCCGAGCACGGGCACGCCAAGCGTCTCCAGCATCTCCACCGTGCGCGGCAGATCGAGGATCGCCTTGGCGCCGGCGCAGACCACCGCCACCGGGTGGCGGGCGAGAGCCGGCAGGTCGGCGGACACGTCGCCCGTTTCGGTCGCGCCGCGGTGCACGCCGCCGATGCCGCCCGTGGCAAAGACTCGGATGCCGGCCCGGGCGGCGGCGAACAGCGTGGCCGCCACCGTCGTCGAACCGCTGCCTCCGCTGGCGATCAACGCGGCCATGTTGCCGGGGTTCACCTTGACCACGCCGGGTGCGTCGGCAAGCCGTGCCAGTTCCGCGGCCGAGAGCCCGATGCGCAGGCGGCCGTCGAGAATGCCGATCGTGGCGGGAATCGCGCCGTTCTCACGCACCGCCGACTCCAGCGTTGCCGCCACGCGCAGGCCGTCGGGCCGCGGCAGCCCGTGCGTGACGAGCGTCGTTTCCAGCGCCACGACCGGCCGGCGTTCGCGCAGGGCGCCGGCCACGACGTCCGAGACGATGATCGATCCGGTCATGGCGAAGTTCCCGCGATGAGGTGGGCGTCGGGCGGCCCGACCGGCTGACGTACCTGCCACCCGCATGGAGCCCGCGGCGTGGGACGCGGACGGACGCTGTTCCAGGATACCGGCCGGCGCTCAGAACTGTTCCGGCCGCAACACGTCCACGGTTTCCGAACAGGCGGTGAGGCCGTCGTCGCCGCTGAAGCCCCGGGCCAACGACTCCAGAATGCGCTCCGCGATATCGGACGGTGCGATGACCTCGATCCGCACCTGTGCGGAAGCCGGGGGCTCACGCCGGCCGGCTCCTTGGCAGGGCATGGCCGTGTAACCCGAGGCACCCAGATCACGGATCAAGGCGACCAGCCGTTCCTCCTGCGCCGCGTTGGCGATGATCGTCACACGCCGCATCCGCACGGCCCCGCGCTTGCGGGTGGCGTATGGGTGGGCGGAGGTCTTGCGGTGCGATTCGAGGCCCACGATGTCGAGCTTCAGCCCGGCCTGCTGGAAGTCGAGGGACAGTTCGTGGAGCTTCTCCAGAAAACTGTGGTCGACGAGATTCGTGTCGGCGAGATTTACGATCACGTCTTGTCGCTGCACGAGGCCCAGTTGCTCGATCTGTCGACGGAAAGGCATCCAGTTGGTGAACACGGCCGAGCCGCTGGCGTCGATCTGCACCGTGTGGTCATCGATCACGGATACCTTGAGGAAGGGCTTGAAGAACGACCGCAGGGGCACGCCGTTCAGCGCGTGGATGACGAACTTGAGCAGGATCGCCAGTGCGACGCCCACCAGCAGATCGGTGGCGAGCACGGCGACGATGGTGGTGATGAAGATCAGCAGTTGCTCGGATCCGATCCTGAAGACGTTGATGAATTCGCGGGGCGAGGCCAGGCGAAATCCCGTGTACACGAGCATCGCGGCCAGTGCCGAGAGCGGGATGCGGTGAATGAGGGCGGGGCCCAAGGCCACGAACACCAGCAGGAACAGGCCGTGCCAGAAGTTGGCGAACCTGGTGCGGGCCCCGTTGTCGATGTTGGCCTTGCTGCGCACGATCTCCGAGATCATGGGCAGGCCGCCGATCGCGGCTGCGGCCACGTTCGCCACGCCCACCGCTGCCAGGTCGCGGTTCATGTCGGTCTTGCGCTTCCAAGGGTCGAGCAGATCGATCGCCTTGGCCGAGAGCAGCGACTCGACGCTGCCCACGGCGGCGAACATCACCACCCACCACAGGCCCGCCGGCAGTGTCTCGTGGCGGGTGAACACCGAGAAGTCGGGGGTGGTGACGGCCGCCAGCAGGTTGTCGGGGACCGTGACGAGAAACGACTCACCGACCGTGTATTCGTGGGAGGCGAACACATAGGTGTGCTCGTGTCCAAGGTCCATCCACATGCCCAGCGGAACCGCCACGGCCAGCACGAGAAGCTGGGCGGGCAGGAACCGCAGCCATGCAGGCCAGAGCCGATTCTTCACGAGTGGAAAGCCGAACAGGATTGCGAGGCTGACCAGGCCGATCATGGCGATGGCGGGATTCATGTGGAGGATCGTCTGCGGGATGTCGCGGAGAATCTCCAGGGGCTCCCCCGACGCCTTGCGGCCGAACACGACCGGCAACTGCTTGAGGCAGATGATGAAACCGATGGCCGCCAGCATGCCGTGGACGACGGCGGTGGGAAAAAACTCGCCGAGGCGGCCCGCCCGCAGCAGGCCGAGCGCTATCTGGACGACGCCGGACACCAATCCCACGGCCAGCACCATGCGATAGGCCTGGGTGTCCGCGGCGGCATCCGCCCCGCCCGAGTAACCGAATGAATGCATGGCACCGAGCACGATCACGATCATGCCCGCTGCCGGACCCTTGATGGTGAGTTCGGAATTGCTCAGCAGGGCGGTGATGAGGGCGCCCACGACCGCGGTGAACACGCCTGCGACGGGCGGAAAGCCGCTCGCCAGGGCGATGCCGAGGCAGAGCGGCAAGGCGATGAGGAATACGAGGAACCCGCTCACCGCGTCGTACCGCAGGTAGTGAACAAAGCCCGCGACCGTGCCTCGCGGGACGCGGGCGGCATCGGTTTCCGCGGCTGGAGGTGTGGGTCGCCGGTTGGTCATGGAGGGTTTCCTGCGGGGAGCGTGACGGAGGGATGCGGAGCGCGAACCAGCAGCAGCGATGCGGCCACGTTCTCCAGTGCATGCACGAACGGCCCCGGCCACAGCCCGAGGACGAACAGGATCGCGACCAGGGTGGTGAGGGCGAACCGCTCGCGCGGCAGGATGGCGTGTTGGGGTGCGTCCACGGTAACCGGCCCGCCGAACAGATGGAACCAGCCCCGCATCACGGCGATCCCGGCGAACACGGTGGCGGCGATCACGAGCAAGCCGGAGGGAAGTCGCTCGTCGAGGCTCCCGGAGATGATCAGATCGTCGGCCACGAAAGATAGCGTGCCGGGAAATCCGAGGCTCGCCAGCCCGAAGAGCAGGAAAAACGCGGCCAACATGGGCGCGTCGGCGAACCGGCCCTGCAGGGTGTCGATGCGAATCCGGCCGGCCCGGCTCTCCAGGGACCAGACTACGAGGCCGATGCCGGTCAGGGAAAGGCCGCTCGAGATCCAGATTGCGAGAGCACCGCAGAGCTCGGTGGGCAGTGTTCCCGCCAGGCCCGCCATCACCATCGCGGACTGGCTCATGGCCAGCATGCCCAGCAGGCTGCGGGCATCGCGCTGCACCGCTGCCAACGCCGCCCCGTACACCGCCGTCACCAGCGCCGCCTGCGACAGGACGACGAGTTCCGCGGCCACCCCGTCGGCGTGGCCGACGAGCAGGCGTACTGCCGTGTAGGTGGCGACCTGCGGCATGGTGGTGACGAGCGCGGTGGCCAGGGGGCCGCCGCAGAAGAGGGCGGGATACCAGGAGTGGAAGGGCACGATGCCCTTGCGGATCATCACGGCCACGGCGACCAGCCACCCTCCAGCCGTGCCCAGCGTGCCGCTGCCCGCCAGCCAGGGTGGATCCGCGACCAGCATGCCGGTTCCGGCCGCCATGCAGACGAGCGCGGCCACCATCGCCACGGCGTACGTCCGCGCCGTGGCGCGTCCGCCGAGTGTGCCGCGGATCGACAGCCAGGTGCTCAGGCTTGTGGCCGCCCAGAGTGACACCAGCGCCCACGGGTGCGCGGTCGACATCATGGCCAGACTCGCGGAAGCTCCCACCAGCAGCCGCCACACACCGGTCGTGGCCAGCGCCCGGCGCGGCGCGACGAGCACGATCGCCATGTCGACGGTGGCCACGTAGGGCAGCAGCAGTGCGGTCAACCCGTCGATGATGACAAGATCCCCGCCCGCGAGCCGGCTTCCATAGGTCAGCGTCCGTCCGCCGCCCCACTGCCAGCAGACCGCCACGGTGACGGCCGCCGCGAACGACAGCCCGATCGCCGCTGCCGAGGCGATTCTCGGGTCGAGGCGCTGCCCCAGGAACCGCAGCGCGAGGGCGCCCGCCAGCGGGGCGGCCACGCAGGTCGCGACGGCGGCCAAAGTGACGACTTCCAGCGTGTTCATGACGCACCTCCGTCGCGGTCAGGCCGCGGCGGGACGTCGGCGGCGGGCTCCGCGCCGATGAAACCGACCCAGCGGCGTTCCGCCGCGCTCGCCGCTTCCAGCACGGCCACCACTGGCCGCACGATCCATCGTTGCACGACCGATTCCTCGAAGCCCCGCTCCAGCGCCACCTGGTACAGTCCGCGCACCACGGCGTCGGGAAGCAGTCGGATCAGCGACCAACGCGACTGGCCGGGATGGCCGCCGAGGGCGGCCGCCAATTCGTGTCGATCATGCATCGCCGACGGCGACCGCAGGATCTGCAGGCTGCGCAGGATGGCATGGCTGATGACGTGCACGAGCGCCACGACGCGGAGCCCCATGCCGATCTCCGCGAGGATGATGCCGGCCTGCGTCATCGAGGCGTAGGCCAGCATGCTCTTCAGGTCCGTCTGCACGCTGCCGACCACCGCCGCGTGCAGGGCTGTGCCAATGCCGATCGCCACCAGCAACCAGCGGCTGAGCGGCGCGGCGTCGAGGAGCGGCTCACAACGCAGCAGCAAGTACGCTCCGGCGTGGATCGACAGCGCGCCATAGAAGATCGCGCTCGACGGCGTGGGCCCCTCCATGGCCCGGGGCAGCCAGCCCGAGAACGGGACCTGTGCACTCTTGCCCAGCGCCGCGAACACGAGCAGCAGCGACACGATCAGGGCCGTCGTGGCCGGCACCAGGCAGCGGCCGTCAGGCCAGACGCCGGAGAAGAGCTGTTCGAAGTCGCCCGAGCCCACGGCCCGGTGGACGACCACGCCGGCAGTCAGCAAGCCGACGTCACAGATGCGATAGGTGCCGAAGGCGCGCAGCGCGGCATTGACGGCGTTGCGCCGCTCGTGAAAGAAACCGATCAACAGCGTCGACGAGATGCCGATGAACTCCCAGCCTGCGAACAGCACGTCGATGCTCCCGGCCAGGACCATGAGGTTCATCCCGGTGCCGAACAGCGTGAGCAGGATGAAGAAACGGGTGAAGCCGGGTTCACGGTGCAGATATTTTCCCGCGAACGCATTGACCAGGGCGCAGAGTCCGGTGGTGAAACAGACGTATGGAATCGACAGCCCGTCGGCCACGAGGTCGACCGTGGCGGCGTGATGGCCGACTGAGAACATGGTGCCCAGATGAACGATCTCAGGGGCGAATCCACGCTGCGCGAGCATGGTCAGGGTGGCGAGGGCGGCGAGGAACCCCGTGGTGAAACCGGCACCCACGAGGCGGGTGGTGAGCCGCTCCGGGAGCGGCCGGCCGATGAGGGCCGGTACGCCGATGCACCCCAGCGTCACGGCGGGCGCCATCAGTTCCCACGAGACGAGAAGGGCCACGACGTGATGCAGAACGGTCTGGTCGGTGGCGTTCATGGAGCGGTGTTCCGACCGGGGGTGGCCAGGGGCGGCGGCAACGCGATCCGGGCCGGGGCCAGATGGTCCCGTCGTCCCCGGTACCACGACGCCGACTTCGAGACGACGGGGATGACGGCAGACTCCGGCACGTAGGGACCGAAGCCGCCGCTCCCGTGCACGTACAGACTGTGGCTGTGGGGCTGCCAGGCCACCAACTGGATCCAGCGGTTGACGACGAGAGCGCGCACGGCGGGCAGCCGCTCCAGCACCGCCATGATCCGCTCGGGGGCGGCGTCGATCACCATCAGCAGTCGCACGGGCTCGTGAATTTCCACACCTTGCAGTGGCAGACCCGTGCGCAGGTCGCTGGCCTGCCCGTCCATGACGCCGATCAGGCCGGCGATATTGTGGGGCAACTTCGAGCCGGCGCCATAGCCGATCGGATCGACGCGCGAGAACAGGTAGGCGAGATTGATACCGCTGCTCACGGGGCCGACGGCCGCCAGCGTGCGTTCCAAGATGCTGCCGTCGGCGTCGGAGTCGGGGTCGTAGGACACGAGGAATGCCCTGCGGTCGAGAAACAGGTTCCGGGTGAGCCGCCGCCGGCCCACGATGCAGACGGCATTGCTTGCATGGCCATACTCGGGCCGCACTTGCGCGAGGTCGCAGGAGCGTTCTTCCACGCGGCGCAGGGCCTCGGCGGGCGAGATGTCGAGCGGCACCGAGTCAAACCGCCGGCAGCGTTCCTGGGCGTCCAGCGCCCCCGCGGCCACGCAGGACGCTCGAAAACGCCGCATGTCGTCTGCATGACTGGCCGGAATCCGCTCGGTATCGAACCAGGTGACGCGGCTCGTGCAGGTGTCGAGCAGGCCGCCCACGAACACGGTGCTGTCGGGGATGGCCAGCCCCGTGGCTGCGAGCCGGTGGCGAACCGCCGAGTCATTGGCCATCAGGGCAAAAGCCCGGGCATTCGGCCCCCCCCGGCCCCCACCGCACGCGCCGCAGTCGTAGGCGCTCTCGTGGGGATTGTTGAGGCTCGTCGATCCGTGGCCGATCACGGCCACGAGCCTTGCGAACCCGGAGGTCAGGCCGACGTCCTCCAGCAGACGTCTCACGATCGCCACCATTTCGTCGACATCGAATCCGGCCCGCGTACCGTCGGAGAGCAAAGCCTCGCCCCTGCGCTCCAGGGTGAGCAGCGTGTTCATCGGGCGCCGGGCCAGATCAGCGGCGCGCCGGGCTGCCAGCGAGGCGAGCCTGGGAAAGGCGACGCGCGCCACGAGCGGAATGGCGGCGACCGCACCGCCGAGTGCCGTGAGCACCCCGCCACGAAAGAGAGTCGTGCTGCCGCTCGACACGGTGCCACGCAGCCGGCCCAGCATCCGGCGCAGCGATTGCCGGAAGCGGTGGTGCGGCAACTCGTCGTCGTGCGGCACCTCGGTCACCGTGTGGGACGGGCGCATGACGATCGGGCAGAGCGGGATCGCGTGCCAGTCGTCGAGTCCCCGGTAGTACATGGGGACGGCGAAGAACCCGGCCGTGCCAAACGTCTCGACGTCAGGTTCGGCCTCCTCGAGGTGGCGGCGCATCGATTCGCAGCGGTCGTCGATGCAGAAAACGGACTGCACGAGGGGGAGGCGAGGTGCCGGTGCCGGCGTCTGGGCGGCGAGCGCGTCGAGAACCTCGACGCGATGATGCCGCTCGTAGGCGAGGTGAAACAGCCGGCGCCTGGTGATGGAATCGAAGGCCGTGATCGCGGATTCCAGGGACAGGGCCTCGTTGTCGTCCTGTGCGCGGATGTCGGCCGCGGTCAGGCCGAGCAACTGCGAAACCTGGTGGAGCAGGAAGGCGCGGGCGAGGCTGCCCGCGCCGCGCTGCGGCGGGTACCGATCCCGAAGTTCCGTCCACAACGCCGCCAGACGGTGGCCGGAGACGTTCACTCCACGCTGGCCGGTGGCAGCCAGCGGATGCCCCAGTCGCTGGGAGGCCCATTCGACTGCGGCGCGGTCGAGGATCAGGCGGGTTGCCAAAAAATCGGCCAGGCAGGCGGGAAGCCGGTTGACGGGCGCGCGGTCCGGCCGCAGTTCCAACTGCCGCACCATGCTGGCCCATCCGCGCAGGGCGACGAGCGAACGGGTGACGTAGTCGGGCCAGGCGTCGGCGGGCACGCCCAACGTCTCCAATTCCGCTGCGATCACGTCGATCCCCGAGCCGGCGTTCGGGGCGACGGCTCGGCGCAGACGCATGGGCACATCCTGGCTCCACGGCTCGAGGAGGGCCACGCCGCTGCCATAGACACCGGCCAACGCATGAAGCATTCCGCGTTCACGGCCGGGCATCGGCCAGGCGGCGACTCCCTGATCGAGAAACGCTGCCACCATGCGGATCAGCAGCGGATGCACGAGAGCGTCCGTGTCGAGCGTGGGATCGGCGGCCAGGATGAGGTCACGGTGCCGAACAGGAGGCGTTGGGTATATGACCGAGGGCCGCGACCGGGACGAGGCTTCGACGCACGCATGCCACAGGTCGCTGGCGGCTTCTCGCTCCCCGCCGGCAGTCGCGAGCAGGCGATGCCGAACGTGCGGAGGGAGGTCGCCGCGGAGCCGCTCGATGACGTCGCTCTCGGTCAGCGTCCAGCGGACGGCGGCATCGCTCTCCTGCCGCACCGGATGCAGGAGCAGGGCCCGGTGGAGTTGGGCCAGCGTGACGCGGCCTCCCGCCAGCGTCTCCGCGGCACGCGGTCCGAGTTCTGCGGTGAGGACCGCGTCCAGGTCGACGATGCGAATCCGGCCGCGGGACAACTCGGTGCGATAGCTGCTTTCCGGCAGGAACGGCTGGGACTCATAGAGCCACGCTGCGCGGACGACCGCTTCCTCGAACGGCTGATCTTCGAAGCCCTGCAGCGTGTTCTGGGCCACGAAGGCGTCGATCGGCCCCTGCGCGGGCAGAAAGCGGGCCGCGGCGGCGATCGTCCGCTCCAGTTCGGCGCGCTGCTCGGTGCTGATGGCCATGGCGTCTCTCGCGGCGCGGGGCGGTGGCACGCGGCCCGCATCGATTCGATGACGGGCATGCCGCGGCCACCGCGGCTCCCCACGTCCGGGCGCGGGGAACGGTTGCGTGGCGGACCCTCTAGGCCCGCCACGAATCGGCGGAGACGGCGGAGGGCGGCCCGCGGATCAGCGAGGCAAGCCGCACGAGGCGGGGCTTCGCCGCGAGCGTGACGGGGGCGACGAAGGCGACGCGACTGGAGAACAGGCAGGCCACGCAGGGCGCGGCGGGCAGGTGGAGGTTTTCATGCTCGTTCTCCTCCTGCTCCTCGCATTGCTCGCTGGGCTTTCCCGAATCGTCCTCGCGGCTGCCGTCGCTGCCCGAATCGGCGGCGATGGAGGGCACGCAGATCGGCTCGGCGGCAGACGGGCTGCGGATGCCCGCCAGGACGATCGCAAGCGCGGCGAACAGGACGAACAGGTGACGTAGCACGGGAAACCTGTGACGTGCCGAAAGGAACCGCCTCTCCTGAAGAGTACCCGTTCGACCAGCGATCACCAATCGGCGATTCGTGCCGCGGCGTCGGCATTCGCCGTCGCTGTCGGGAATGCAAGCCGCACCACGTAGCGGCACGCGGCCGTCGTCGCCGCCCACGCCCCGAGCCCCCGCGGGCGTGGGGATCGGCGAAGGGGCGGCCCCGTCAGCGGCCGGCGCCGGCCGCTGACGCGCTGAACGAGCGCAGCGGCGGATGGTCGGTGGCCGCCTCGATCGCCCGGATCGCTTCGCGGACGGCGTCCACGCGGCGCTGGTTGAGTTCGCCCTTGGGGAAGTTGCCGGCCTCGCACTCGCCGTCGAGGAAGGCGATCAGATCCTGGAGTTGGGGAATCACCCCGCGGGCCGCGCTGCCGTAGCCGGCGAGTTCGCGCATGATCTCGCCGGTGCGGGATTCGCTGCCGTGGCCCCCCTGCGTGCGGGCGAAGGCTACGCCAGCCTCGATCCCTTCCTGGAACCTGTGCTTCGTCAGGGCCTTGAAGCCCCCCATGCGGATCTCGTTGCCGAACATCGTGTCGGCGGGGCAGCGGGTCATGACTGCCGTGAGGATGTCGGGCCCCAACGCCTGCACGTCCTCGGCCGTGAGCTGGTTTTCCAGCAGGTTCCGCAGCGTGGCCCGGGCCATGCCGTCGGCATTCCGCGAGATGGCGCGAAATGCAGGGTGGAGCAGGGTGGGATCGACGCCCGCGACGGACGAGCGCAGCAGTCCGCCGAACAGGGCCGCGGCCAGTTCGCCGTGCGTGAGTTGGATCGGGTCGGCCCACACGACCGGCTGCAGGGGTTCGGCCGTCTTCACCACGGCCCGCAACATGTCGGGGACGACGGGCTTGGCGGCGTCGCCCATGTTCTTGAGGGCACTGGCGGCCTTGACCCGCAGCCAGCGATCGTCGTGGACGAGCAGCCGTACGAACAGGGGCAGCGCCTCGACGGCCTTCATGCAGCCCAGCGTCTCGCAGGCCCCCTGCCGCACGCGGGAGTCGGGGCCTTCGGCCATGGTGATGAGTTGCGGCACGAGTTCCTTCGCTTCGGGACGCCGCGCCAACTCCTCGGCCGCCCAGCCGCGCACGATCGGCGACCAGTCGCCGAGTGCGGCCACGAGTTCAGGGACGCTCTTCCTGGTGCGGTCGACGTCGAACCGGCCCGAGGCCACGGCCTCGGCCACGTCCTTGGCGTCGAGCCAGGCGCCGCGGTTGGCCTTGCGGCCGGTGATGCGCAGCGTGGCCAGCGGCAACGAGTAGGTGATCACGTAGCTGGCGTTGGGACCGAGTCCGCAGTAGCTGCTGCGACCAAAGTAGGTGTCGTCGTCAGTGCGGCCGGCGCCATACTGCTCGCCGCCGTCGTAGGTGAACGAGCCGTCGCAGCGGCGCACGAGGTCGAAGTGCCAGGAAGCCTCCTTGAAGAAGGCCGCCGCGGCCTCCGGACCACCGCTGGCGGCGCCCGGTGCCCCCCACAGGTAGCTGAAGCCCTGCCCCGTGTGGCCGTACTCGCGGTTGTTGTAGCCGGCGGTCACCATCTTGGCGAAGAACTTCGCCTCCGTGGCGCGGTTGTCCTGCAGCGCGAACAGCAGGGCCGTCATGGCGTTCTTGCCGTTGTTTTCGTGATACGGCCAGGGAATGTGCTCGCCGTAGGGGATCGAACCCTTGTCGACGTAGTAGGCGAAGAACTTCGAGCCGCGGTCGATGGCGGCATCGACCTCGGGATCGGTGACGCCACACTCGCGGCCCAGCACGATCGCCATGTTGCCCATGAGGCCGGCGGCGTTGACCGGGCCATAGGGCGGGATCGGGCCGTGCAGCTTGCCGTCGGGCGTCAATTCCGAGAACCCGTGGCCGAACGTGCCGTACATGCCCTGCCCCCGGGCGAGTGACAGCGTGATCGCGCGAACCGCGGGCAGCACCTCCTCGTCCTTCGTGAGCAGGTAGTATTCGCAGAGGAACACGCCGCGGTAGCCCGACTCCCACGTGCCCATGTCCCGGCGGCCGAGCTTTGCGGCCGACGTGGCCATCCTGCGGGCGATGTCCCGGGCCCGGGGCAGGAGGGCGGGCTCGCCGCTCGCCAGCATGGCCAATCCGTCGACCGCGCCCCACAGGTCGTCACGGGGCTGTTCCTTCTCCAATGCCTTCACGGCGTCGGTGAGAATGCGCTTCGACTTGGGGCAGTCGTAGGGCGCGGTGGGCGTGTAGGTGCCCAGTACGGGCAGCGTGATCGTCACCTCCTCGGTGGTCCCGGACCGCCAGCGGCTGAGCCGCAACCGACCGCCGTTCGTCTCCTTTTCGGCCTCCTGGATCGCCGCAGCGATCTGCTTGCGGGCGTCATCGTCGAAGGGCTTGCCACCCACGCCCAGGATCACGTCGTCCACCCGCATCACGCCGTCGGCTGGCGAGCCCTGGCCCACGTGGGTGACGAGAATCTGCCGGGCGGCCGTGGTGGTCCGTCCCTGGGCGCTGTCGAGGAAGTTGGCCGCGCGGGTGTGGATCCAGCCGCGCAGGCCAGTGGCGCCGAGGTTGTAGGTGAGTTTGCGGTCGACCTGCCGATCCACCGTCAGGTCGGGCGGCGTGGGCGCCGGGTTGGCGAAGGCGGAACCGGAGCAGTACAAGGCCGCGACGGCCAGCATGGCGCTCCAAGGGCCGGATAGTCGTGAGATCATGGCGTGGGCTCCTTGGGTTTCGCTGGCGCCTCGAGTGGCACGTCGCAGAAGGTGAGCGCGGCGATGCCGTTGTCGCCGCGCAGCAGGTTCGCCGGCTTGCCGTCCCAGTCGCGGCCGCGGAGATACGTGATCGTGGCGGCCTGCGACGGCGCGGCCAGCGCCAGGGTCACGATGTCACCCTCCGCCGCGGCGGCACGGATCGCCGCCGGCGCGTCGTCGAGATAGAGGTTGCGGACGCTCTCGGGGTTCCAGGACACGGGCTGGCCGAAGTCGAGGGCGATCTCGTCGCGGGCGGGCGTCGTGTACCAGGCCCGGCGCAGGTTCGGCGCCGTCAGCGGGCGTTCCGCCACGACGCCGTACGCGTCCCGCTCCACGAGCGGCGCCATGAGCCGCCCCATCTGGGCGTAGCCCTCGAGGTCGAAGTGGCAGGCGCCGCGGCCCGTGTGCTCGGTGGAAACGCCCACGGTCGACATCACCCGCAGGTTGGAGAACAGCCGGGGCAGCGTGCGCTGCGCCTCGCGGATCTGGTCGTCCTTGGGCCCCATGCTGCAGGGCAACGGCCAGACCTGGAACACGTAGTAGTGCCGCAGGTTGGGAAAGTCTTGCTTCCAGGCGGCGGCCATGTCGAGGAAGTAGCGCTGGTACGTCTTGTAGTTCCAGTCGTTGGTGGGCGAGCCCGCGCCGCTGTCGTTCTCCCCCTGGTGCCAGATCACGCCGCGGATGCCGTGCGTGAGGCGGGCAGCCGTGACCCGCGTGAGCAGGCCGCCGTAGATCTTGTAGGGGTTGCGGTAGTACTCGCCGCTGGTGTCGAAGCGATCGGCGGGGTTCCGCTGGTGCTGCCAGATCGGCGTGCCGCCGTGGGCGGCGTTGATGAAGCACACGGGCATGCGGTGCCGCTCCACCAGGTGGCGGGCCAGCACCATGCCCCAGGCCCCGATCTGGTGGCAGCCGTAGTTGGGCCGGCCCCAGATGTGGGTGCGGACGGCGGTGCCCCAGCCGCCGCGCGTCGAGCCGTCGAGTTGGTTGCCGTAACTGCGGATCCAGGCGTCGGCGGGCTGCGCTGGATCCTCGTCCGGGCCGTTGTTGGGGCCCGTGGCCTCGGCGTTCGACTGTCCCTCGATGATCCAGGCATCACCGCAGACAATGTTCTTCGCACTCCGCAGCACCGTACGACCGGCGGCCGATTGCGTGCCGAACTCCGTGCGGTAGCGCACCAGCCCCGGCTCGAGCGCAACGGTGAACGCATACGACCCGTCGGTGCCGGGCTGCCGCGTCTGGGATGTGAAGGGCTTGTCGTCGGCGAACACGTCGAAGAACACGGTGGCGGCATCCCGGCGGGCCGCCCCGTCGAGCGTGCCGTTGCAGTGCAGCAGGCCCCGATCGGCGTCGTTGCGGGCCACGAACTGGTCGTCCTCCGGGTGCTCCTCCTTGGCCGGGGTCCGCTCCACCCAGGGGTCGCGGTCGGGTTCGTCGATCGTGATCACCGTCTCGGCAGTGGTGGCGAGGCCGCCGTTGTCGACGAGCGCCCGCACGCGGATCGGCCCGCCATACTGCGAACGCTCGAGGAGCAGCCGGTCGGCGGCGGCCTGCGTGGTCACCGCGCCGCCGCTGACCGTCCAGGACACGTTGAGCGTGTCCGCCCCCGTGGCCCGCAGCGCCTCGCGGTTGCCCACCTCGGCCACGACCTCGAGCGGATCGCGGCCGTTCCAGGTGGCGGGTGTCCGCAGGGTGACGATCGGCTCCGGGATCGCCTCGGCGATCGTGACGGGGATGTCGAGCGAGCGCACGCCGTCGGCATACGATGCCTTGAACCGCAGCGTGGCCCTGGCGTCGGCGGAGACGCGGCCGGCACGGAACGTGAACGAGCGCCGGTCGACGTCGGCCACCGTCTCCGCGCCGTCCTTCTCGATCGTCCACCACACCTTCTGGGCTCCGCCCGCCTGGGCCGTCACGGTGGCTGCAGCGCCCTCGGGTAGTGCCAGCCGCTGCGGCGACACGGCGAAGGCCGTGCCCGGCTGCACAGGTCCGCCCACGAGCATCTGTCCCGCCTTCTGGTTTTCGTACTCCAGGCGGATCCAGTCGTCGGAGCGGGCCACCTTCGACACGCGCACCTCGTCGATGCACCCCGCGAAGCCGAACGACCGCGGCCGTCCGCCCCCGATCGTCATCGCGACGTTGTCCATCAGCGACATCGCCGCCTTGTGATGACGCGACCCGGCGGGCCGGCCATCGACGTAGATGCGGCTGGTGCCGTCGCGGTAGGTGGCGACCACGTGGCACCAGCGGCCCAACGTCGGCAGCGCGTCGGACGAGGTGCCGCCGGGGCCGTCCGAGGCCCAGCGGAGCCCGGGCGGGGCGTCGATCGAGATCACCACCTCGTTGCCGTCGCCCGTGTTGCCGTTGAGCCTCTTGGCGTAGCGGCCCCAGCCGAAGATCCATGCGCCGCAGGCGTCGGCGCGGAACCAGGCCTGGGACGAGAAGGGCGCGTCGCCGCTGGGAAAGCCGGTGATGGCGGCGCCGCAGTCGATGCCAGTGCCGGCCGCGAGGCGGCGACCGGCGCCGATCATGCCGACCGCCGTCTCGCTGCCCAGGTCCACCGGCTTGACCAGCCCGGTCTCGTCGCGGAGCCGGTCGTCCATGTGCAGCACGCTGCAGAAGCCGTTGTCGGCGGCGAACACGGCGGCGCCGTCTGAGCTGGATGCGGCGTCGGCGTTGCCCCAGTGCATGGTGATGGCCTGTCGGGCGTTTCCCGTGATCTGTGGAATCCGCACCCAGATGCAGGCCCTGCCGCCCGCCGCGTCCCACTCCTCCACCTGGTGGGCGAGCGACGTGCCGTCCGCAGCGCTGAAGCGGAGGTCGGCGCCATCGGGCCGTGCCTGGCCGAAGTCGAACGTGTCTGCATCCAGTCGCACGAGCAGCGGGAAGTCGGCTTCCACGCACGTGGCCGGTAGGTCCGCCCCGTCGGGCGTGGTGAGGATCCAGAGTGTGGCCGAGTGTCGCCAGGCCTCGAAGGCCGCGACCGCGGCACGCGGCACGAACCCAAGGCAGATCACAGCGCAGGTGGCTGCGGCCCACCAGCGGCACATGGCACGCCTGCCGCGCAGCCGACGATCAGGGGGCTTCATGACCACGGCAACACCTCCTGCTCTCACGCTCGTCGTGGCGGCCCGGCCGTTCAACCGGCCTGCCGGTAGTCGGCGCCGTCGTTGCTGCGGCGCACCGACTCCTGCCAGGCCTCGAGCGCCGCCTTGAGGCGGGCCACGTCGTCGGGGCGTTCCGCGGCCAGGTCCTTCGTCTCGTTGGGGTCGGCGATCAGGTCGTAGAGCTGGTAGTCGCCGGGTTTGGGGCGGAACAGCTTGAAGCGATTCTCCATCCAGGCGAGCGGCCCGCCCTCCAGGCTGCTGCCGCCGTGGTGCCAGAACCCGATCGGCCGGGGCCTCTCCTGCATCGTGCCGTCGATGAGCGGCACGAGGCTCACGCCATCGAGCGGCTTCACTTGGCCTGGCACGTCGAGATCGAGCAGGTCGACGATCGTGGGATAGATGTCGATCGAGCAGCCCACCACGTCGGTGCGGACCGGAGCCTTGATCCGCGCCGGCCACTCGATCAGCCCGGGCACGCGGATGCCGCCCTCCCAGAGTTCGCCCTTGTGGCCGTGCAGGTCGCCGTTGGAGCCAAACGCGTCCGGGGCGGCGTTCTCGTCCTCCCAGGCGCCGTTGTCGCTCGTGTACCAGATGATCGTGTCGTCGGCGATGCCCAGGTCGCGCAGTCCCTTGCGGAGCGTGCCCATGCTGCGATCGACGCCGATGAGTTCACCGTAGTATTCCGAGCCGCCGGCGGCGGCGAGATCCTCCGCCCGGGGCTGGAGCGGCACGTGCGGGCTGCCAAACCAGATCACGGCCAGGAAGGGCGTCTCGGCCTTGGCGTTCTTGCCGATGAACTCGAGCGCCTCGCCGACGATGGCGTCGGACCCGTCGCCCGGCACCTTTTCCAGTTTTCCGTTGTGGCTGAATGTCCAGTCGAGGTCGAACCAGTTGGAGACGCTGAACCACTCGTCAAAGCCGAACTTGCCCGGCCCCAGCGGCTCGTCGGCGGGCAGCGGCCGGCCCGCCCCCGGCTTGCCGCCGCTCAAGTGCCACTTGCCGAAGTGCGCCGTCGAGTAGCCGGCCTGCTTCACCGCCTGGGCTACCGTCATTTCGCCGATGCGCAGCGTCATGCCCGGCCAGTAGCAGCCCATGCGGTAGGGGTGACGGCCCGTCATCACGCTGGCCCGGGTGGGCGAGCAGCTGGGGTGCTGGGCGTAGAAGCGGTTGAAACGCAGGCCGTTGGCCGCCATGGCGTCGAGCGCGGGGGTCTGGATCCGCTTCAGGCCGTTGCAACTCATGTCGCCCCAGCCCTGGTCGTCCGTCATGCAGAGGATGATGTTGGGACGGGCGGGCTTTGCGGCCAGCGTTGCTTCGGCACCCTGCGACACCATGGGCACTGCCACCGCCAGGATGGCGGAGATAACTCCAACGCACGTGCGGACGTTCCTGGTCACTGTTTCTGTCCCTTTTGGAGGTCGAGCATGGTGTCGGCGAACAGCTTGCCGAGCAGGATGAAGAACCGGCCCTCGCCGTTGTAATGGAAGCCCTTGTCGGACGTGGCCCGGCGCAGCAGCGCCTGCTCGTCTTCGGTGAGCGGCTGCTTGGCGAGATCCCGCTCGGGATACAGCCAGCCGGCGCAGCGGAGTTCGACCACCTTGGGGTGCAGCAGGGGCGCGGTTTCCACCGCCTTCACCGTGCCCTTGAACTCGGGCACGGTATTCACGTAGCGGTGGCCGTCGCGGATGTCCTTCTGCTTGCCCGCCTCGTTGCGCACGCCGTTGACGCCCATCACGCCCACGACCACCGGCAGGTTCGGCTTCTGGAACTCTTTGCGGACGTCGTTGATGAGGTGCACCAGGTTCTTGCCGTATTCCTTCCGCTGCTCCTCCGAGACGAACTGGTCGTTGAAGCCTTGGAACCAGACGAATCCGGCGACCTCGTAGCCGGCCTTCTCGTCGTAGCCCGGAAAATTCTGCTTCAGGTTGGCGAGGTTCTCCCGGGTGGATGCGATCATGCCGCGGTACTGGTTGCCGTAGTCCTCGGGCTTGCCCCCCTCGGGCACGCCTGCGCTCGGTGGGCGGAAGTTCTGGTACAGGCTCTGGCCGCCGGGGGCGTACTTGATGAGATAGATCTGCCGCGGGCTGGCCTCGGCCATGAACTGCCCGAAGGCGTATTCCGGACCGATCTTGTCGCCAAGCTTGTCGTAGTTCTTGCGGCCGCCGAAGCCGGTCTGGAGGACGCCATGTGCGCCGCCGCTCGAGCACCACACGTCGTCGCGGGTCATGTAGGTGGTGCCGTCGGGCTTGAAGACCTTGAGCAGCGCCGCCCGGTCCTTGTCCTCGTCCTCGCCGATGAAGTCGATCGTGTGCTTGCCAGCCTGCCCGTCCATGTTGGACTGGCCGGCCATGATGTAGACCTGCACCGGGCCGGGCTTCTGGGCCGCCGCAGCTGGAGCCGTCGAGGCGGCCAACATCGCCAGGGTGAGCAGGCCACCGGCCAGGAAACGGATCGCGGGCAATGCGGGCGACTGGCAAGTCGTCGTATACGGCATGGAAAAGGCCCTCCTGACCGCAGATTTGTACCACGGCCGCCACTCCCGGGCCACCGGCAGCGGCACGTATGAGCGATTGGCCGCCGCCCGCCGGGGTCGGTAGTCTGCGGTTCTGCCACCGGCGGCCGTGGGCCGTCCGTGGGGCGGATCGTTTCGTACACAGAGAGGTCTGACATGAAGATTTCCCGCGTCGTTCTGGCTGTGGCGTTTCTCCTCGGCGCCGCGTTCGTCGTGCCGTCGGCAGGCCGGGCTGCCGAGGTCAAGTGGAAGCCGCTGGGCACGGCCCCCAACGTGGTAGGGATCGCGGCCGCCAACGGCAAGCTGTTCGCCGTCACGGCCGACGCCAAGCTGCTGCTGGCCGACCCGTCTGCCGCGGCGCTGTCCTGGAAGGAGATCGGCGCCGCGCCGGGCGGCGTTCAGGCGATGGGTGCCGGAGGCGGAAAATTGTTCTGTGCACTCAACGCGGGGAATGCTGGCCGGTTTCGCGTCCGCGATGCCGTCGAATCGGCAGCCGAGTGGAAGGACGACGGCCACGCCTGGTGCCTGACGGCCATCGCCGGAGCTGGCGAGAAGGTCTACGCCCTCATCGACTGCAAGGAGCCGGGGGCCGAGGTGACCATCATGTTCCGGTCGGCGGTTTCCACGCCGGAGGAGATCGCCAAGGCCAATCCCAACCCTGGCAGGGGTCTCGACGGTCTGCCATGGAACGGCGTCGACCGCCGTCCGCCGCTGGGGGCGCTGGCGATGACCGCCACGGGCGGGAAGTTCTACGTCGCCACGAAGGAAGACACGCTCTGCGTGGGCGATCCCACCAAGCCGGACGTGAAGTGGGACGTGATCGGTGACGCCGCCGGCGTCATCTGCCTGGCGGGCGACGCCGGCAAACTCTTCGCCCTCACGAAGAGCGGCTGGGTCGTTTCCTGCCCGGTCAACTGAGGAGGCCGAACGTGCGCATGCGCATTTCCACCATGGCGACGGCGTCGGCCGCCGCGGTCCTGATCGCTTGTGTCGCGGCGGCGGGTCCATCCGCCGCCGCGACTGCCGATGTCGCTGCGGCCATCTCGGCGGGCGACTTCGTCGGCTGCCAGGCGGCGCTGGCGGAGGGACTGGTGGGGAAACTGCCTGCTGATGCAGCCGGCATTACCGCGGCCGCGCTCGAGCCGCTGGTGGCCGATCCGGCCGTGCGCACGGCGGTCGACCAGTGGCAGTTCATCGCCAAGCTGGGCGCCGACAAGCTGGCGGCCTTTGCCAAGGGCGGGCCGGGGAACGCCGAGTTCCTGGGCTGGATCATGAACAGCCCCGACGTGATGGACGCCTTCCTGCTGGCCGCCGTGCCCACGGGTTTCGCCAGGCGGGACGAAAACGCCTACGGTATCGATGTGGCATCGCTCGGCATCTGGAGAACGATCCACGACGCCGACCCGGACGCGAAGTCGGGCATGTGCCTGCGGCTGGCCATGGCCACCGCGCTTGCGCCGCCTCCCGCCCAGTCGGGCTACAGCAAGGTGGCCATCGATCCGCTCTCCCGCTACCGGCATTTCAAGGCGGCGGAACAGTCCGGCAAACTCGCGGACAATTTCAAGAACCTGACGGTGTGGGACTATTCCAAGATCGTGTGTGCCGACCAGTCGGATGCCGAATTGGCCTGGGGTCGGCAGATGATCGACGAGTTCCGCCCCGACCTCCGCGAAGGGGGCCGCGTCGTGGAGATGGTGAGTTCGGTGTGGCGGCGGAACTCGCCGGTGCCCTACACGGGCATGCAGGCGATGCTCCAGGGAGGCGGCAAGTGCGGCCCGCGGTCGACCTTCGGCGTGTTCATCAACCGGGCCAACGGCATCCCCGCCATCGGCGTGGCACAGCCGGCCCATGCCTGCGTCGCCTGGCGGGGGTTCGACGGGACCTGGCAGGTGGGCTACGGCAAGGGCTGGGGCGCGTCGCGGCTCGACGGCATCACCGGCCCCGAGTTCGTCGAGGGCGTGACGGCGCGGTCCAGCGTCACATTTTTTTCAATGGTCGAACATGCCCGCTGGCTGGGGTCGGCCGCCGCCACGACGCCGGCCGGCAAGGAAAAGGGGGCGGCGCTCCTGGCCCTGGCCCAGAAGATGATGCGTGATTCGCCGGCGTCCGTGGGCGACCTGTCGCGATCGTTCCGGCCGGAGGAGTCCGAGGCGGATCCGGGCGCGAACGGGGCCACCGTGGCGACCGAGTCGACGCCCGCGGCACAGCCGCCGGCCGGGGCGCCGCAGCCGGCGAAGGCGGTGGATGGCGTGATCCGGGTCGCCGCCGGTGACCTGGCCAAGACCGATGGCGAAGGCATGTGGGGCGGGCCGCGGGGCGTGCTGCGCGGCCGGTCACGAGGCCAGGACGGCGCGTTCCTCGTGCACTTCCCCCAGGCCCAGAAGACCTGCTGGGCCGAATACATCGTCGATGCACCTCAGAAGGGCGTCTACGAAGTCGTGCTCACCGCGTCGGCCGTCAACGACGGCCAGCTGCTGGAGGCCAGTTCGGAGCACTACAACAAGACGGCCTTGATCCGCGTGCCCATGAGCCACGGCCTGTGGGCGGCCACGCCGGCGGCCGACATCAAGCTCAACGAGGGCGTGCAAAAAGTGCGCATCGCCACCATGCCCAACCAGCGCGGCGTGTCCGTGCTGGCCCTGCAACTCAGGCCGAAGCCGGCCCCGGAGCCCGCCCCATGACGCGACGCCGATCCATCCGCCTGCTCGCCGCGCTCGTCCTCTGCGGCGCCGCCGTGGCCCGGGCCGCCGACGAGGGCTTCATGCTCCGCGACGGCGACCGCGTCGTGTTCCTCGGCGACAGCATCACGGAGCAGCGGCTTTACACCACCTACATCGAGGCCTACGCGCTGACGCGGTTCCCCGACTGGAAACTGCGGTTTTGGAACGCCGGCTGGGGCGGCGACACCGCCTGGCTGCGGATGCGGTCGTTTCCCGACGAGGCCAAGCTGTTCGCCGCCGAGGGGGACGAGCAGCAGAAGATGATCGAGGCCTCGGTCGACGGCCCGCTGAAGCGGGACGTGCTGGAACTCGAGCCCACGGTGGTGTTCGTGAACTTCGGCATGAACGACCACAACTACGAGGCCTTCCGCGAGGACATCTTCAAGGCCCACGTCCGTGGCCAGGCGCAGATCTGCCGGCTGCTGACGGCGGCCAACGCCCGCCCCATCCTGCTCACGCCGCAGGCCATCGAGCCGCGCTCCGGCGCGCCCGCCGGTGACAGGCGGAATGTGGCGATCCGCCGCTTCGCCGAGGGCGTCCGCGCCGTGGCCGCCGAGCACGGCGGCACGTTCATCAACCAGTACGACCCCTACGTGGCGATCATGACCCGCGAGCACATGCGCGACGTGAACGCGAGCATCGGCGGCGGCGACGAGGTGCATCCCGCGCCGGCGGGCCA
>QWPN01000046.1 GCA_003671185.1 Planctomycetota bacterium
CCCGACACGGCCGCAATGCTGAATAATCTTGCAGACTGGTATGTTTTTCAAGGCAAGCACGACAAAGCGGAGCCACTTGTTAAACGCGCGCTGGCGATCGAAGAAAAAACGCTCGGACCGAGTCATCCGAGCACCGCCACGAGTCTAGACGTTCTTGCAGCAGTGTTTAAAGCCAAAGGCAATCGCGACGAAGCCGAGCCACTCCTAAAGCGGGCCTTGGCAATTCGCGAAAAGGCGAAAGGGCCGGACCATCCCGACACGGCCGCAAGTCTGAATAATCTGGCGGGGTTGTATCTCAACCAGGGAAGGTACGACGAAGCCGAACCGCTTTACGAGCGGGCGCTGGCGATAAGCGAAAAGACACTGGGAGCAGGCAATCCACAAACTGTGCAGGTTCACAAAAATCTTTCAAGGCTGCGAGCGAGCCGGACCTTATCGAAGGGGGGCCATCAATAAATGCGAATCGTTGAACTCTTAAACGTGATCGGAGTGACGGGGATGGCGTTGGGGATGCTGTTGGGGATGGGCTATTTGCTCATTCCTAGTGGAGGCTCCAAGGATGACGACCGGTTGAGATTTGGCCTGTTAGACGCCCTCTTCTTCTTTTTCTTCTTGGGCGGTGCTGGCCTAATTTGCCTCTCACAAGTCCTGGCTAGGTAAGTGCATCACGGCTGCGGAGGTCTTTACCCTAGTCGCGGTGTGGCCTGTAGGCTGACCGTGGCTCAGTGCCGCCGTGGGAATGGCGTGCCAGCGAGAAGGATCGCAAGGCGTGCCGGCAGGGCGGTAGGGCAGGGGGCCATATCCGATATATCCGATAAGACTGCAAAGTCAGTGGGCAATCGGATATTTCTGCGCAGTTGACGGCGAGTCGAGAACCGCGATATTCTCCGAGTAGCTCGCAGGAAAAGTGCATTCCAGCCGTTTTGAAAAATCCGGCTGGGGGTCAAGAGGTCGCAGGTTCAAGTCCTGTCGCCCCGACTGACGGCAAAGGCCGTTAAAGCTGGATCGAGTCGAAACCTGCCGACGGTCGGCAGTGCCATTCGGAATGGTCGAAATCGGTACTCCCGCATGGTGACTGTTGGATCATCGACCGCTGCAGCATCCAGCGGCTATCGGAGCGGCAGGTGAACAAGACGGCTGCGGAACTCGTCTGCAGTCATGCCGGCGAGGCAGAGTTCGGAATCCTCGATCATCCGGCCAATCGGCGTGCCCTGCGGCGCGAACAGCACACCGCTGAAGGGAACGCCGTGCTGCTGCCACCGTGCCGTGATCTCCAGGAAATCAGCGTCCAGCGTCAGTAGGACGCAGCCAACGGCCGTCGCTCGCGCCAGTAACTCTTCGTCGGATAGCCGCCCGGCCGAGTCGGCTTGGGCCGTTCGGACATCGAGCAACTTGCGCCGGAGACCCTCGGTGACGGCGGCTGGCACATGCACATCCATGTAAACGGCCAGTGACATGGGGCGGATTACGCTCCGCGGTCATTGGTCACGGCTCGACGCCGCAGCAACTCATCGCGTGAGAAAGGCTCGGCGCCACGGGCCCGTTCAGCATGCGTCTTTCCGGCTTCGATCGCAGCCACGATGGTGTCGTGGTGGTCATGGAAGTAGGCAAGTGCCGCGTAGACCTCTGCTGGCCGCAGGTCCGGATGCTGTCGCAGAATCTCTTCTGCTGACCACCCATGAAAATACTGTTCCGCAGCGAGGTGCTTGATGGTGTAGCGGGTGCCTTCGATGAATGCTTCGCCGTCGGCGTCGATGATGACGTGGGGGTATGTGTCGGCGGTTGCCATCGGACGCTCCTGTCGTTCAATAGGCCCCATTCTATCGTCTCTGCTCAGGTGCCTTCTAGCCGCCGCAGCGTCGGGTGCCCGGGAGTGCCACGGCTGAGACGGCCATGGCCTCCCGAGCCCCCGACTTTACCGGCATCAGTCATGCAGCTCCATCACGCTTTTTCGCAGCGTTGCGTGCGGCCGCCTTGCGGTCGTAGATGAGGGGAACGATCACCTCGGCGGGGCCAGCTGTGGGTGCAGGAGCAGTTCCCGGGCTTGCGTGAATCGAGTCCCAGACCTTGACAGGGGCGGAGTCGCGATCCGTCGGCCTCCCACGCTCGAGCACCGCGAGGGCCGGCACGGCGTTGATCGAGAACCGTGCTACCATGTGCGGCTTCTTCTGCTCCTCGACCTGACGCGTGTCGATGACGACGTCGCCCACGAGGGCCTTGAGCACCTGAGCCGCCACGCCCACGTCACCCGAGCGGACCGGATCACGAGGAGCAACAGCCGGGACTGGCCGGGCTGGATGCGACACTCGCTTTGAGGTGCCGAGGAGCTTCCTATCCACGCTCAAGGCCGGATGTTTCGCTTTAACGCAGACCGGCCTTGAAACCGCTCTTCTCGCGGGCCGTCCGCACCGTGGCATATCCAAGCCGAGCCCGACGCTAGGTTCACGAGACGATTCGGCGGTGTTGATCCCGTCGGATCACTGTGCGACGATCGTCGAGCGTTTGTGTTCCGAACAAGACTTTGACCTTCACGACGGCCAGTATGCGTAAGTTTTTGTCCGCATTTTTCAGTACTCCGCCGGATGACGTCACTCCGTGTGTCACTCAGGCAAACTCCTTTCGCGAGGTGGTGTCACTCCAGGCACTGTTCGTGACGCTCACCGTGGCGCTGCTGGCGTACGTCAATACGTCGCCGACCTTTCAGCTGCGAGTGGATCTCCTGTTTGCGGTGTTGGCATTGCTGCCCGTGCTGGGCCTACACCACATCGTGCGCAGCCATGTGCGGACCGAGTCGGGAGACGTGTACGTGTGCACGAAGCCGATCCGCGACTACGCCCGGCAGTCGATGATTCTCGACATCGCGGTCGTGGTGGTGGTGTCGCTGCTGTAC
Organism: Planctomycetota bacterium; assembly: GCA_003671185.1. Taxonomy (GTDB): domain Bacteria; phylum Planctomycetota; class Planctomycetia; order Pirellulales; family UBA1268; genus QWPN01. The sequence continues at coordinate 2,891 of QWPN01000046.1, forward strand.
TGGCGGGGTCAACTGCCCGGACAAGCACCATCCGGACCGTGATCCCCGAATCGTGATCACCGGATAGTGATTCGACCTCTAGCTGTCCGTGGAAAAAGTCATCCTTGACCTTTTTCCACTTGGCCGACCGGTGGAAACGCCGAGGGTTTCCACGGTCGGCTCTCGTCGCATCCTGCTCCGGCAGACTTGTTCCACAGTCTGCTAGGGCTCCGCGAGGCCGCAGGGTTTGCCTGGTCTCGCGACTCCCACGCTGGCCAACTGAACCTGCCCCCATCTTTGATCCAGCCAGGGTGTTAGCCAGACAGGGAGGGTGGATGGGCATGCCCATCTACCCGCCGCGCGACCTCGAACGGCGTCCGATGCCCCAACGAGGCATGTGGACGAACTCGATTGTAATCCCCCCTCCAGGCTTCCGTCAGCCTCTTCGCTTCGTGGAGTGACAAGAACCAGTGCTGGTTCAAGCACTCGTCACGAAGCCGTCCATTGAATGACTTGATCACCGCGTTGTCCCTGGGCTTTCCCGGTCGACTGAAGTCGAGCTTCACGCCGTCGAAGTAGGCCAACAGATCCACACTCCTCGAGATGAACTCGGGCCCGTCATCGACTCGAATGCTCTGCGGCTTCCCGCGCTCGGCAGTCACCTGCTCCAGGACCCGCACGACATCGTCTCCGGTCAGCCGCTGGCCCACCTCGATTGCCAGGCTCTCACGGCTCTGGTTGTCGACGAGCGTCAGCAGCCTGAATCGCTGACCGCCGACCAGCTGATCCGACATGAAGTCCATGCTCCAGGTCGCATTGGCACACGGGACCGGCACCCGGGCTTCGCGGACCTGGACGCTCTTCCGGTGACGCGGCTTCCGCCCGCGGATTCCCAGGCCTTCTTCGCAATACAGCCTCTAGACCGGCGTCTTGTTCACGACCCAACCCTCCCGGCGAAGAAGAACCCACAGCCGCACGGACCCATAGTGCACCCGGCAGGCCCGACCCTCGGCAACCCGATACGCGACCTGCATTGAGGTTGACCGATGCGCCCCTGTCACCGCCTGTCCTTCACCGCCACTCGGCGATCAGGTTCGCCACGAGTGCCGTCCAGCCGGTTTGGTGGCTGGCACCTAGGCCGGCGCCCGAGTCGCCGTGAAAGTACTCGAAGAACAGGAGTTCGTCGCGCCACAGCGGATCGTCGGCGATCCGGGCGTCGTCACCCCAGACGGCGCGACGACCAGAGTCGCCCACGAGGAAGATCGCCGTCAGCCGCTGCGCGATGTCGCGCGCCAGGTCGTGCAGCGAATGCGGGCGCTCCGCACCCGGCAGGCATACCACCCGACCGGCTCCGTAGGCGGTGCCGAGCCGGCGCAGTGCCTCGATGAGGAGGAACGTGGTGGGAAACCAGATCGGACCACGCCAGTTGCTGTTGCCCCCCTTGAGCTTGGTCTCCGACTCGGCGGGTTCGTAGGTAACGCGGCGGCCGTCGAACTCGAACGGGGCGGCGGCATGGTGACGAGAAAGCGAGCGGATGCCGAACGGGGAAAGAAACTCGGCCGGATCGCCAAGCCGATGCAGCATCCGTTCCAATTGCTGGTCATCGACGATCGTCAGCAGGTGGGTGGTGCTGCCGTCGGCGGCAGGCACCTGGTGGATGACGTCGGCCACCATCTCGCGGCGGTTGGCGAGAAACCATTCGAGGTTCCAGCGAAACTCGTGGAACGGCTCGATCCATGCCGCTTCCAGCCGCTCCACGGCGAACAGGGGAATGAGCCCGACCAACGACCGGACGCGGAGCGGCGTGGTCCGTCCATCGGGTGTGGTGAACAGGTCGTAAAAGAACCCGTCCGTCTTGTCGAACAGTGGCACGCCGTGCGGCCCGATCCGCTTCATGGCGCTGGCGATGTAGGCGTAGTGCTGGAGGAACTTCGAGGCCAGTCCCTCGTAGACTGGGTTGTCGCGGGCCAGTTCGAGCGCCATCCGCATCATCGTCAGCGAGAAGTGCCCCATCCAACCCGTGGCGTCGGACTGTTCGAGCTTCGTACCATCGGACCCCTTCTCGCTGCGGTCGAAAATGCTGATGTTGTCGAGGCCGAGGAACCCTCCCTCGAAGACGTTGTTGCCCTCGCGGTCCACCTTGTTGACCCAGCTGGTGAACACGAGCAGCAGTTTGTGGAAGCAGCGCTCGAGCCAGTCGCGGTCGCTGCGGCCGTGCAGCCGCTTCTCCATGTTGAACACACGCCACACCGCCCAGGCGTGGACCGGCGGGTTGAGGTCGGAAAACTCCCACTCGTAGGCAGGCAGCTGGCCGCTGGGGTGTTGGAACTGTTCGAAGAGGAGAACCCACAACTGATCCTTGGCGAAGCGCGGGTCGATGAGCGCGAAGGGAATGCACTGGAAGGCAAGATCCCAGGCGGCAAACCACGGATACTCCCACGTGTCGGGCATAGTCATCACCCGCAGCGAGTTGAGGTGCCGCCAGTGGCGGTTGCGAATCCGGTGCCGGCTCTCGGGTGGCGGGCGGGACGGGTCGTCGCCGTCGAGCCATTTGGCGACGTCGAAGATGTAGCTCTGCTTCGACCACAGCAGGCCCGCGAGAGCCCGGCGCTGCACGTGCCGCTCATCGGGCGTGGCGTCGGCGGGATGAATCGCCGCGTAGAAGGCATCGGCCTCCCGGCGCCGCGCCGACAGCGTGTCGTCGACCTGGCGGCGGAGTGCATCCCCGTCGGTGATGCGGCCGGCGGGCGGGCGATCGGAGAGCAGCACGTGGAGCGTCACGGTGCCCCCGGCGGGCACCGTCCGCCGCGCATGGAGGCAGGCCTTCGTGCCCCGCGCGGCGGGATTCACGGCGGTATGTTCGCCGGCGCAGATCGCGCGGTGGAAGGCATCTTTCGTGTACGGGGAATGGCTCACGTGGCCGGGACCGTAGACGGCGGCACCGTTGGTCTCATTGTCGGTGAACAGCACCCGGTCGTCCGGCATCGTGGCCGCGACAAGCCAGCGTTGGCCGAGTCGCGCGCCGGGGGGCATCCGCGGATCGAGATCCACAGCCGCGTCGTCGGCCTCGATCACGAGCGTGCCGGCCGGCCCCGCCACGGCGCGCAGCGACGGCGTGCCGTGGGGCAGACCGTCCCACGCCCAGGTGTTGCGGAACCAGAGCGTGGGGATGAGATGGAGCGGGGCGGGCCCGGGGCCGCGGTTGGCAGCGGTGATTCGCAGGACGAGTTGCTCCGGGTCGCTCTTGGCGTATTCGACGTCGATGTCGAACCAACGGCCGTCGGCGAACACGCCCGTGTCGAGGAGTTCGTATTCAGGCCCCCGGCCGTCGCGGCGGCGGTTCTCCGCTACGAGGTCCTCGTAGGGAAAGGGGCGCTGTGGATAGCGGTACCGCAGATGCATGAAGGAATGGGTCGGGGTGTTGTCGACGTGAAACCAATACTCCTTGGCGTCCTCGCCATGGTTTCCCTCCAGCGGGGTAAGGCCGAACAACCGCTCTTTGAGGTGCGAGTCGACACCGTTCCAGAAGGCGGGAGCGAGGCAGAGGAGCTGGAACCGGTCCGACACGCCCGCAATGCCGTCCTCACCCCAGCGGTAGGCCTTCGACCGCGCCGCGTCGTAGGCAAGGTGACGCCAGGCATCGCCGTCGGAGGAGTAGTCCTCGCGGACGGTGCCCCACGAACGATCGGAGAGGTAGGGGCCCCAGCGCCGCCAGCCGCTCGCGTCGTCACCGATCGAACGCACCCGGTCGAGTTCGGGATTGGATTCAGTGCTGTCGTGGCTCATGGCCGAATCCGGAGGAGGCCGAACGGTGCGGCCATCATACCTCCGCCCCCGCGCCGGTTCGGTGGCGGGATCGGCTAGCTGCGGCCGGCGGCGATCTGGCGCAGGTCGGCTTCCGCCTCGGGGAAGTCGGCCATGATGCGGCGGAAATCCTCGGCATCGAGCACGAGGAGGTCGCAGGGTGAGACCGCGCGGACGGTGGCGCTGCGCGGCTGACCCAGGAGCAGCGCCATCTCGCCGAAGCATTCACCCTCCGTGACGACTCCGAGCCGCTCGCCCGCCGCCCCCACGGCCTCCAAGTCGCCCCGGCAGACGACGTACAGATCGTACGTGCAGTCTCCCCGCTCGACGATCGTGGCGCCGGCCTCGACCGCCAGTGGCCGAAACGCCAGCACGAGCGTGTTGAGCAGCACTGCGGGCGCGGTGGCGAAGAACGTGCTGCGGGAGAGCACCTCCCGGCTCAGGCACTCGTGCCAGTTGCGGCCGTCCCGCTCCAAAAGGGCAGACGCGGCCCGTGGCCCCCACGTTCCCGATCCGTAGTTTGGGAAATCGGTCGCGGGCACCGCGTTCCATGCATCGAGCACCGGCTGCACGATCCGCCAGGAGGCCTCCACGAAATCGGTCCGCGAAAAAAGGGTCGGATCTCCGTTCAGCGCTCCGTACAGAAGCACCTCGTAGCCCGTGCCCCGGGAGGCCTCGAAGGTTTCGGCGTAGTCGAACCGCATGCCCGCCCGCTGCAGCTGGAACGCCGGACCGGGCCGCTTGGCCAGCATGCGAATCTCGACCCCCTGATGCGGCTGGATGTGGAAGATGAGGAGGTTCGTTGCACCCTCCCCCTTGAACTGCACGACGATTTCGGTGCCCCGCTTCCACAGCGACTTTCCGCTGCGCAGGTAGACGGGCATGCCGGCCCAGCGGTCGTTGTCGAGGTGCAGCTTGATGGCCGCGAACGTGGGTGTGTTGGAATGCGGATCGACGTTGGGCTCCTCCCGGTAGCCGACGGCAGGCGTGCCGTCGGCCTTCACGCCCCGGCCGTACTGGCCGCGCACGCAGTCGCGATCGACCTCGGCGGCACCGGGCACGCGCACCGCCTGGAGCAGCCGCGATTTCGCGTCACGGACGACGTCTGGGTCGAGCGACGCCGGCGGCTCCATGCAGACATACGCCAGGATCTGCAACAGGTGGTTTTGCAGCATGTCCCGCACCACGCCCGTGGTGTCGTAGTACTGGCCGCGGGTCTCCACGCCGACCGTCTCGGTGGCCGTGATCTGGATGTGGTCGATGTGCGTGGCGTTCCAGAGCGGGGCGAACATGCCGTTGGCCAGCCGGAACGCGAGCAGGTTCTGCACCGTCTCCTTTCCCAGGTAGTGATCGATCCGATAGATCTCGTCTTCGCTCCACAGGGAAAGCAGCGATTGGTTCAGCGCGTGAGTGGAGGCCAGATCCTTGCCGAACGGCTTTTCGACAATGAGGCGTTTCCGCCCCGGCAGTGTCGTGAAGCCGGCGGCGGCGAGGTGCTGATTGACGACCGCGAAGAAGTCGGGCGAGATGGCCAGATAGAGAAGCGTGTTGTCGCGACCACGGGGGCCCCCCACCGCGGCCACGAGCTCCCGCAAGCGCACGTAGGCGGCCGGTTCGCCGAACTCACCCGCGGTGTAATGCAGCCGCGACTCCAGCCACTGCCAGCGATCCTCGTCGAACGACCGCCGGGTGTGGAAGCGGGAGATGTCCTGCCGCTGCTGGCTGCGGAAGGTCTCCGTCGTCATGCTGCGACGGGCCATGCCGACCACGGCAAAATCCTCCGCCAGCAGCCCGTCGCACGCCAGGTTGTAGAGCGCCGGCATGAGCAGCCGCTTGGTCAGGTCGCCCGATGCTCCGAGGATGACGAGGACGCCGGGGGCCGCGCGGGGCGTTCCCTGACCGGTCCGGGCGTCGGGTGCAGCCTGATGGGATCGCATGCGGTGGGGCCCGGGGCGAATCGTGGGGAACAACCAGCGTTCGCAGCATGATCCATGCGCTGACAAGCTTTCAAGCCGGCCCGCCCGGTCATGTTCGCGGACGGCGGCCGAGCCGCAGGAACAAGGGGCCCTGACGCGTGTGGTCGCCGCGACGAAAGTGGCGTTGACCGCCCACTCCAGTACGGGACACGATGATCGGGTATTGGTGGATAAAGAACAGGAGTCGCCCCCCCGCATGGCTCGGATGCCTCGCCTGCAGCCCTGCGCGGTCTGGCGGTCGTTCGTTGCGACGCTCGTATGGAGCCTCGTCGGGCACGCCGCCGAACCGCCCCGGCCCGTCCGTCGGCCCGAGCCGCTCCCGCCCGTCGAGGCGGCAAATCCGCTGCCGCTGCCGGAGGAACAACTCGGTCCCGACCTCTCGGGGCAGACGGCTGCACAGGCTGCCTTGAAGAGCCACGGGTGCATCAGCTGCCATCAGGGCGTCGGCGACATGCACCGCAGCCCCGCGGTGCAATTGGGCTGCACCGACTGCCATGGCGGTGACGCCGGTGCGGTCACCAAGGCCAAGGCCCACGTCCACCCCAAGCATCCCGACATCTGGGTCGGTGCGGCCAATCCCCAGCGGTCGTACACGCTCCTCAACCACGAGTCGCCCGAGTTCGTGCGGTTCGTCAACCCCGGCGACCTGCGGGTGGCCCACGAGAGCTGCGGAGGATGTCACTCCTCGATCGTGCTGCAGGTGCGGAAGAGCATGATGACGCACGGCTGCATGCTCTGGAATGCCGCGCTCTACAACAACGGCGCGATCCCCAACAAGCCGGCCGCCTTCGGCGAGAGCTACAGCCACGAGGGCGTGGGCCAACGGCTGCAGACCGTGCCGCTCCCCACCGACCACGAGCGGCAGTTCCAGGCGATCGTGCGCTACCTCGATCCGCTGCCCAGGTTCGAGCGGCAGCAGCCGGGCAACATCCTGCGGATCTTCGAACGGGGCGGTCGGTTCCGACCCGAGGTGGGCAATCCGGAACGGCTCGAGGAGAACGGTCGCCCCCGAACCAGGCTCTCGACCCGGGGTCTGGGAACGGAAAACCGCACGGATCCGGTGTTCGTCAGCCTCAACAAGACGCGGCTGCTCGATCCCACGCTCAACTTTCTCGGCACCAACGACCAGCCCGGCGACTATCGATCCAGCGGTTGCACAGGGTGCCACGTGGTCTACGCCAACGACCGGTCGCCGGTGCACTCGGGGCCGTACCACGTCTACGGCAATCGCGGCCAGAGCTTCTCGCCCGATCCCACCATCCCCAAGCAGCAGAGTGGCCACCCGATCCACCACCAGTTCGCGCCGGGCAACGGCATCCCCACGAGCCAGTGCATCGTCTGCCACATGCACCCGGGCACGACGGTCATGAACAGCTACATCGGCTACATGTGGTGGGACGAGGAGACCGACGCGGACCTCATCTACCCGCCCCGCCAGCGATATCCGACGGCCGAGGAGGCGTTGAACGTGCAATTCCGCAATCCCAACGAGTCGGCCGTGCGGAACATGCTCTCCGATCCCGAGTTCCTGGCCCGCCTTTCCGAGCTCAACGACCGCACGCGGGAGACGCAGTTTGCCGACTTCCATGGCCATGGCTGGGCGTACCGGGCGGTGTTCAAGCACGATTTCCAGGGCAATCTGCTGGACCACAAGGGGGACATCATCGCCGACGCCGGCAATGCCGCCCGCCGGGCGGCGGTGCGGATGCCCGAGCGGGTCCGTGAGGTCTACCGCCACGCCGACCGCAAGACCCCCGACCAGATCCGCGCGGAGAAGGCCGCCGTGGCGCGGGAGCGGGATGGCCTGCCGGTGCACATGCTCGACGTGCACATGGAACGCGGCATGCACTGCGTCGACTGCCACTTCGTCCAGGACATGCACGGCAACACGAAGCTCTACGGCGAGGTGCGTGCCGCCATCGAGATCACCTGCGTCGACTGTCATGGCACCGTCGACAGCATCGCCACACTGCGGACGAGCGGTCCCGCCTCGGTAACGTCGAGTCCCGAGGGCGGCCGCGACCTGCGGACGCTGCGCACGCCGTCGGGCAAGCGACGATTCGTCGTCGAGGGGGACCGCATCTACCAAAACTCGATGGTGGAGGAGGATCTGACCTGGGAGATCACCCAGACCAAGGCGACCGTCGACCCCGGCAACGAGCACTACCGTCCCGCCTCGGCGCTGGCGAAGACCGTGCGCTGGGCCGATGACGGTGTGCTCGAATGGGGCGGATTAGTCGCCGCGGACCGCTGTGCGCACAAGCACGAGCGGGTCGGCTGCATCGCCTGCCACAGCTCGTGGAACCCGAGCTGCTTCGGGTGCCACCTGCCGCAGAAGGCCAACAAGAAGGCGCCCAACCTCCACTACGAGGGAGACGTGTCGCGCAACCTGACGGCCTACAATTTTCAGACCCTGCGCGACGACGTCTTCATGCTGGCCCGTGACGGCAACGCCACCGGCAATCGGATCGGGCCCTCGCGGTCGAGCTGCGCGATCCACGTCAGCTCCGCCAATGCCAACCGTGAGTCAATCTACGTGCAGCAGCAGACGATCTCCGCGGAGGGCTTCAGCGGCATCGCATTTTCCACCAACGTGCCGCATACGGTTCGCGGCGGGCCCGACCCCTCGGTGGCCCGGGACTACTCGGCGCACCGGCCGGGCACGCACGAGACGAAGATGTGCACCGACTGTCACGTCTCCAAGCAGGACGACAACAACGCCATCATGGCGCAGCTGCTGATGCAGGGGACCAACTACACGAACTTCATCGGCCGCTACTGCTGGCTTGGGCTCGGCACGGGCGGCCTGGCGGGCGTCGTGGTGACCGAGCAGGAGGAGCCGCAGGCGGTGATCGGCAGCTCCTTTCATCGGATCGCCTACCCCGATTTCTTCGCCAAGCACGTCGCCAAGGAGGGTGTGCTCCAGCACGCCCACCACCACGCCGCCGGAGACGTCGGCGAGAAGCTGCTCACGCCCTTCAAGAATCGTGAAGTGCTGCAGGTGCAGCTGCGGGGTGAGTACCTCTACGCCGCCTGCGGTGCCGATGGGCTGCGGGTGTTCGACGTGGCGTTCATCGACGACAAGGGGTTCTCCCAGCGCATCACGACGGCCCCGGTCTCCCCGCTGGGGCAGCAACTCTACGTGAAGACGGCCTATGCGACGGGCGTGGCGGCGCCGGCCACCACCGCTCCCGATCCCACCCGCACCCACGACCCCGAGAACTTCGAGGACGTCGTGCACGCCATGTACGGCTACCTCTACGTGAGCGACCTCAAGGAGGGGCTCGTGATGGTGGGCGTGGGCACGTTGCTCGACGGCAATCCCCTCAATAACTTCCTCAAGCGTGACCTGACCTTCAATCCGCAGGGCATCCTCAACGGCGCCCGGAGCATCACCGTGGCCGGCACGAACGCCTGGATCTGCTGTGACGCGGGGATCGTGGTGGTGTCGGTCGCCGACCCCACGTGCCCGAAGGTGGTGTCGGTGATCGGGGCACCGAACGTCTTCAAGCCGACGTCGGTCGAGATCCAGTTCCGCCACGCCTTCGTCTGCGACCAGGAGGGCTTCAAGACGTTCGACGTCACGGACGTCACGGCGCCACTGCCGCTGGCCACGGTGCCGCTGGCGACGGCCTACAGGGCTTACGTGGCCCGCACGCACGCCTACGTCGCGGCGGGCAGGCAGGGGCTGGCGATCGTCGATGTGACGAAGCCCGCGGCGCCGTTCATCGACCAGCTCTTCGATGGCGGTGGCTGCATGAACGACGTTCGTGACGTGAAGCTGGGGATCGCCTACGTCAGCCAGGTCGCCTACGTGGCCGACGGCGTCAATGGGCTGCGGGTCGTGCAACTCACCGGCCCCGACACGCCGGGCAACGTGGGCTTCAGTCCGCGGCCCACGCCGCAGCTCGTGGCCAGCTATCCGGTGACCAAGGGTGGCGTCGCGATGTCAGTCTCGGAGGGCGTCGATCGGGACCGGGCGGTCGACGAGTCGGGCAACCAGCTCTCGGTGTTTGGTCGCGTGGGGGCCAAGCCGCTCGACCTGAAGACCCAACAGCGGATGTACCTCCACGGCGGCCGGCTCTGGAAGGTGAGCGACGACCCGTTCGACCGCGAAACCTATCGCAGTCTCGACCCCGTCCGGCGCTGAGTGCCCGCGGCCTGTCAGACCGTGAGCAGGGCCGTAGCAAGGCCCGGACCGCGTCACGGTACCGCGCGGCGGTCGCGGTCGAAGATGACGGGGTCGAACCGATCGGGGCCGCCCGAGCCGGGAGGGAACCGCAGGCTCGCGCGAAGTGCGTCGAGCGTGTCCCGCGTATGTTCCTGCGCCCGGCCGCCCGAGAGCGTGGTTCCCAGCCGGGCCGGGCCACCGTCGTCGGCCGCCTCCATGAGCAGGTAGACCTGCGCCGCCGCGTCCCAGAACCGCCACTCGGCACCGTCCGCGGCGACGGTGGCGTCGATCCGGTCACGCTGCGCGTCGAGGACGACGGTCTCCTGCGCGGCGATCGCGGCGGCGGTGGCGACTGCCGCATGCTCGAGCGCCGCGGCCTTGGCGGCCACACGTTCGAGCCGTTCCGCATCGGCGTCCGCCCACCTGGTCCCAAACACCGCCCGCAGTTCGGCGGCTGCAGGGCCGACCGACCGTGCTGCGGGATCGTCGATCGCCAGCGCTACCAGCCGCGCGGCCGAGACCGACCACGGCTGCCAGGTCGGCACGCCCGGCGCGGGATTGCGAAATGGTCCGGCCGCCGCGGCCGCGACACGCTCCGGGCTCAAGGCGCGGTGGCAGGCATAACAGTCGAACTCCGCGAAGTCGGGGCCGTGAACATCGCCCCCTGTCCTGGCCTCGGCGGCCGTGCGGCTTGTCCTGACCGTGAGCAGCCGCGCGGTTGCCGCGAGCGTCTCCGCCTGGCCGGCCGCCCAGGAGCGCTCGGAGAAGTCGGGCCTTGACTCGGTCTTGCCGTGGGGGCTCCAGTGCCGTGGCCAGAGGCGCTGGTAGGCGGAGAACTCGAACGCCAGCCGGGGATGTCCCGCCGCGATCAGGTCGTGGCCCACCTCACGGGAACCATCGCCCACGTGGCACGGGATGCAGGAGCGAACGCGTGATGCCACCTCGGTGAGATCGCGATATCCAAGCTCGGACCGATCCGCGGGAGACATCGCCTTCCATGCCGGCAACTGGTGGACGGCCAGCCAGCGCGTCGCGTCGCCATGACAGGCGCCGCAGGAGACGCCGTCGGCGACGATGTCCGGGGGCAGTGCGGTCACCACCTCCGCCTGCACGGAATGGCACATCAGGCACTGCCGCGCCCGGTGTGGCTCCCCGATGCCGAGCAGCGTCGCCATGCGGCGCGACCTGGGGGCGTGGAGCGTCTCGGCGGCCTTGGCATGCGGGTCGCGGGTCGCCCACAGCGTCGCGGCGAACGACTGCACCGCGTGGTTGCCGGCCTCGGGTCCGCCGTGGCAGCTTCCCGTCGCGCAACTGGCTGCCGAGAGGGCGACGGCTGCCGCACCAGCGGCCATGCCTCCGTGCCCGAGCCCCATGGCCGCGGCCGTCTCACAATCCAGAACAGGTTGCGGCGGCGGCAACGGCTCTGTGGCGGTGACAGCCCGTGCCAGCCACAGGCATCCGGCCAGTGCCGCCGCGGCGGATCGGGTCAGGCGTCGTCGGCTCGTCGTGCGGTGCATGGCGCTGGACGTTTCTTCTCCCGCATCGTTGTCGACGCCCGCAGGTCGCGGCGGCGACCCGGCGGTGGATTATCGCGGCTGTCCGGCCTGTTGCGATTCCGTGGAACGACCCGATCGCGGTATCCTTGTCGGTTCCGGCGGCCCTGACAGCAACTGGCCCGCCGCCGTGGCATCGTACGAGGAGTCGGCTGGTGATCATCGGTGGCAGAACCTGGCCGCGGGATCGGCCCTGGATCATCGGGATCGCGGTCGTCGCGGCCGCGGCCGCGGCCTGGTACGCCGTGGAGTGGGCCGGCACCGGCAGCCTGCCCGGCGGCAGTAGCCGCCCCGGCCTCGCGTACGGCATTCTCGGCGGGCTGATCATCATCTTCGAGTTGCTGCTCTGGCCGCGGAAGCGGGTCCGCAGCTGGCGGCTGGGGTCGGCCCAGACGTGGCTGCGCGCCCATGTCTGGCTGGGCCTGCTCTGCCTGCCGCTGGTGCTCATGCACGCGCGGCTGCTCGTCATTGGCGGATTGCTCAACATCGCCCTGATGGCGACGTTCCTCGTGGTGATCGCCAGTGGCATCTGGGGGCTCTGGCTGCAACAGTTCCTGCCCGGCGTGCTGCTCGACGAGGTGCCCGCCGAGACGATTCGTGAGCAGATCGACCACGTCGCTGCGCGGGAGGCTGCCGACGTCGGTCGCCTCGTCCGTGCCGTGTGCGAGCCGATCGGCGAGTCGGCGGAGGAGGACGACGATCGTGACGATTTCGCTGTGGTGACTGGATTCCGGGCGATGACCGGCATCCAGGGCCGGGTGGTGGAAACGCTCCCGGTCTATTCGGTGATACCGGGCACCCTGGAGATCAGCCGGCGGTTTCACGACGACATTCGCCCCTTCCTGCTCGCGGGACGGGCGGGTGGCTCTCCGTTGGCCGGCCGCAGGCAGGCGGAGGGATTTTTCGCCACGCTCCGCGACAGCTGTCCGGCCGACGCGGCTGGCGTGATCGACCGGCTGGAGAGGGCCTGCGAGCACCGCCGGCAGTTCGACCTGCAGGCGCGGCTGCATGACCGGCTGCACCGGTGGCTCCTCGTCCATGTGCCACTGTCGGTCGTCCTCGGCGTGCTGCTCGCGGCGCACGTGCCCATCGCGCTTTGGTACTGGTGAGACCGTCATGCTGCCCGAGGACGTACCACCCCGCACAACGTCGCGAGAACTCGTAGCGCGGATCGATCGCGGCTATTACTCGCGTCCCAGCCCGATGCGGGTATGGCGTGGCTGGCTCACCGCGGCAGGCCTGCTGCTGGCGGCCGGCTGGTGTGTCTGGGGGCTCCTCGATCAACCGCGGCACCATGCCCCGGGCCCGCTGGCAGCCGCCCATGCGCGGTGGGAACGGGACTGCCAGGCCTGTCACATTCCATTTGCACCGATCAAGGACGACACGGTGCTGACGACGAACCTGACGCGGTCCGCTGTCGATGCGAAATGCGAAGCCTGCCACAAGGCCGCCGCCCATCATTCGCTGCAACTCGTGGCCGAAGTCGGCTCGTGCGGCTCCTGTCACGTCGACCACCGGGGCCGCGGCGCCGACATCAGTCGCGTCGCGGACAGGACCTGCACGGCCTGCCATGCGGACATCGCGTCCCACCGCCGGCAGCCGCCGGCGGGTGGTGCGGAGACCACGCTCCCGGCGGACGCCGCCTCGATCACCCGCTTCGACAACGAACACCACCCGGCGTTCGCCTCGTTGGCCAAGGATCCCGGACGGTTGAAGTTTTCCCACGGCCGGCACATGACGGCGGGCCTCGTTTTCGGTGGGCCTTCCAAGGCCGCCCCGTTCACCTATGAGATGCTCGGCACCGACGACCGGTCGAGGCTCATGCCTGGGGATGCCCGTGCTGGCGATCTCGTGCAGTTGTCCTGCAATTCGTGCCACGAGTTCGCCTCATCGGCGGCACGGGATGAGACGAGGCTGACGACGACGGTTCTGGCATCGTCACCAGCCGGCGCTTACCCGTTGCCCGTCACCTTCGAGCGGCACTGCGTCGCCTGCCATGCGCTGCCGTACGATCCGGCCGATCCGGCGAAACGACTGCCGCACGGCCTGACGCCGGAGGCGATGCAGCAGCGGATCGTGGCCTCGATGCTCGAGGAGTCGGCGGAGGGAAGGACCGCGATCGATGCGCCGCTGCCACCCCGCGGCCTGCCTGCCAATCCCCGGGTATCGCCGCTGCCGGAGACGATCCGCACGCAGGTCCACGAGCATGTCGACAAGGCGCGCGGTTTCACCCGGGGGGTGTGCGGCAAGTGCCATGAAGCGATCGACGCCCCGCTGCCGGTGGCGAGCCTGCTCCGCGGTGCCGACGACTCGACGCTCGCGAGCGGCGACGTGGAGACCTGGTTTCGCGTGCCGCCGGTCGGCGTGCCCGACGTTTGGCTGAGGAAGGCCCGATTCAATCACGTCCCCCATCGCGGCGTCGACTGTCGCGGCTGCCACGAGGGGGCCTATCCAGTTGCTTTGGCCGGGTCGACAGGCGCATCGCCGCTGGACAATCAGCTGGTCATGATCGCCGGTCGTGAATCCTGCACCGGCTGCCATGGACCACCGGGCACCGACGCCGCCGGAAAGACCGTGGGCGGGGCGCCGTTCGACTGCGTTGAATGCCATGGCTATCACGGCCTCGGCCCGCACGGTGCGGCCGTCACAGCCGGTGCCCCGGGCCACCGCGGCCGGGAATTTTTCGGCGTCGCGCCGAGGAGCCGGTGATGTCGTATGCGGCCGCACGGTTCGCTGGCGCCATGGTCGCGGCCTGCATCGTGGCCGCGGGCGGCGGCTGCGGGTCACGACCGCCGGTATCGCAGCCGGTTCCACCGGTTCCGCCGAGTGCCGCTCCCCCCGCACCACTGCTCATCGGCGCCGGCAGTTGCACGTCGGCGGGCTGTCATGCTGCGCCCATCGCCGACCATCCCCCGTGGCAGAGCGCGTACACAACGTGGGCCACTCGCGACCCGCACGCCGGGGCCCACGATGCCTTGCAGGGACCCGTCGCCGACCGGATCATCGCGGCCCTGGCCGTTCGGGATCCCTCATGTCCGCAGCCGCCGGCCCGGGAGAACATGGCCTGCGTCGGCTGCCATGCGACCGGCCGCGGCCCGACTTCCGGTGAGGGCGTGAGCTGCGAATCCTGCCACGGGCCGGCCGGCCCGTGGCTGGTGGCCCATACCGCCCAGGGCTGGATGACGAAGGGGAACCGTCTCGGAATGGTCGACCTCGCCGATCCATCGACCTGCGCGCAGACCTGCGCCGAGTGCCACGTCGGCGGACCACCGACCGCCGACGGCGCGATTCGGGAGGTCACGCACGACCTTGTCGCCGCCGGCCATCCACGGCTGGCGTTCGAACTGCGCAGCTACAAACGCGCGGAGCCGCCGCATTGGCGGGATCGATTCGCCACCCCGGGGGTCGATCCCGCTGCGGGGCCGATCGGTGAATGGGCCGCCGGGCGACTGGGAACGCTGGAGAGTTTTCTGCGGCAGGCGGACTCCCAGGTGGAGGCGGCTGCCAGCGGCCGCCGCGGACTCACGGCCGGGGTGTGGCCCGAGTTCACCGCATTCGACTGTCACGGCTGCCATCGGCCCGCCGCGCTGGCCCCGGCCGCGGCACGGGTCGTGGGGCCTCGGACCGCACGGCCCGGATGGCCGCGGCTCGAACCGATGCTCTGGAGCCATCTCGATCTCTTTCTGCCGGCGTCGGCATGCGGGCCGATCCTCGAGGCCCGCACCGCCGTGGAACGCGGCTGGAGCCGTTTGCCCGACCGCCGGCTGCTCGGGACCGCCATCGAGGCGGCCGTGCAGGCACGCGCCGAGCTGGCGGCCCACGTCGCGACCATTCCCAGCGCCGACCTCGCTGGTCGGATCGCCGCCGAGACCGATTTCACGAATTGGGCCGAGGCCGTGTCGGCATACGGCGGCCTCGAAGCGATTGCCGCCCATGAAGCAGCTGCCGGTCGCATCGCGGCCGATGGCGACGTGTTCGTGCGGCTGGCGGGGCTGCGGCAACTGCTGGAGTTTCCCGTTGAATCGGCCGGCGCAAAAGTCGAGCGATTCTCGAGTCCGCGCCGCTACTCCGCCGGGGAGGTGGCCGTCACGATCCGCGAGATCGCCACGGCGCTCCGCGTCGCGCCGCTGCCCGCACCGCGGCCTTGAACCGGGCCGGGGCGGCGGCCGTCACGGCGCCCCGGCCTGTCCGGATTGCGTCCTGCGCGCCGCGACCATCTGCAGCAGATCCTGGCCGCTCATGCGAAATGCCGCGTCGTGAGGGCAGGCGTAGACGCAGCTCGGGTCGTCGTTGGGGCCGACGAGGTCGCGACAGAGATCGCAGGTCGTCGCGACCCGGTGTTCGGTGGCCGAGTCATCGGACGACTGGTGCATGGAAATGTTGCCATAGGGGCAATTGGTCGAGCACAGGCCGCACCCGATGCAGTGGCTCTCGATGACGATCTCGACGGCGCCAGGATGATCGTCACGGGGCTTGCGGTGGATCGCGTCCACCGGGCAGCCCACCAGGCAGTAGGGATCCAGGCACGATCGGCAGGAGCTGGCGACCAGGAAGTTCTCGAACCGCAGGCCCTCGCGGATCAGCCTGGTGATGCCGTCATGCGTGTCGGAGCAGGCGCGGGTGCACTCGTCGCAGCGGGTGCAGCTCTCGAGGTCGAGGACGAGGAGTTTCTGGGCGCTGTAGAGGCCGTTTTCCAGGAAGCCGCCCAGGTTCTCGTCGCCCCGGGTGGCACGGGAGCTGTCACGCTCCAGCAGCCGCCTGGCTTCGGCGACGAGTTGCTCGCGAGCCGCAGGAAACTCCCGCATCAGGGCCCTGAAGTCCTCACCCCTGATGCGCACGAGCTCCACGTCGTCGAGCGCCGTGCACGTGGCTGTGCGCCGGGCACGCAGCGCGGTCGACGAGGCCAGCGATTCGCCAAGATCGACGACCGCCGTGACCAGACCGATCTCGCCGAACGAGCGTCCCGGGCCGAGGTAGTCGATGACGCGATCCTGCTCACCGAGCCGCTGCGAAACCTTCACGAAGCCGAGCCGCACCTTGTAGAAGTCCTGAGCGACGTCGCCCTGGCGAAAGATTGGCTGTCCGCGGTCGACGCGGACGATCTCGGCGCGGTCGCGGAGCATGTCGGCGCACCGTGCCTTGTCGGCCTCGGAAAGGCCGGAGAACATCGACAGCTGGCGAAGCTCACGGGCCAGCGAGCGGCCACGGTAGGCGTCGTCGAGCATCCGGCGCGATGCGTCGTGGCGCTGCAGCATGTGCAGGACGTTGCGGTGGATTTCCAGAAGCTCGGTCTCCTCCATGGCCACGACCGTCGCCGACCGGGGGTAGTGGTTGAGGCAGGACATCTCGCCGAAAATCACGTCGGCAGTCGTCATTTCGTCGACCCAGCGGCCGTCCCGCAGTTCGAGTGACCGGCCGCCGTCGATGTGGACCGAGTTCCGCCGCGGCTCGAGAGCGACGCGAGCGTTCGTGCGGCTCCCCTGGAGCCAGCGGGCGGCACCGCGCACGAATGCCCGCCAGCCCCCGGCACCTCGAGCGGCGTCCCGCCCCCCGCCGATCGACACCCCCACGCGGCCGCGGACGATCAGGAAAGCAGTTGACGCGTATTCGCCCTCGCGACAGATGACGTCGCCCGCGGCGTAGCGGCGACGCGTGACGGCGGCTGTGTTCCAGGCCAGGAATTTCGGCGGCACCGAGGCGAAGATCGGATATGTCGCCAGCTCATCGGCACTGACGGTCTCCCCGCCACCTCCGTGCGCCCGGTCGATGACGGTCTCCTTGAAGACCAGCGCCCCGGTCGGGCAACTGATCATGCACTCACCGCACGAGACGCAGCTCGAGCCCCCCATGGGATCGTCGAGATCGAAGGCCACGTGGGTCGCGTAGCCCTTGCCGGAACGGCCGATCACGAAGTTCTGCTTGATGTCGCTGCAGGCCCGCACGCAGCGATCGCAGAGGATGCACTGATCGTGGTCGACGTCGATGCGCGGCGATGAATGATCCTGGCCACGGGGCCGTGACCGCGACGGTAAAGCCTGGCCGCCGGTGAGGGGCCAGCGGGCCGCGAGCGCGGTGTCGTCGAGTGGCATGCCGCCCGGCGACGTGGCCACAGCCTGTCGCTCCAGGTCGCGGGCCTCGAGGGCCAGGACGTCGAGCCGGTTCTTGAGCCGGCCCAATTCGTTCGTCGGCAGCCGTTCCCGCCAGTCAGCCGGCAGGTGATCGGTGACCAGCAGATTGACCAGCGTCCGCACGTTCGAGTCGATGCGGCGTCGGGCGGCCAGGTCGGGAGAGCGGATGGTCTGCACCTCCATCGTCTCCTCGACGCGGTGCTGGCAGGCTGGCAGCAGCTTCCGCTCCCGCTGCATGGAGCCCCGCTTCACCTTCGCGATCTCCACGCAACAGACGCGGCACACCCCGGCCGGCTCGAGGTGCTCCTGGTGGCAGAGAATGGGGATGGGATTCCCCGCGGGATCGTCGGCGTAGGCCTGGTTTGCCGCGTCGTAGATCGTCGTGGCCCGCGGAATCGGCCGGCCCTCCGCATCCCGGACCAGTTTGCCCTGCGAGTCGGTGAGCGGCACGGCCTTGGCAACCGTCACCTCGCGGCCGTCGATGGCGATGGTGATTCGCGTGTCGAAGTCGGCGGCCGTGACCTTGTCCATGCGGACCAACTGCCCGTCGATGCCCCTGGCGAACAGACCGTCTTCCTCCGGCAGCACGAGACTGCCATAGGGATCGTCCCCGTCCGGGGCCGGCGTGGCGTCGCTGCCGCTCATGGTCAATTTCCCCGGACGTGCCGACGGAGGTCGGCGGCGAAGAACTGGAGCGCGGACTGGAACGGCTTGGCGGCCACCATCCCCAGTCCGCAGATACTCGTCATTTCCATGGCGCGGGAGAGTTCACCGGCAAGCTGCTCGCGATCCGTGAATGCTGAATCGTCGACGCGCCCCGCCAGCAGTTCCTCCCCCAGTTCCACGATCTTCTGCGAACCAATCCGGCAGGGCACGCACTTGCCGCAGGACTCGTCACGAAAGAACTGCGAGCAGTTTACCGCTTCGACGGCCATGTCGCGGCTGTCATCGTAGACGACGAGCCCCGACCCGATCGCCAGCCCCAGGTCACGGAACCGTTGCAGGTCGAGTTGCAGGTCGAGGATGTCGAGGTGCGTGCCACCAGCAGCCGCCACCTTCTCCACGAGGTCGGTCGGTGCCCGCTTCTCCCAACCCCGCGGCAGCGCCGCAACCGGGAGTCGCGCCGGCAGGAAGCCACCCGACGGTCCGGAGGGCGCAAAGGCCTTCAGCGGTCGACGGGTGCCGCCGCAGAGATCCTCGATCAGCGTGCGGAGCGGCGTGCCATTGGGGAGCTCGAAGACACCCGGCCGGACGACGTCGCCGGAGATGGAAAACAGCCTGCTTCCCTTGCAGCCGGCGGTGCCCGTGTCGGCATACCACTGCCCGCCGCGGGCTGCGATGGCCGCGGCCCAGGCGAAGGTCTCGACGTTGCTCACGAGGGTGGGCCGGTCGTGAAAGCCGTTGGTCTCGAGTTGCGGCGGCTTGTTGCGCGGCTGCGCCCGCCTGTCCTCCATCGCCTCGACGAGCGCACTCTGCTCGCCACAGATGTAGCCACCGGGGCTCGTGAACACGTCGACGGAAAACCCGCCGCTGACGCCGGCGATGCGCGCGCCGCAGGCCCCGAGCGACTCGGCCCGGCGAATCTCGGCGCGCATGATCGCGATCTGCTCGACGTACTCATGGCGGATGTAGATCCAGCCGCGGGTGGCGCCGGTGAGCAGGCCCGCCAGGATCACGCCTTCGAGAACGAGGTGTGGGTGCCGGGTGAGGAGTTCCCGATCCTTGAAGGTTCCCGGCTCGCTCTCGTCGGCATTGCAGATCACGTATTTTTCATCGCCCTTCGCCTTCCAGACGTCGTTCCATTTCTGGTGGGCCGGGACGCCCGCGCCTCCCATGCCCCTCAGGTCGGCGGCCTTGAGTTCGTCGATCATCCGTTGCCGGTCGGGTGCCGCGGCGAACGTGCGTACGGAGTCGTAGCCTGTGGGTGTGCCGGCAGGGTCGATTTTCCACGGCCGGTTCGTGTGGGGCTCGTAGCCGCTGTCGGCGTCGGCTGCGGGCAGCCGGGCGGAGAGGGCGTCACGGGCGAGCCCCATGAGCTCCTCTGCGGACCTGGCCGCAAAGAACCGGTCGTTCACGGTCGCGGCCACCGGCCGGTCGCAGCGGCCGAGGCACGAGGCGTAGCGGACGCCGACGCTTCCGGCGGCGATCTCCGCGGCGAGTTCACGCTCCAGGCCACGTTTCACCCCGGAGCAGCCGCTGAGGTGGCAGGCCATGTCGTGGCAGACCCGGACCTCGACCGCCGGCGGCTGTTGGAGATGGAAGTGGGGAAAGAAACTGGCCACCTCCTGCAGCCGGTAGAGGGGCGTGCCCGTCCGCTCGGCGAGCCTGCGGAGCGCCTCCTCCGGCAGGTACCGGTATCGTTCCTGAATGCGATGGAGTTCCTGCACGATCATGGCTTGTGACCCATAGCGTATGCCCTGGGAAGTGCGCCTGAAAAGCCGCGTCGACGGCAAGACGTGGTTTTCATCCGTCAACCCCCGGTTAGTAGGCGAGTTCCAGATCCGTGAAGGCGGCGAACAGGTTGTCGATGTTGCCGCCGAGTGAGCCGTAGAGATCGCGGAAGCCGTCGCCGACGAGCAGGCCGGAGACGCCGGCCCGGAAGATCCAGTTGTTGTTGAGCAGGGGCCGCGATTCGAAGCCCAGGCTGAGGTCGGTGCCGATCGACTTGGAGATGTTGTCCTGGAACACGAACGACTCCAGCACGTTCGTGGTGTCGAAAAAGAGAAAGTTGCAGTTCGTGACCAGGCGGGTCCGCGGGGTGAGCTCGAAGTCGACACCCGCGTTGTAGAGCTGGAGCCCGGGGTTGACGAAGTTCGCCTGCGACTGCCACTTATTCGTGGCCCGCAGGTCGGGGTAGATGGAGAGGAGGTTCTTGAGGTTGGTTCCCAGGAGCTTGATCTGTTGCCGGACCCAGAAGCTGAATTCGCCGCCGGCGAACTGCGTGTTGTCGATAATGCCGTCGAAGCCGCCCCCCTTGCCATCGTTGATGTTGTTGTCACCAGAAGCGAAGAAGACGGCGCTGCGAAAGCGGATCCAGTCGGGCGAGTAGGATACTTCGAGGGCTGCCATCGTCGCGCCGATGTCGATCGGCTGCAAGGCCTGCGGATTGAGCGTGTCGTGGCCGAAGGCGTAGTAGAAGGCGCTCGTCACGTTGAGCTCGTTGATGTGCCCGTCGCTGGCAATGCCGGCGTAGCAGGCGTTCACCTCGTGGGGCTGGGCGAGGCCCACGGGGTCGGGCCGCACGAGGAAGCCGTTCTGGTCGTAGTGGAGGCTCTTCTGGTCGTAGTCGTAGTGGAAGCTCGTCTGGACGGTATGGCCCGGCCAGATGAAGTCCTGACGGTAATAGTTGGCGATCACGATGTTCTGTCCGCGGGAGTCGAAACTGTTGAGGAAGCTGTTGGTGTCCTTCTCGCGCTGATCGAAAACGATGAGGTTGAACTGATCCCTGTTGGCCAGCCGGGTGCCGAAGACGCGGATGGCCCGGTTCAGATCGCTGAAGATGAATCCGCGAAAGTCGCTCGTGAAGGGCTGCGAGCCGCCGCGGACCGACGCGAAATCGTAGGTTGAGCTGAGGTCGGCGAGCTTGAACTCCAGAAACCACTCCTCGATCGTGGCGAAGCCCCGGTAGCGGCGGCGGCCTTCCGCGACGTCCGGCAGCACCACGCCGTATTCATAGACCTCGAGATAGTTCTGGTTCAGGACCGGCACGACCCTGATTCGCCAGTCGTTGGGCTTGAACGTCTTGTCGCCGTGATTGAGTTCCATGGCGATGGTGTAGTACTGCAGGAACAGAAAGCCGTTGGGGTTGCCGAAAAAGTCCTCCTGACCCGGCGTGGGCGTGGATTCGAAGGGCGTGTCGGGCGTGGGCACCTGGCGGAAGTTGGTGATCGTGCGGCTGCTGGCCCGGAGATCGAAGAAGGTGTGTTGGCCGATGACCGGGAAGTCCTCCTTGAGGAGGTTCTGGGTGTAGGGGTTGAAGATGTTGCCGGGCGCGAACGGATAGTCGTCCAGCCGTGGGTGGCCGCGGTCATATCGATCCCAGGACGGCAGGCCAATTCGCCAACGGTCCTCCATGGGCACGAAGTGGCTCGACTCCTGCCGCTCGGCGGGGAGAACGCTCGACGCACCGGCGAATCCGGCGGTGGGAAAGGTCGGATAGCGCAACAG
>QWPN01000151.1 GCA_003671185.1 Planctomycetota bacterium
CGGCTACCGGCTGGTGGTGAACTGCGGCCCCGACGGCGGGCAGTCCGTCGATCATCTGCACGTGCACCTGATCGGTGGACGCCGCCTCAGCTGGCCACCGGGCTGACGGGCCGCCCGGGCCGAAACGCTCCGCCGGCCATTCTCAACGCCACCAGCCCTTCACACGGTCGAGCATGCCGCCGCTCGCAGGCACCGGCGCCGGATCGGTCCGCGCAGCCCGAGGCTCCGGTGCCGGCGCCTCCGACAGGGCCGAATCGGGCACGAAGGCTTCGAGGAACGCCGGCCAATGGCCGTCGAGTCCCGCGATGCAACTGCCCAGGTCACCCTGGCGGGCTCCATGCTCGAGCAACGACACGACTTTCGTGAGCTGCGCCCGCTGCGACTCGTCGAACGCCAGATCGAACACCCGCACGTCGTCGATCTGCACGCTGCCCGGTCCCAGCAGGTCGAATCGCACCCGCAGCGACTCCAGGCCAGTCGCCGGCAGGTCGTCGACCTGGAGCACGAACTGTGACCATTCAGGGCCCAGCGGCCGGCCTCCCGACAGCCCCCCCACCGAGGCGAACCGGTAATACTCCCGTTCCTCCTGCACGCCCTCCAGTGCCACTCGCAGCGGCGGCTGCGCATCGCCTTCCTTGATCCGTAGCCACGCCGCCACGCTGACCCTGCCGGTGCGCGGCGCCGGAAAGGGGTTGCTGCGCAACGTGGAGAGGCCGTTGAACGACACGAATTCCAGGGCCCGCACCGCACCATCCGTGCCGGGCATGCCCGGCACGGCAGCCACCGCCCCGCGCCTCGACTCCACCACCTCCCAGCCGGCCACGGCGGCATCCCGGCGTCCGGCTGAAGCGGCCGGCCCGAGCTCGAAACCCGGATTGTCGAGCACATCGAGCGCCACGGGCGCCTCCAGCGCCGCGCGCCTGAGGAGCAGTCGCTCCATCCGCGCCAGCACCCGCCGTCGCACCCGCTCGTCATAGTCCATGCGGGCGGCGCGTACGGCCACACCACCGTCGATGATCAGCGTGCGCACACCCCAGGGCCCGAGGGGTACGGACACACCCCCCGTCTCGTCGAGCGTTAGCGCCGACCTGTCGACGGCATCGATCACCAGCGACGGCCGGCCACCGAGCGTCAGCACGGCACTGCCCGGCTCGGGGGCGGCGTTGACGACATGAACCCACGTCGCGCCTGCGACCGTGCGCGACCGCACGACCAGGGGCGCGGGCAAGCCATGCACGAGGTCGAGCCGTTGCGCCGGGAGCGATTCGAAGCTGCGCTGCTCCGCCGGCACCACGGCGGGCGCGGAGAACGCAGCCCGCATGTCGAACACCGCCTCGGCGTCAGCGGCGATCAGCGATTCCGCCAGGGCGCGGCTGGCATCGAAACCGGACGGCTGGGCGTGCACCAGCGTCGAACCCGCGGCGGCGCTGGCGAAGGGACCGTGCGGCACCACGGCGGCCAGATCGACCTCCAGCGGTCGCTCGAAGATCAGCGCCGCCCGGCGCGGCGCTGCCACGGCGGCGCGCGCCAGGGCCAGCGAACGGTTGGCGGCGACCACGCTGCCGCGATCCGCAACACTGCCGACGACTCCGTGAACATGCGGAGACACGAAGACGATCCGACGGCACTCCCGCCATCCCACCGGATCGAGCCCGGCCTCACGCAGCACCTCGCCATCGCCAGGCACCGGCCCCAGCGCGGGACGGAAGCGGACCGCGAAATCGCCGGCCGCGAACAGCGTCGTGGGCGTGACGTACACGCTCCAGCGGTCGTCGATGTCACCGATCGCGTCGGCCAGCCGGGCGTAAAACCTGGCCAACTCCGCGGATCGCCACGCCAGCCATGGCTCGCGCAGAGGCCCTTCCACGAGCCGCGCCCGCGCGGCATGACGATCGGCCCCGCCGGTATCCTCGCCGCCTGTGGCCGCCACGAAGCGGGCGAACGTGGCGTCATCGAGTCCCCACGCCAGGCCCGGCAGGTGCAGCCAGCCGTCGTGAGGCAGGAGCAGTGCCACGCCGGTAACGGCCGGCGCGCCCCGCAGCCGCGTGGCCATTTCCACGACCGTGGCCTCCACGGCCGCCTGCACCCGTGGGTCGAGCACGTTGTAGTGCACCCCGCCACTCGCCACCCGCCGGGGGCGACCTTCGCGCCCCACGCAGGCGATGCCGGGAGCCGCGGGGCCGTTGAGCAATGCCTCGACGGCAGGCAGCGGTGCATCGAACGACAGCGCGGGCACGAGCGACAGCCCCTCGCGGCCATAGACCCGGGCCAGCAGTTCGAGAACGTCCTTGGGCAGCGGATCCCAGCCGGCATCGGCCGTGCTGGTCGCATCCCAGCGCGGAGCGCCCTGCGTGCACGCCGAAGGCCACAGCGCGGCCCCCTGCGTGTAGACGGTCACCATCGCGCCAGCCAGCCCCTGCGACCGCAAGCTGTCCGCGGAGTGGCGGGCTGCCGCCAGGTGTGCACCCCAGTCGATCCCAGGACGCCCGCCCGCCGCCGCCACGCGGCCGACGCCCCCGAACTCGCGGTGCAGATCTGGTGACGGCAGGAAGGCGTGGATCGGACGGCTCGCACCGGCGGCCGCCGCGAGGTGACCGCGGTCCGGCCGCGGCCCGGGGGCGGGCAGGCGGGCAGGGCCGGCGGCCACCCGCACCCGGCCGAACAACGCCGGCGCCAGCGGCGAGGGATTGCTGATCACGATCAGGGGATGCTTCGTCGCCGGCCAGAACACGAAGCGGTGCACGCCGACCCGCGACTGGCCCGCGTCCGCCCGCACCTCGAAGCCGCCGGAGTGCCGGGACTCGACGGCGGTTCCCGCCGCGTCAGCCTCCAGCACGCTCACGCCCAGCACGGCGTCCTGGTCGAGTGGAAACTCGATCTCCACCGCATGCGGGATCCCGGGCTGGGCGACAGCCAGCACGATGCCCTCCCACGACGGAGCCCGCACCGTTCGCGCCGGCGGCAGCCGCAATAACGGGCCCGCGGCATGTACCGTGAGCACGGAGTCGCCGCTGGCCAGCAACCCGCTCAGCCGCGGCACCATCGCCGACACGTTGGGCAGGTGCACGCTGGGCAACGGAACGTTCGGCAGGTTCACGTTGGGCAGCTTGGGCAGCGGCACAGTGGGCCGCGTCAGGCTCGGCAGCGGCATCGACGGCAACGGCACGCTGGGCAGCGACACGGCGGGCAGCCCCACGCCGGGCAACCGGCGCAGCCGCTCGTGAAGCCGCGGGCTGCCGGGGTCGAGCTCGTACACGGTCTTCCACTCCACGTCCTGTGCCGCATCGACGGCGGCATCCGCTACGGCCACCAGCTGCACCGTGCGCGAAGCCAAGGGACGGGCCCACCGCAGGCTGCCACGCTCCATGGCCTCCAGTTCCACCTCGTAGACCCCCTCCTCACCCGGCAGCACGACCTCGAACACGACGGGCTCGAAGGGAGTGGGGCGGCGGTCGCCGGGCCCTCCGGCACCAGCCGCGGCGGCGATCGGCACGAGCGTCGTCGCCTGGGCATCGAGCTCCCGTGACTGCTGCGCCGGCTTGAGCCGTAGGCGGAGCTCCATCGACCCGCCCCCGTCCACGCGGGCCGCCAACAACGGATCGACGCGCAGCCGCAGCCGCTCACCCGGCCGCAGCACCGCGGTCTGCGTGGCGGCGTGGACGTTCGCCGCCGGCTCCACCGTGACCCGCAGCGAATCTCCCGGCGCCGGCTTGAGCGTGAGTCGGTTGCCGATCGAGTCGAGCGGCTTCTGGGCCGGCTCGCCCAGCACGCCGGCCACCGGCACGTCGATCACCGTGACCGGCTGACCGTCCCCGGCAGACAGGCGGGCCACGACCCGGCAGCGCTGCCAGTCGGGCACGACGATCTCCACGCCGTCGGTGGAGAGTGGACGCACCTGATGCACGACGATCGTGCCCTCGGCCTCGTGCGCCATCGCGGCGGCGTCGGGCTCCGTGCACAGCGTGCGCCACTCGCAGGCCACCGGCGTGTCAGCGGCGGCGTCAGCGGCCACGACGGCGACCGTGCCCGTCCAGGCATGTGGCGTGCCGCCTCCCCACTGCACGCGGATGGTGGCCGGCCGCGACGCGGCGGCCGTGGCCGAGGGAGCGTGTGCGGCGAACGCCAGGGCGATCGTGAATGCCAGGCGGACCAGGGGTGAGGCCATGGGCCAGATCCGAAGACTGTGCCCTGCGGCGCATGCCATCCCGCAGGGGGGCAGATCGTAGCGGCCTTCGCCGGACGGGGCAAAGCGTGTTTGACCGCGAAAAATCCGGGCCGTAGGCGGATCGACCGTCAGGTCGCGCCGCGGGCTGCGGCAGAGAGCGGTTCGGCCCAGGCTCGTTCCACGTCACCGGCGGCCACCGCCGCGGAGATGCTCGCCAACTCATCGGCCACGGCCGGGCAGCGATTGGCGACGTCGCAGACCTCGAAGTAATCGTCCGGCTTGGCGAACAGACGGCCCGATGAAGGCCCGGCCGCGGATGGGGCGGCACGCACGAACTGCCAACCGGGTGTCACCACGGCACAGCCCGCGGATCCGGCCACGATCACGCGGTCGCGTTCCACGACCGTCCAGGACTCGAGCAGCCCCACCAGGCTCCTGCCCAGCCAGGTGCGCAGCGGGTCGACGGCACAGGTCGCACCCGTCACCAGCTCCACGAGCGTCGCGCCCAGGTCGGCGTGCAGCGTCAGGCCGCCGTAACGCTGGGCGGCCATGCGCCCACACGCATCGGCGATGATCGCCGGCACGTGCACGAGCTCGCCGAAGGGGGCGATCGGACCGAGTCCTACGCGACCGTGGAGCCCCAGGGGCAGACCGCGCAGTCCGGCCACAAGCACCGTCCATGCTTCGTCGCCGTCTGCCGGCAGCGCGTCGAGCAGACGGCCGAGGCAGTGATCGAGCAGCGTGAGTTGGCCGGCGAACACCTGCCGGAGGCCGACCACGAGGTCGGGATCGGTGTCCGCGCCGAGGTCCACGGCAGGCACACCGGCCCCGGCCGGAGGCGGCGGATCGTCGGGATCGATATAGGCGTCGCGAAATTCACCGGGTGCGTCCCAGGCCACCCCGAGGCTGCCGGCGTGGCACCACACCAGCCGCTGGCCGCCGGCCTTGACGACCCCCTCGGCGACGGCGAACAGCCGGGCCAGATTCGTGCCCTCCTCGTCATCCTCCACATCCATCTTCGACCGCGCCGCCACGTGTCGCACGGTGGCCCGCGCCGCGAGATCTGCCGGCACGAGCGATTCGTCGTCGGTAACCAGCGTCATCGGCCAGCCTGCGGCCATGGCCGCCGCCAGCAGGCCCTGCCCGGCGTCGCCCAGGAGATCAGCCGCGGCCCGCCGCGGATCATCGCCATTGGCGATCAGCCGGTCGAAAACCAGGCCGCGGCCGGCCATCGCATCGAGCGTGGGCATCGCCACCCACGTGGCGCCGTACGCCGGCAGGATCCAGGCCGGCAGCCGATCGACCGTGACGACGAGGATCCCGGCCGGGGCAGGCGTCATGGGTGCGGCTGCTCGAACACGAGGTCGACCACGACGGGATGGTGGTCCGACACGCCGAGATCGACCGCGTGGCAGATGAACACGCGACACACCGCCGGCTCCAGGTCGCGGTGCAGGAGCACGTGGTCGATCATCGTGAACACGTCCTCGGGATCCGCGGCACCGTTCTCGTTGACGTCCCAGTGCGAGGTGTAGCGGTCCGCCACGCGGCCCACGAACTTGGCCGCATTGACGAGTTCATCCCCAGCCACGTCGGCGTCGTAGTCCTTGAGATCGCGCAGCACCGTGGTTTTCGTGGTGCGTATGGCGTCGGCCATCGGCACGTCGGGGTCGTAGTCGTTGAGATCGCCGAGCACGACCGGCAGGTAGCCCCGGCCCACGATCTCTCGCCGGATGATGTCCCGTGCGATCCGCACCTCGGCGCTGCGCTGGGCGTTGGCGCCGGCATCCGAGGGGTTGCTCTTGAGGTGCAGGCCGAGGAGGCCGATGCGCCGGCCGCAGACGGTGAAGTAGGCCAGCGAGTGACGCTGCAGCACGGCTTCATCGCTCCGCGTCTGTCCCGCGTCGTCGATATAGGTGTAGGCCTGCCGCAGCCAGGCCTCCGCGGGATCGGCCGGCAGCTCCGGCTCCGCCCGCGGCCGCGAGCGGTTGCCGGCCCGGGCCGGCACATGGATCCAGATGCGACGGCCGTCGACCTCGTCCGGCTCGATGCGGGCCAGCAGCGCCACATCGAAGCCCGAAAAGGAATCTGCACCGTCCACGTGGTAGCCCTGGAAGCCTGTCAGGCCCTTCTCGCGGAGCAGTGCGGCCAGCGCCTCCACGCCCTGCCGCGACACCACCTCCGGCATCACGACGATATCCGGATCGATCGCCTCGATGACGTGGGCGACTCCCTCCAGGTGGCGCCTCCGCGCCGGCTCGAAGCGGAAGCGCGTGAGCCGCGTGTTCTCGCCGGGCAGGGCCAAGTTCTCGACGTTGAAGCAGGCGATCCGCAGCCGGCACGGAACCGCCTCCGCGGCACCGCCGGCGCGCGGGGGCATGCTCACGGCCACGAGCCAGACCGCGACCGACCAGAACTCCCTCCACCACACCCAGGCGACCACACCATCACGTCGCCGCCGCGCGATGCCAGACCGTTGACCGACGTGGAGCATATTCGTAAAGTTCCCCTGCCGGCCCGATCGCGACGCACACCCAGGACTGCAATGGCCCCTCAACATACCCCGGCTCTCGGGGTCCCGCCCACCAGCCTCTCCCGCCTCGTTCGCATCGGTGAAACGCACGTCGGCCGCGGGGTCTTCGCCCGCCGCCGCATCCCGGCGGGGATCGTGCTCGGTGAGATCCTCGGCACCGTCCTCGACGACTACCCGGAGGATCCCAGTTACGTCATGGAACTCTCCGCCGGCCGGCTGCTCGATCCGGCGCCGCCGCTGCGGTTCATGAATCACAGTTGCGATCCGAACTGCGAAATTTTCTACTGGGAGACCGAGCCGGAGGGCGGCACGAACCTCGAGGAAGACAGGTTGTGGCTGCAGACGATCCGTCCCGTCGAACCGGGCGAGGAGATTCTCATCGATTACAGCTGGCCGGCCGACGCGGCGATCCCCTGCCGCTGCGGAGCGACGAACTGCCGGGGCTGGATCGTGGATCCGGCGGAACTCCACCTGCTGACGACGCCGCAGGCCGATCCGCAACCGGAGTGAACCGGCCCTGCGCCGCCCGATTGGGCATGCCGGCCGGCTGGCACACCGCCGGCTGGACTATCGTCGTCGCCCTCACGCTGCTGGCGTGCTACGGGCTGTCGCGGCTGCGCATCGATGACGACCTGAGGGCCCTGGTGCGGAACGGCAGTGCCGATTTCCGCACCACGGACGAGGTGTCCGCCCTGTTCGGCGCGCCCGACCACGACTGCATCATCCGAGCCGCGGCCCGCTCGGGCGACATCTTCGACGCCGCCGCCCTGGCGCAGCTGCGCGACACGGTGGGCCGCCTGCGGCAGATCAGCGGAGTCGAGGACGTGCGTTCCATCTTCGACGTGCGCCGCCAGGGCGCCGCCGGGGCCCTGCTGCCGGTGATTCCCCGCACCCGCGACGACCTCGATGCGGAGGCTCGGGCCGCCGCCAAGGCCCGCGCCGCGCGGCACCCCCTGGTGGCCGGCCACCTGCTCTCCGCCGACGCCGCATCCTCGCTCCTGCTCGTGCGGCTGGCCCCCAACGCCGACCGTCCGCCGCTGCTGCCCGAGGTGA
>QWPN01000052.1 GCA_003671185.1 Planctomycetota bacterium
CGCGGCTGGAGCGGGCGCCGGTGCAGCGGGCGGGGCGGTGATCTGCGGCTCGGAGGTCCATTCGCCCTCCAGCACCAGGTCGACCAGCGCGTCATCCTCGCCGTCCGGGCTCTGCCCGCGGTAGCCGGGCCGTTCGGGCCTCTGCGCCACCGCGGTGTCCTCACCCTCGGGCTTGGAGAACACGATCCGCGGCCCCTGCCCCTTGGCCGCGTCGGCCATGAACAGGCTGCTCGCCTTGAGCCGACGCTCGTCGTCCCGGAGCTTGCGGATGTCGAGAATGTCGCCCGGTCGCAGCGAGAGCCGGTTGAGCACGGTGCTGTGCCGGGTGTGCGGGTGCTCGCCGCGGATGCGGACGTTGATCTTGCCGACGCGG
The DNA here is from genome assembly GCA_003671185.1 of Planctomycetota bacterium. Lineage (GTDB taxonomy): Bacteria > Planctomycetota > Planctomycetia > Pirellulales > UBA1268 > QWPN01. The sequence continues at coordinate 374 of QWPN01000052.1, forward strand.
TAGCGCTGCCCCTCGGTGACGTTGTACACCAGGTCGAGCTGCCCCGGCTCCTCGAGGAAGCGCGGATCGGCACGGACATCGGCGAACACGAAGCCGCGGCCACCGTAGATGTCGCGGATCAGCCCCAGGTCGACGTCCATCTTCGACTGGTTGAAGTGCTCACCGGACTTGAGCTTCAGGTCGCGCTCCAAAAACTCGCTCTTGAACTTGCTGTTGCCCACGAACGACACATTGCGGACGGTGTAGCGCGGCCCCTCGTTGATCACGAACGTGAGGTGGGTCCAGTCGCGGTTCCCCTCGTGCACCACCTGCACCTCACGGCCCACCTTGGCCTGGAAGAAGCCCAGGCTGCGATAGTAGGCGGTGAGCGTTTCGACGTCGGCGTCGATGACGGTCCGATCGACGTCGCCGCCGAACAGCCAGAGCACGCCCGGCTTGGACTTGATCTGCGTGAGCAGCCGGGCGTCGGAGGCGATCGTGTTGCCCACGAACGACGTCCACAGTGCCTTGCGGTTCTTGCCCTCGTCGATCAGGAACACGGCGCCCTTGTCGCCAGGCTTGTCGCCTTCCACGGTGGTGACCCGCGCCGCCTCGTAGCCCTTCTCGTGGTAGTGCGACTCGATCCGCCGCCGGGCCTCCTCCACGACGTAGGGATCCATCGAATCCCCCACGTCGATCTCGGCCTTCTTGCGCAGGGACCGCGTGGTCATGTGCTGGTTGCCCACGTACTTCACGTAGCGGAGCATGGGTCGCTCCACCACCTGGAAGATCACGATGACGCCCTCGGGCACGCGCACGTACTTGGGGTGCACGTCGACGAACTTGCGGGTCCGGTGCAGCGTGCGCACGTCCTCCTCGATCGCCTGCGGGTCGAACACCTGGCCTGCCCGGGTGACGAGTTTCGGCAACTTCGCCACCTCGGTGGCATGGTTGCCCTCGATCCGCACCTCGACGATGCCGTCCTGGGTCGCGGCGGCCGCGGCCGGAGGCCCGGCCGTCTCGGCCGTCAGCGGGGGCAGCGGCGTGGGTGGCTGTGCGGCCGCCCAGCCAGCGAACAGGCAGGCCGCTACCACCAATGGCAGCCGGCAGTGAGCGGATCGGAGGCGGGAACAGCGGGCGCGATTGGCCATCGAGGGTGCCGATGCGGGGGGGCGGCTGCGGGGGCGACGGAGAAATAGCGGAGTCCCGCTCGGCGCCACAAGCCGAAAACCGCCAGCGCTCCCACCCACCTCGGACAGGCCCGGAATGGGCCCAAGCGTCGTGCCTCACGGCCTTCTTCGTCGCCTTGCCCAGTCGCCGATTCTTGACTGGCCCACGCAAAACACGGTACTTTTGCCCACTTCGCTCCACCTCCGCACGGTTGTCCCGCGGATCGGCGAACCCCGGCCCCCGGCTGCCAACGGCAGCCGGCCCCATCATGCCGCCGACGGTCATCGATCTGCGCCGTACCGAGGATGCACGCGACGTCGTGCATCGCGCCGTGCAGGCGCTGGCCGAAGGTCGGGCGGTGGCCTTTCCCACGGAAACCGATTACGTCGTGGCATCGAGCGGCCGCGACCCGCGGGCGGTGGCGGCGCTGTGCGGGCTCGTGCCCCGGCACGGTGACGAACCACGGCTCACGCTCACCCTGAAGAGCGCCGACGAGGCCCTCGACTGGGCGCCGCGCATGACGGCGGTGGGCCGGCGCATCGCCCGCCGCTGCTGGCCGGGCCCCGTGGCCATGCTCGTACCCGACGACCATGCCGAGAGCCTGGTGCAGCGGCTGCCGGCCGCGACCCGCGACGCGGTCGTGGGGGGCGGCCGTCTCAGGCTGCGCATTCCCGGCCATCCGATGCTCAGCGACTGCCTGCGGATGTTGGCCGGGCCCGTGTTGCTGGCGGAGCCCGGGCAGCCCGGCGACGAACCGGCCGTGACCGTGGCCGACGTCATGTCCAGGGCCGGCGCGTCGGTGTCGCTGGTCATCGACGACGGCCGGGCGCGGTACGCGCAAGCCTGCACCACGATCGAACTCGACGACGTCTCATTCCGCATGGTGCGCCCGGGCATCGTCTCGGAGGAGACGCTGCGCCGTCTGGCGAGCCTGATGGTGCTGTTCGTGTGCACCGGCAACACCTGCCGCAGCCCGATGGCCGAGGCACTGTTCCGCTGCCTGGTCGCCGAGCGGCTGGGCTGCCGGGCCGACGAGATCGAACAGCACGGCGTGGTGGTGGCCAGCGCCGGCCTGGCCGCGTGGGGCGGTGGCGCTGCGAGTTCCGGCGCGGTGGAGGCGGTGGTGGAGATGGGGGCCGACCTGTCGGCACACGAAAGCCAGCCACTCACCGAGACGCTCGTCACCCAGGCCGACGTCATCCTGACCATGACGGCCGCCCACCGGGCCGCAATTCTTGCCCAGTTTCCCACAGCTGGCGGGCGGGTGGCGATGCTCTCGCCGGACCGCCATGACGTGCTCGACCCGATCGGTGGCAGCCTGGAAACCTACCGCACGTGTGCCCAGCAGATCCGCGGGCATTTGGAGGCCAGAATCGATACACTCGGGATCAGGTCGGCGGGCAGGTGACAGGCCCGGAACCCTTCGACAGGGAGCTCGTAGATTCATGCGGATTGCAGTTGGCAGTGATCATCGGGGCGTGGCCTCCCGCCTGCGGCTCATCGGCCTGTTGGAACGGCTGGGCAACGAGGTGATCGACTGCGGCTCGCACGGCGAGGAAGCGGTCGACTACCCGGATATCGCCGCCGACGTCGCCCGTCGAGTCAGCACTGGCAGCGTCGACCGCGGCATCCTCCTCTGCTGCACTGGCGTAGGCATGGCGATCGCGGCCAACAAGCTCGCCGGCGTGCGGGCGGCCACCTGCCACGACGAGGTGACGGCCGAGATGAGCCGGCGGCACAACGATCTGAACGTGCTCTGCCTGTCGGCCGAGATGATCGGTGCCGAGGTGCAGGACAAGATCATCCGCACCTGGCTCTCGACGCCCTTCGAGGGCGGCCGGCACGCCCGGCGCGTGGCCAAGATCGCCGCCTTGGAGCCCGACTGCGGGCCGGCCGGCCAGGCCACCCCCTGACGGTGCGCGGGGTGCGGTGGCTGCGGAAGCGGGGCGGTGGCGGCAGGCCACGGAAAGTCGTCACGTCGTAGCGATCGTACCGTCGGCAGCGCGAAAAAAACGGGAAAAACGGCCGCCAAAACCGTTGAACCGCCTCCTGGTGTTGGTAATGTCGGCGGTGGAGAAGGCCGTTGCCGACGCCCCGTCGGCCGCGGCCGCTGGCCCCGCGGAGCCCGACGGCATGCCTCTCGCGCACCACCCCGACCCAGAAGAAATCGAGTGCCTGATCCGCAACGGCGAGTTGCGAACGGCCATCGAGCCCTACCTCGACGAGGCGATCTGGGAGATCGACTTCCGGCACCTGCCCACGCCTGTCGAGAACCGTTTCCTGGAGTCGATGCTGGCCTGGGAACTGGCGCCCCTGACCCCCATCGCCCGCTGGTTCACGCCGACCCTGGCCCTGCAGCCGGCCTGCACGCTCGACGACGACCAGGTCCGTGAGCGTCTCTGGCAGACGATCGACGCCCTGTATTCCAAGCGCATCGTGCTGGACTTCACCGACCACCTCTCCGACCGCGAACTGTACGCCCTGATTCGGCGCGACATCCTCCCGTCGACGGTGAAGCAGGTCGACCTGCCCGACAACTATCTGCACTGGGATTGCAGCGCCGACGAGGCCGGTGACCCAAGCGCCTGGCTGGCCTACTATGCCAGCGACGAGGAACGTGAGGAGTGGCGGCTGGAAGAGGGCCGCGATCCGCCGCCGCGGCAGGTGCCGGCGTACCCACGCGCCCTGCCCGTGGCCCCGGTGTGAGGCGGTTCCGCACGCCAGTCCTGGCCAAGGTGTCCGCACCCCCGGGCCGGTGAACGGCGCGCCGCGGCGGTGAAAAATAACCCGCCCTGGCCCGCGCGCGGCTCGTTTTCAATCGGGCCGCGGTGGCGTAACCTTCCCTGTCCGATCCTCTCCTTCCCGCACCGTCCAGGAGTTCCCTTCATGACGCCCCGTCGCCCGCACCTGCTCGTGGCTCTCCTGGCTCTCGTGGTCGCCCTCCCGGTGCCGGCCGCCGAGCCGGCCGCCATCCGCGCGGCCGTCGCCAAGGCCTCGACGTATCTGATCGAGAAGCGGCAGGCCGAGGACGGCAGTTTCTCCGCCGACGCGGGCCCCGCCGTGACGGCGCTGACCGTGACGGCGCTGGTGCGCTCGGGCACGCCCGCCGACGCGCCGGCCGTGCGCAAGGCCCTCGACTACCTGCTCACGTTCAAGCAGCCCGACGGCGGCATCTATGCGCCGGGGTCGCCCGTCTCGAACTACGAGACGTCGCTGGCCATGGTGGCGCTGGCGGCCTGCAACAGCGGCGGAAAACTCGACGCCGAGGTCAAGGCGGCCACCGAGTTCGTCAAGAAGCTGCAGTGGGATGGCGGCGAAGGGAAGGAGCGGGACGACCCCGCTTTCGGCGGCGCCGGATACGGCAAGAAGGGCCGCCCCGACCTTTCCAACACCGCCTTCATGATCGAGGCGCTGCGGGCCGTGGGCACCAGCGAGAATGACCCGGCCATCCAGCGGGCGCTGGTGTTCGTGTCGCGCACGCAGAACCTCGAAGGCCCGCACAATCCGTTGCCGTTCCCCGCCAAGAACCCCGATGGCGGCTTCTACTACACACCCGCCGCCGGTGGCGAAAGCCAGGCGGGCACGACGCCCGAGGGGGGACTGCGCAGCTACGGCTCGATGACCTACGCCGGGCTGAAGAGCATGATCTTCGCCGGCCTCGACAAGGACGATCCCCGCGTCAAGGCGGCGCTGGAATGGCTGCGCCGGCACTACACGTTCGAGGAGAACCCGGGGATGGGCAGCGCCGGGCTGTATTACTACTTCCACACCGCAGCCAAGTCTCTCGACACGCTCGGCGCCGAATCGTTCACCGACGACAAGGGGCGGGAGCATCGCTGGCGGGACGAGCTCTCCGACGTGCTCGTGAAGCGGCAGCGCGACGACGGCTCCTGGACCAACGACAACGCCCGCTGGATGGAGGACAATCCCGACCTCGTCACCGGCTACGCGCTGCTAGCGCTGGCCTACTGCAACGCGGGCACCGGGAAGTAGCCGGGCCGGCTTTAGCCGGGCGTGTTTCCCGCCTTGTAGAGGTAGGGATTCAGCGTCGGGTCGTTGTACATTTTCATCTGCCGGTACACCCGCAGCGGACGCTGGCCCGCGTAGATGTCGGCCAACAGCCGGTCGATGGCCTCCACGAGGTGGTCGCGCTGCACGTCGAGCAGCGCCAGCCGGCCGGCCGCCTTCTGGCGGTGCTCGGCGCTGGCGTCGACACGGTCGGCCTGCTCCCGCATGTGATAGCGGCGCAGTTCCAGGATGGAGAGCCGGTCGAGGGCGGCCCCGGGCGTCTCGGTGGCCCCGGGCGCGTGCGCCGGGGCGGTCACGCCCCTTGCCGCCAGGTCGGCCACCAGCCAGTCGTCCACCTTCTCGATGCCGTCGTTCCGCGCCTGGTTGTAGCGGTCGATGGCGCGCTTCACCTCCGCGATCCGCGCGTCGGTCACGTCCGGCGACCGGGCGACGTCCTCCTCGTGCCAGAGCAGGAAGTTGAAGCGGTGCATGTCGCAGATCCGCCCCCGCAGCCCCTGTTCGTCGTGGGCGGGCTCCACCTCGTGCCAGCGGCTCACGAGGCGGGCGAGCAGGTCATCGACCGCACCAGCCGTGTCCGGCGGCGTGTGGCTGGGGGTGGCGGCGGTCGCGACGGGCATGGCGGCGGTCTCCGGGGAACGCGGGTCGGACAGGAACGGGCGGGGGCCGTATCAGGCGGCCTTGCGGATCACCAAGCAGAGGTTTGAACCGCCGAAGCCGAAGGAATTGCTGGCGGTGACGCGCACGGGCCGGGGACGGGCCACGTGCGGCACGTGGTCGAGCGGGCACTGCACGTCGGGTTCATCGAGGTTCACCGTGGGAGGCACCGCCTGCCGCTCGATGGCGGCCAGGCAGGCCAGGGCCTCGAAGGCTGCCGCACCGCTGATCAGGTGCCCCGACATGCTCTTGGTCGAACTCACGGGCACGGCATCCGCCGCCGTGCCCAGGGCCAGACGGATGGCCGCCGCCTCGGCGACATCGCCCACGGGCGTGCCGGCCGCGTGGGCGTTGACGTAATCGACCTCGTCGGGCCGCAGGCCCGCGTCGGCCAGCGCCGCCGAGATCGCCCGCGCCGCATGGGTGGGATCGGTGCTGGGGATCACCATGTGGGAGCCGTCGCTCGACATCCCCACGCCAGCGAGTTCGCCACGGATGCGCGCCCCGCGGTCGAGCGCCTCCGCCCGGCGCTCGAGGAGAAAACAGGCTCCGCCCTCGCCCATCACGAAGCCGTCGCGGTGGCGGTCGAAGGGACGCGAGGCGCTGGCAGGATCATCACTGCGCCTCGACAGGGCGCGGAGATTGTAGAACGCGGCCAGCGACGTGGGGCTGAGCATGTCGCAGCCGCCCGCCAGGCAGGCATCCACCCAACCGGCGTTGATCCAGGTTCGGGCCAGCGCCAGGGCATAGCCGCTCGAGGCGCAGGCAGCGGCCACCGTGACCGCAGGGCCGTCCACGCCCAGTCGCCGGGCCAGTCGCTGCACGAGCGTGCGGTCGCGCCGGGGCTCGAACACGCGGCTGCCCCCCGCCAGATAGTCGAGTTCCCAGGCCTTGAGATGCTCCGCGCCGATGCCCAGCACGAGGCCCAGCCGCGGGCCGCGGGCCGCAGCGAATCCTGCATCGGCCAGCGCCTGCGCCAGGGGCGCCAGGCAGATCCGCTGGAAACGATCGAGTGCCTCGAAGTCCGCCGCCTCGAGCCCGCAAATCGCCGCCGCTGGCGCCGGAATGTCCGTGACCGGCGCCGCGACGAGCCGCGTGCCGCGTGCCGGGTCGCCGGCATCGATCACGCGCACGCCCGACCGGCCCGCCAGCAGGGCGGCTGACACCTCCGCAAACGACGAACCCAACGGCGTCACGGCCCCGATGCCGGTGATCGCCACAGCCTGGCCCTCGGCCTGGGGGTGCCGCGTCATCCCACCTCCCGTCGTTCCAGCGGCTGGGACGACCGTTCGTCGGCCAGCCGCGACGCGACGCGGAAGTGGCCACCCCAGGGGCAGGGCACCGACCACGAGGCCGTCGCGCCTCCCGTGGCGCAGATGCCGATGGCGCGGGCGAAGGCCGCCAGCCCCACGCCGGATTCCGGCTCCCGCTCCTGCAGCCCTGCGGCCACCGGCGCGTGGAGCGTGAGCGTGAGCGGTGCCGACGTGGCAGCGGGTTCCAGCAGCAGC
>QWPN01000111.1 GCA_003671185.1 Planctomycetota bacterium
CCGTCAGTTGAAGTGGTAGGCCGACTCGCCGTGCTCGCTGACGTCGAGTCCTTCCGACTCCGCTTTGGCGTCGACGGTGAAGCCCAACGTCTTGTCGATGAGCACACCCAGCACGAGCGTGCAGAGGAACGCATAGGCGCCGGTCCAGAGCAGTCCCTCGGCCTGAAGCAGGACCTGGGAGACGCTTCCCAGCACCGGGCGGATCGTGAGGGCGCCCACCAGCAGAGCCCCCAGCGCACCGCCCACCCCGTGCACGCCCACCACGTCGAGCGAATCGTCGTAGCCGAACCGGCCCTTGGCCTGGACCGCCAGGAAGCAGATGACGCCACCCAGCAGTCCCACGATCATCGCCCCCAGCGGGCTGACGTGGCCAGCGCAGGGCGTGATCGCCACCAGGCCGGCCACCATGCCCGAAGCGAATCCCAGCGCCGTCGGCTTGCCGACCTTCAGCCACTCCACACACACCCAGGCCCCGGACGCCACGCTGCCGGCGATCGCCGTGTTGGCGAAGGCCAGGACGGCGACGGCGCCGGCCACCGGCAGGAAGTCCTTGCCCACGGCGATCGCCGATCCGGCGTTGAAGCCGAACCAGCCCACCATCAGCAGCGCGGCGCCGATCAGCGTCCAGCCCACGCTATGGGGAACGAACTGGGCGCCGGGGTAGCCCCGGCGCTTGGGGAGAATCAGCAGCAGGGCCAGGGCCGACACGCCCGCCAGCACGTGCACAACCGTGCCGCCGGCAAAGTCGAGGACACCCTTTTGGAACAGCCAGCCGTTCACGTTCCACACCCAGTGGCACACGGGGTTGTAGACGATGGTGGCCCAGAGCACGGCGAACACGCACCATGAGGTGAATTTCACACGCTCGGCGATGGCGCCCACGATCAGCGCCGGCGTGATGATCGCGAACATCATCTGGTAGATGGCGAACAGCAGCTCGGGAACGCCGTTCGGGGCGGCGTCGACCGTGTCGCCGCTGGCGACGATCCGCTCGTAGGCGTTGGGGCCGTCGACGCCGAGTTCGGCGAACTGCCGCATGAACACCAGCTGCGGGTCCCAGCCCAGGTAGCTGTGCTTCGGCTTGTCCGTGCCATCGTCGTTCTTGCCGGCATCGACCGCGATCGCCGACGGCACGGCGAAGGCCATGGTGTAGCCGTAGGCCACCCACTCGACCGTGATCAGCGGCACGCAGACCATGACCAGCATGAACATGTTGAGCAGGTTCTTGGCCCGGACCATGCCTCCGTAGAACAGCGCCAGGCCCGGCATCATGAAGAATACGAGGGCCGCGCTGACGAGCATCCAGGCGATCGAGCCGGTGTCATAGTTGCCGGCCAGATGTGCGGCGGCCGCTGGAGCTGCGGCTACCGTGGGCGCTGCCTGTACGGCGGCATCCTGGGCCCGGGCCACGACTCCGCTGGACAGGCAGAACAGCAACATTGCCACGACAGGGATCATCCGCCGCATCGCTTGAATCCTCGAGAAAAGAAGGCCAGGGGGGAACTCGCCGCCACGATGGGCGAAAGTTTCCTGCCCGGCCCCGGCTCTGCCAAGGGGGGCGGCTTGAAGACGCGGCGTTGGCCGGAACGGGGCTGCGGCACGATCCGCCCGGGCGCCGCCGGTCACGTCACTCCCCGATCACCTTGACGACCACTCGCTTCGGACGGCGGCCGTCGAACTCGCCGTAGAAGATCTGCTCCCAGGGCCCGAAGTCGAGACGCCCGTCGGTGATCGCCACCACGACGTCGCGGCCCATCACCTGCCGCTTCAGGTGGGCGTCGGCGTTGTCCTCGCCGGTCCGGTTGTGGTGGTAGACCCGCGGGTCGGCGTTGAACGGGGCGAGTTTCTCCAGCCAGACAGCGTAGTCCTCGTGCAGTCCCCGCTCGTCGTCGTTGATGAATACGCTGGCGGTGATGTGCATCGCATTGACCAGACAGAGCCCTTCCCTGACTCCGGACCGGGCCACGAGTTCCGCGACCGTGGGCGTGATGTTGAGGAAGCCGACCCGCGAGGGAACATCGAAGGTCAGGTACTCGGTGAGGGATGTCATGCGAACAGTCTCCTGTCGGGCGCTGGCTCGCCCTGCTGGCGCGGCCGTTCCTGCACCAGGTCGCCGTCGCTGGCGATCCGCAGCAGCAGGGCGTCGCGTCGCAGGATCGCCTCGGTCAGCGAACGCGTGCCCAGGGACCGGCGGATGCGCCGCTTGCGGTGGTCGAAGTGCACAGTGTAATGCACCCACCACGTGCCATTGTTGCACCACAGATGGTGCTTGGCGTTTGTCTGATCGACTCGAATCGATGGAAAACCGACCGGCATCGGGCACCCCTTTCCCTGCGAGGAAAGGAAGGTGCTTTCGAGTCAGGCTGGGCCCTCGAAAGCTTCGCAGGGGCACGTGCCCGGCGCGTATCCTCCCGCCCTGTTGCCAGTGCGGGTAACCACCTTGTGCTTTCGCGAGGTTGGTACGAGCGACCACGAGGGCCGGCTCGATTCGATGATGGGATACTCGTAACCTTCCACGTCGCTATTTTAATCAGGTGCCGCCGGCGGAGCAAGGTTCACGGTGCCTGCTATGACACGGTTGGGGGCACGCGGAAACGGTGTCGCGCCGCATGGTCGGGACGCCCTGAAGGGGGTGTCGGATCTCGTGACCGTGACGGGACCGTTGCCAACTAGGGACGCAGGCCGGAATCCAGGTCCCCAGCCCCTGGGGTCTGACTGTCGCGTCGGTCGGCCGTCTTCGAGGCGCGTATCATTCGACGTGCAGGCCGCACAACGGGCCGTGGGCCCGCTGTCCGCAGGGACGCTCCTCCTCAAGGAGTTCGCGTCATGCCCCGCACCGATACCGCCTGCATTCCCTCCGCATCGGACCTCGCCACCACGATCGAGCCGCTCCCCGTGCCTCGGGCCGGCATCGGTCGCCAGACGCTGCGTGTGGGGCTCGTCGGCTGCGGGGCCTTCGCCCGGTTTTCCGCGGCCCAATATCGGCAGATTCCCGATGTGCGCATCGGGGCCGTGGCCGACATCGACCCGGCAGCGGCAGGCCGCGCGGCAACGGAATTGAACGCCGAGGCCCGGCCGCCGGATGCCGTCTGCGCCGCCGATGACATCGACCTCGTGTACATCGCCACGCCGCCGGCGCTTCACCACCGGCAGGCGGCCGCGGCCCTGCTCGCCGGAAAACACGTGCTGGTGGAGAAGCCGTTGGCCACGACGCTGGCCGATGCCGAAGAGCTCGAAACGCTGGCCACGAACCGGGGACTGATCTGCGTGGCCAATCTCGTGGAGCGCTACAACCCGCTGGCCCGGGCCGTGCATCGGCTCATCGACTCGCGAATCCTCGGCGGCCTGATCCATGGCATGTTCATCAACGAGGCCGCGGACGAGGGACTGGGCCGCGATCATTGGTTCTGGAATCGCGACGTCAGCGGCGGCATCTTCGTCGAGCACGGCGTCCACTTTTTCGATCTGGTCGCGTCATGGCTGGGACGAGGCACGGTCGTGTGCGCCGCCCGCAGCCTGCGGCCTGCCCCCGGCGCTCCCACGGAGAACGGAGACCACGGCGCGAGGGAACCCGTCGAGGAGCAGGTCTCGTGCACGTGCCGCTACCCCGCTGATGGCTGCGGCGACTGGCCGGCCCTGCCGGCACGCAACTGCCCGCCACAGGGTGGCGTGCTCTTCCATTTCGAACACGGCTTCCATCAGCCCTCGCGCATGGATCGGCAGGAGATGCGGCTCGTGTTCGAGCGGGGCGAGTTGCGGCTGTTCGACTGGGTGCCGACGCATGGCGAATTGCGGGCCCTCGTCGACGAGGACACCGTGGGCATCCTGGCTCGCATGCTGCCGGGCGGCGCGGTGTGCACGATGGACCGGTATGCGGGGCAGAGCCGGCGCATGCGGGGGCGGTTCCAGCCCTTCGAGGCGGCGGCGGTCGTCCAGATCACCTACAACCTCGGGCTGTCGAAGCTCGATCTCTACGCGCAGGTGGTGCGAGACCTTGCCGCCGACCAGATCGCGGCCATTCGTGACCCGGCTCGCGGACGGACCCTTACCGAGGTGGACAGCGTGGCTTCGGTGGCGATGGCCTGTGAGGCGGACCGGCTGGCGATGAACGGCGACTGAACGTCAGGCCGATTTTCGACACATGGCTGCCCCGCCAGTTCCGGGCGAAAACCGCGACCGCAGCGGATCTGCGGCAGGGGTGCGATGAGGGGAACGCACCGGGTATAGTGATCGGTCGTCGGGGGGCGGGTCTCGCCGCTCGTCCGGTCACCGGGATTCCGCACCATGGCCTTCTTCGGGCGTTCCCTCTTGGCCGTGCTCGCGCTGGCTGTGACCGGCCGGGCGCTGGCCGACGCACCGCTGTACGAGGGGCGATTCGCCGACGGCACGCGGGTCGGCGCGGCGCAGTTCACGGCCTGGCACGATGCCGCGGGGCAGCCACACCTGGGCGGCCGGGCCATTCTCGATCAGGCCAATCCGCTGCGCTGGGCCCTGACCGGCGGCACGGGCCCGAAGGGCGGTGCGGCCTCGAAGCCGGCCGCGGTCGTCGAACTCGTCGGCGGCGACCGGCTGCCCGGCGTCGTGGAGGAGTACAGGTCGGGGCAGGAGAGCTTGCTGGAACGGCTGCCGCCCCACCTGATCGTGAGGCCCACGGTCCCCATCGACCTGCCCGGCCGGCCACCGCGGACGCATGTCAGGGTGATTGCATCCGCCGTGCGTCGGGTGGTGTGGCAGCCCGGTCCGCTGCCCATGAAGCCGGGCACGCTGCGCACGCTCGACGGCGGCGAGCTCGCGTTCCGCTCGCTGCGCTGGACGCGGACCGGCGTGTTCGTGCTTGCGGACGACGGGCCGCGGCGGTTGCCGTTCAGCGAACTGGGGGAGATCTGCCCAGTGGGGGCGGAGCCGTGGGATGCGTATTTCGACTCGCTGGCCCGGCTCATGCCCGACCTGACGACGCGGCTGCTGCGCGCCGATGCGGGTGGCGGGCTCGTGGTGACGACGTCGCTGGAGCGATTTCGGGCCAGCGGAGCCGATGCGCAGCAGGTGATGACGTGGCAGCACCTCTTCCATCCCGCCTGGAGCCTCGATCCACTCTGGCTGCCTCACTCCTCAATCCGTTGCCGCTGGCTGTTCTCGCCGCAGGAGGTGCCGCTGCCGGTGATCGAAGTGAGCCGGGCCACGCGGACGGCCGTGTTCGGTGGCGGCTGGGGGTGGAACGTGAATCAGAGCGCGGCGGGGGAGCAGCTGGGTGCGAACGGGGCCGCCTTCGGCTGGGGCTTCGGCGTGCAGGCGCGGTGCGAGCTCGAGTTTCCTCTGCCGGCCATCGCCACGGCGTTCCGCACCGGAGTGGCTCTCGATGACGCGGCCGGCTCCGGTGGCTGCGCGGTGGCCCGGGTGTGCCTCGACTCGCCGCAGGCCCAGCCCCTCTGGAAGAGCGGAATGCTCGTGGGCACGACGGACCCGGTCGACACGGGTGCCATCGGGCTAGCGCTGCCGGCCGGCAAAAAGTCGACGCTCGTGCTCGTGGCCGACGAGGCGCACGAGGGCCGGCCCGCGGGTGCCGATCCCTACGATATCCGCGATGTCGTCGACTGGCTCGATCCGGTCGTGATGCTCAACGCAGACGCGCTGCGCACGCTGGTCCGCGAGAGACTGCCGGCCACGATCCCGGCCTGGAAGGGCTGGAACGTGACGCTCCCCACAAACACCCCGCTCGTGGTGCGCAATGCTTTCGATGGCGCCCCGGACGGCATCGGCGGCTACCTGCCCCAGGTGGCGCCGCAGTCGGGGCCGCTGACGCTCGCCCGCACGGTGCAGGTCGGACCCCGGCAGCGATACCTGGCGATCGGCGTCAGTCGCGGCGCCGTCAGTCCGAGCCGGTTCGAGGTTCGCGTGGACGGTGTGACCGCGAGCAGCGCGGACGTCCCCCAGCGGCAGCCGGGCGTGCCGACGCGGCCCTTTTTCTTTCCGCTGGCGCGGTTCGCCGGCAAGTCCGTGGAGGTGCAGGTGGTGCATCTGCCCGCCGACGCCAACGGGCTGGTGTCCTGGCACATTCTCGAGCCGCTCGACGCGCCTGATCCCGGCTGGGTGGAGGGTGAACTGCTGGAGGCCCGATCGGAGGGCGGCGCCACGCTCGCCCGGCAGGACGACGGTTCGATCCTCGTGGGCGGCCCGGCGCCGGAGAACGACGCGCACCTGGTGCGGGTGCGCAGCGATGAACTGGGCATCACCGCGCTGCGGTTCGATGCCCTGTCCGACGCCACGCTGCCGCCAGTCGGTCCCGGGCGGTCCGAGACGGGGGGCTTCGTCCTCACCGGCATCGAGGCCGAGGCGGCCTCCGTCGCCGACCCGGAGACGCGCCGGAAACTCGTGTTCACGGCGGCGACGGCGAGCGTCGAGCAGCCGGGACGGCCGGCGGCAGCCATCATCGACAGCGACCCCAAGAGCGGTTGGGGCGCGAACCGCGATGCCGCCGCCGCCCCGATCGCGGTGCTGCTGCGGCTCGCCGAGCCGGTGGGCTACCCGGGGGGCACCGAGATCACGATCCGCCCGCAGTATGCGTTCGGGGAGCGGCACGTGCCGGGTCGGTTCCGCCTGTCGCTCACCACGGCCGCCGAACCGGCGCTCCTGCCGCCGGGCACCCTGCTCGTCGACACTCCTCCGCCTTCGCCACCGCAGTGAGAGGATCGTTGCCGTGAACGGTTCGTCGTGGATCATTGGGGTGGCCACGCTTCGGCGGGAGACCGTCGCATGAGCGCGAGTCCCCCGACTGATGCAGCGACGATCGTCACCGGCAGCGACGTGGAGCTGCTCAGGGCGTCGTGGGGCGGCGACCACGCCGCGTTCGCTGCGCTGGTGAAGCGGCATGAGCGCCTCCTCCATGGCTACGTGCGGGCCCGGCTCACGGTGGCCGCCGACGTGGACGACATCTGTCAGGAGGCATTCCTGCGGCTCTACAGCGGCAGGACCGTGCCGCCGGAGGCGGCTGCCGGACTGCGGCCCTGGCTGCTGGGGATCGCCCGCAACGTGCTGCTTGAGTACGTGCGCGGGGCGAAGCGTCGCGAGCACGCCTGGACGGAGTTGTGCCTGGAGGTCGATGAGCGGGGCGGCGCGGACGCTGGCTACGGCGAGAGCGACGACGCCCTGTCACGGCTCCCCGGGTGCATGCAGGGGCTCGGCCCCAGCGCCCGACAGGCCATCGACATGTATTACGGCTGCGCGCTGCGGATGCGGGACATGGCCCAGCAACTCAAACGCAGCGAGGGGGCGGTGAAACTGCTCGTCCATCGGGCGCGTCAGGCGCTGAAACGCTGCCTCGACGCGGGCCGCAGGGAGGAAACGGCATGCTGACCGACGACGAACTGCTGGCCCTGATCCGCGACAGGAACCCGGAGGATCTCTCGGCCGACGAGTGCGCGGCACTGCAGGAGGGCGCGCGCCGATCGCCCCGCGTGATGCACGCGGTGCACGGGTGCATTGAACTGGAGCAGCGGCTGTCGCAGGGGCTGGGCCAGCCGAACATCTCCGTGGAGGGCATCCTGGCGCGGGCCGGCGCGGATCACGGTCGGTACGGCGGGCTGGCGATCCTGGGCACGGC
>QWPN01000020.1 GCA_003671185.1 Planctomycetota bacterium
GCAGCGATCCCCGCGTCGAAGAAGCGGTCGTGATATTCGATGACATAGAACAGCCGCGCTCCCACGAGGCCCCACAGGAAGACCTCCATGCCGAGGGCCAGGATCGTGTCGGCGTCGAAGCCGAGTGGCCGCCCGCGCACGATCGACAGCCATGTGCCGGCGCCGGCCGCCAGCAGCAGCATCAGGCCGTAGCCGCGGACCGGCACGCCCTGTCCGTCATCCAGGGCGGGTAGGACCCAGAGGATCATGGCGCCCACGATGAGCAGAGGAACGCCAAGCATCGCGGCCGCGGCCCGCGGCCCGCGGCTCCAGGCCGTATGCGCGAAGAACCCGCCGCCGAGCAGGGCCCAGGCGAGGAGGAGCATGCCCCAGCCGAACAGCGGCAGGGCATCGGCGCCGGAGCCGATCCGCGCCGGGATGTGGAACAACGTGGAGAGCATCAGTCGGCGCTGGGGCGCGGTGGCAGTTCGCGGTTGTCGATGAGTCGCGTCGATCCCAGCCGGCCGGCGACCAAGGCCACGGCCGCGGTGGGCTGGGACGGCACCGGCCCCAGCGACTCGGCAGCCACGACGGCGGCGTAGTCCAGCGCCACGCCGTGGGCCTCGAGCACGTCGCGCATGCCGCGTTCGATGGCGTCGACGGCGGCGCCGGCATGCCAGAGCCGCTCCGCCAGCAGCAGGCTCTCGTGCAGCGCCACCGCACGGCCGCGGTCGGCCGCATCGAGGTAGGCGTTGCGGGAACTGAGCGCCAGCCCGTCGGGTTCGCGCATCGTCGGACAGACGACAATGTCGACCGGCAGTCCCAGGTCGCGCACCATGCGCTTCACGACCAGCGTCTGCTGCCAGTCCTTGGCGCCGAAGTAGGCCGCGTCGGCCGGCAACGCCGTGAACAGGCGGCAGACGACGGTGGCCACGCCGGAGAAGTGTCCGGGCCTGATCGCCCCCTCGAAGGGCAGCGCCGGGCCTTCGACCACCACCCGCGTGGCGGCGCCGGCCGGATACAGGTCCTCCACACGCGGCGCGAAGATCCAGCGCACCCCCCGTCGCTCCAGGAGCCGGGTGTCGGCCTCCAGCATGCGCGGGTAGCGGCCGTAGTCCTCGCCCGGGCCGAACTGCGTGGGATTCACGAAGATCGACACGGCCACCTCGTGGCAGTCCGCCGTGGCGCGGTCCACGAGGCTGGCGTGGCCGGCGTGCAGCGCACCCATGGTGGGCACGAAGCCCACGCGTCGGCCGGCGGCGCGGGCCGCGAGCACCTCGTCCCGCATCTCGGTGGGGCTGGTGAGCAGCCGCGGCTGCCCGGCCGATCCGCCGCCCATCAGAGCATCGCCTCGACGGCGGCCGTGGCATCGGCCGCCGCCTGCACGAGGTCTCCCGAGTCGATGGCAATCACGGCCTTTGGCGCACGAGGCAGCCGCTCGCCCGGGCTGCGCAACCGGCGCACGAGACGGTCCTGGAGGCGCACGAGTGCCGCGGCCGACGCGGCCGGCGAGGCGCAGAGCGTGGCCGCGGCGGAGAGATCGGCGAACACGTTGGTGTGTTCGGCGGCCTGCCGGCCCCGGAAGACGATCCGCTCCTCGAGCACCGCCGGGGCGGCGGTGAGCAGGATGGCGACGTGCGGTGCCATGGTGCCGGCCGCGACCCGGTCGCACTCGGCCTCGAATCGGGCCAGCCCCGCGCCATCGAGATCGTCGGCCGCCGCACAACGCAGCGCGTCGAGCCAGTAGTCGGTGATCGTGCCGTGGGGGTCGTCGTGCCAGTCGTGCGAATCCAGCGGCTCCGCCCAGGACGCGAGCGTGCGCCACCAGCGCTCGGTGCGTGGTCCGGCGGGCCCGTCGCCGCAGGGCAGCGGCTCCGGCGCGTGGATGACACGGGCCATCAGCGCGTCGGCCACGGCGGACGCAACCTCGGAGGCGCCGCTGCCGGGCACGCCCACCACCGCCACCAGCGGATGAGGGGCGGAGATGTTGTCGAGCAGGTCGCTGACGGTGCAGGCCGCAGGAGGATAGCGCAGATCGGGCGCGATCTCCACGCAGGGTTCGAGCACGAAGCGGCGCGTGGCCATCCGCGGGTGCGGCAGCGTGAGGTCGGCAGACTCGACGACCAGTTCGTCGTAGAGCAGCAGGTCGAGGTCGATCGTGCGTTCGCCCCAGCGGTTCGTGCGCTCGCGATGCAGCGTGTTCTCCACCGCCAGCAGCATCCCCAGCACGTCCCGGGGGGCGAGGTCGGTCTCGATCAGGCAGGCGCCGTTGAGGAACGGCCCCTGGCCGGCGGGCCCGCCGACGGGGCTCGTCTCCCGGTAACGGCTCACGCCCAGCAGTTGCACGCCGGGCATGAAGCGGAGCAGTTCCAGTGCGCGGTCGAGTTGTTCCCGGCGCTTGCCCAGGTTCGAGCCGCATCCGATCAGGCATCGTGCCATGGCTTGCCCTGCCGGCGGAGAAGAACCGGCGGGATTCTACCGCCCGGACGGCGTGGCGATGCAAACCTACGCCGTCCGGCCCGCCCCGGGGCTCCGCCCGGGCACCAGACTCGTTGGAAACGGGGGGGACATCCAGGCCACGACCAAGGTCGTCGACTGTCGATCCCTCAAGTCGTCGCCCCCCAAATCCACGTTGTACGCATGCCAGCCCGGTGATTTCCCGAGATCCACTACCCAGCACCACGTCGATGGGGCAGGACAGTCATCACGGTCACGTCACGTGAGCCGACGATGAGCGCAGATTCTGTAGGGCATCGCCATCTTGTCAAGGACAGGCGCGCTTGCTCGCGACAGACATGACGCATGTCCCCGGAAAAACCGAGGGCTGCGTCGAAAAGATTTTTTGCCAGCAGTGCAAGCATTGTCGGAACGGTGTCGACATGGTGTGCTGTGTGCCCTCTCGCGGCGTACGGCGTTCCCGGATCGAGCGGCGCAGCATGCCTTTTTTTCCAGATCCAGCGCCGCCCGATCCGGAGTTGCTCAGGGATTTTCCCGCTCTCGACGGCGAACCCGGGCCGAGCGCGGATGAAGGATTCGACGGCGGCGCCGGGCAAACCCCCGGTTTCCCGCCCGACGCACCGCAAGCAGAAGCCGCGGACACGTACTGGAGCCTGTCCCGCACGCCACTTACCAGCCTCGTGTTCACCCTGCCGCTCGTATTGGCCTATGAAGGCGGAGTGCTCCTCCTCGGCCGCGGCACGCCACGAAACGGCGCCGACGTGTGGTTGCGGCAGTTTCTCGACGGAATCGGGCTGGGGCCATATTTCCTGCTGCCCGTGCTCACGATCGTGGGCCTGTTGGCCTGGCACCACGTGGAGCACGACCGCTGGCGGTTCAGCCCTGCGCTGCTGCTCGGCATGGCCTTGGAATGCGTTCTCTGGGCGGTGGCCCTGATCGGTGTGGCCCGGCTGCAGGAGCGGTTTTGGCCGTTGGCCGCCGGGGTGGCCGGAGAGGGGGTGTGGGCCCGCCTGATCGGCTTCTGCGGGGCCGGACTCTACGAGGAGGTGCTGTTTCGCCTGCTCTTGTTGCCGGCCCTGATCTGGCTCTGCGAACGGCTTGGCGCCGGGTCGGCGGCGGCCGCGGTGTGGGGACTCGTGGCCTCGAGCCTGCTCTTCAGTGCGGCGCACTACGTGGGTCCGCTCGGCGACGGGTTTCAGGTCTACAGTTTCACGTTCCGCTTCCTGGCCGGGATGTTCTTCGCGGTGTTGTTCACCGCGCGGGGCTTCGGGATCGCCGCCGGCACGCACGCGGCCTACGACATGATCGTGGGCCTGCGCTGACACGCGAGGCTGCGTGTCGCGCGCAGGACGCGATGCCGCAATATTGTCAAGCGCGATTCACGAATTTTTTCCTGCGGCGATCCGGGGCATGACGGCCTCCGCATGCTGCAGCTTCTGCAGCCGCGCATCGGAGACAGGTTTTTCTTTGTGGCTCCCCGCAAGCCTCCGTATACTGCCGGGCAGGCGGGTGTCGCGACGGTTCCGTGCAGCGCGGGGCCGCGACGCGAACGATTCCCGGCTTCGGAGTCGCTCAGCCGTGCTCTCGCTTCGTCCCAAAGTCGCGGAGCTGGTGTTCCAGCTCTACGGTCGCGTGCTGCATCCGGAATTGTTCGAACTCTGCGCCACGCGGACGGTGGATCGCGGCAGCTACTCCGCCAGTCTGGCGATCACCACGGCCGGCCACGTCGTCGCCTGGCGGAAGGATGGCCTGATCCTCACCGAGGTGGCAACGAGCGGCTCCCAGCCGCTGCCGCAGAAGCGCCGGCTGCTCTCGCACCGCATCGCCGGCGAGCGCAGCGACCGCTTGGAGTGCCGCGGTGGTGCCAGCTACCAGACCTGCTTCCAGCTGGAGACGGTGGAGCAGGAGGTGTTCTGGACGTTTCAGCAGGAGTTGGAGGCGGCCGGCACGAAGCGCGGGCTGTTGCATCGCTTCGAGTCTGGCGGCCGCCTCACCCCGGGGGCGATGAGTTGGATCGACGTGGAGACCCGTCCCCGGACGATGATCGTGCAGGCCTTCCACACGTTCCCCGACGACCTGGCGATCGTGAAGAGCCAGTCGCTGTTCGAGATCCCCTGACGCCCCGGCTCCCGCCCAATGCCCAAGCCCCAGTCACCAGCGACCCCGCGTCCCGCAGCGGCCGGTGCCCAGGCCGCCCCCCGTCGGCCCCGGGTGCTGATCGCCGACGACAACGAGCCCAACCGCGAACTGCTCGAGGTCTACCTGGCGGACATCGACTGTGACATCGCCAGCGCCGTGGACGGCGCCGACACCCTGGCCCAGGTGGAGGCCTTCCAGCCGGATGTGATCCTGCTCGACGTGATGATGCCCAAGCTGTCGGGCTTCGAGGTCTGCCAGCGGCTCAAGTCGGCGCCGGCATCGAGCCGCATCATGATCCTGATGGTGACGGCGCTCGGGGAACTCGGCGACATCGAGCGGGCCGTGCAGGCGGGCACGGACGACTTCCTCTCCAAGCCCGTGAACCGGGTGGAGCTCGTGAAGCGGGTGGAAAACATGCTCAAGCTGCGGCACGTGAGCGATGAGCTGGAGCGGTTGCGGAGTTACATCCGCACCATGGACGACGACCAGCCGCCGCGGTAGCCGCGGCTTCGGCGGGCAGCGGCCGCTCAGGAGCGGGACGCCGGCTTCAGCCCCACGTGGCCCAGCACCCGCACCGTGGCCGGCGACCTGTTGAGCACGTAGAAGTGGATGCCGGGAACGCCGCCGGCGATCAGTTCCTCGACCTGCCGCGCGGCGAAGGTCACGCCCGCCTCGAACTGTGCCGCCTCGTCGTTTCCCGCCGCCTCGAAGGCGCTGGTGAACGACTCCGGCAGCCGGGCCTTGCAGAGGGCGGCGATGCGGCGGATTTGCGCGTAGTTGGTGACCGGCATCACGCCGGGCACGATCGGCGCGGAGATGCCCAGGGCCTGGCAGCGGTCGCGGAAGCGGAAGAAGTCGGCGTTGTCGTAGAACAACTGCGTGATCACCACGTCGCCGCCGGCCGCGCACTTGCGCCGCAGGTTCTCCAGGTCGGCCTCCGGGCTGGTCGCCTCCTGGTGGGTTTCCGGATATCCGGCCACGAGGATGGCGAACTGCGGAAACTCCGCCCGGATCAAGGCCACGAGTTCCGCGGCGTAGCGCAGTCCTCCGGCCACCGGCTGGAACGACGTCGCGCCTTGCGGGGGGTCGCCGCGCAGGGCGACGATCGCAGCCACGCCCCGCTGGCGGGCCTCGCTCAGGTAGCCGCGCAGGTCGTCGATGCTGCTGCCCACGCAGGTCAGATGGCTGGCCACGGGCACGTCGTGCCGCCGGCGCACCCCCTCGATCACCTCCAGCGTGCGGCCGCGGGTGGAACCGCCGGCGCCGTAGGTGCAGGTGACGAGGGCCGGGCCGTAGCTGGCGAGTTCGTCGACCGTGCTCCACATGGCGGCCTCCGACTCGGCCGTCTTGGGCGGGAAGAGTTCGAACGACAGGGCGAGTCGTCCATCCTGATAGGCGTCCTTGATCGACACGGGGCGTGGCATCCGCGGGGTGTGGCCTGGGCCGGGAAATCCCCGGCGCCCGCATTCTAGCCGGCTGCGGCGGCGGCGAGGGCGTCGAGCAGTTCCCGGTCGGCGTCGAGGATCTCCATGCCGCGGCGGGCCATCATCCGCTCCAGCACCGTGGCGGCCTGCGCCGGCGACGACCGCGTGCCCGCCTCACCGCCCACCAGCTGGTTGGTGAAGGCCACCACCTGCTCGGGCACCGTGCCTCCCACGGTGGCCGCCACGCCGATGCGGGCGCCGCAGGGCAGGGAGGAGTTGATGCCAGTCTTCACGAAGTCACCGATCAGGGCCCCGAGAAACTGCCGCCCGGTGTGCGTGGTGAGCCGGCCGCCGGCGGGACTCACGCCGTGCAGCCGCACCGGGCCGTAGGTGGCCTTGAGGTTGCTCGTGATCGTGCCGGCGGCGATGTTCACCCAGCTGCCGACGTGGCTGTGGCCCAGGAAGCCGTCGTGCGCCTTGTTGGAAAAGGGCTCCATCACCGTGGCCTCGACCTCGCCACCCACGCGGCAGTCACGGCCCAGCGCTGTGCCGGCGCGGATCCAGGCGTGCGGATTGACGCGGGCGCGAGGCCCGATCCAGGCCGGTCCGTCGAGGCATACGAAGGGACCGATCTCCGCGTCCGCGGCCACGAGCACGGGACCGTGCCGCACGGCGACCTCGTCCGCGATCCGCGCGCCCTGGGCCGCGAACAGGCCCGGTCGCACCTGGGCAAACCCGCCCGAATCGATCTTCAGGGCCAGCGCTTCGGGCAGAACGCGTTCGTGGGCGGCGATGATGTCGTGGGGCTCGGCCACGAGGTCGAGCGCGGCATCGGCGACCGGCAGGCCGAGTGCTTCGAGGGCGGTGGCCGTATCCGTGCCCTCCGCGGGGAGTTCGCGGAGCGGATCGGCGTCAGCACCGCTGCGCAGCAGCGCAGCCGCCACGGCGCCGTCGGTGCGGACGAGGCAGGGACGGCCAGCCTCCACGAGACTGCGGAGCGTGGCCAGCGTGGCGCGGCTGGGCACGGCCCGGGCGTTGACGGCGAGCACGAGGTCGCCGTGCCGGGAGGCCTCGGTCGCGGGACCCACGTCGATCTCGCCTCCCCACACCGCGAGCCGCCGGCCGGCCACGGCCGCCAGGTGCCGCGCCAGGTGGGGCCGCACGATGCGTCGCACGGGTCCGAAGCGGGACAGTGCCTCGACGAGCGTCATGGCGCCGAGCGTGAGGTCGCAGGTGGGACGGGCGGCGCAGAGCACGCCCAGGTGACCGGCGCCGGCGTCTTCGAAAGCGATCGTGTGCATGAGACAACCGTAGCAGGCGGGTATGCCGCGGTGAAATCTCGGCCCGCCGGCCAGGCGGCTGGCAAATGCGTCACGGCCGCCGTACGCTCGGGGGGGAAGCGACGCTTCTCACGAGCCGGAGTGGCGAAATGGCAGACGCGACGGACTCAAAATCCGTTGCCCGCAAGGGCGTGTGGGTTCAAGTCCCTCCTCCGGTA
>QWPN01000059.1 GCA_003671185.1 Planctomycetota bacterium
GGTCATCGCCCATCAGATCGCCATGGAAATGAAGCGTCGTCGTATCACGAAGGTGGCGATGGCGAGTCGCATGAAGACGAGTCGGGCTGCCTTGGATCGGCTCCTTGACCCAAACAATCCGTCCGTCACGATCGGCACGCTGGAGAAGGCCGCGGTCGCTTTGAACCGCCGGTTGAAAGTAGAGTTGCGTTGAAGAATGCCACGGTTCAGACCCAAGCGAGGGTGCGGTTACCTTCGGAGCTTCGGCAGGCCGAAGGGTGTTATTGCCACGGCCAGAAACCAGAGCACCGGTCCGCCGATGGTTCCGGCGTTGAGTTCAATGATGCCCGGTACGACTTGGACGAACAGAAACGCCAGGTCACCGATGCCAATCACGATCAAGCCGAGCAGATAACCAACCCAGGATCCCTGTTTCCAAATCATCCACGCCACGAAAAAGCCGAGCACACCGTACCCGCCTACGTCGAGGCAGAAGTTGAGGATGAGGTGTGCGTGGACATTCGCCGTCAACGCATCGGTGGCGTGCTGAAATGCTTCATGCGGGGCGTTTCTGCCGCCGGTGAGCATCTTCCATAATCCCGGGGCACCGCTGGTCAGGTATTGGTGAACACCTTCATACCCGACCCAGATGTGCAGTACGCCCCAGAGAGCGAATAGCATCGCACCGATTTTCGCTGGCAGACTGATGCCCGTGGGGTGCGATGCTTGGCTCATTTTCATCTCCTTCATTCGGTGAGGCGTTGAGAAGGCCAAATAGATGACATGTAAACTATCGGCGTGGTGGCTGTCCTGTCGAAACGTTTTTTTGCGGTGGAGCCGGTACCGGCCCGAGACAGGGTCGCAGAGACTACGAACGCAGGCTCCGGCGGGCTTTTTCCAGGAGCGAGGAGAGTTGCTCCAGTTCAGCCTTGCTGAGGTGTCCCAGACACTCCTGGTAGAGATCCGCTAGCGGGCCGTCAATTTTCTGGAGCACGTTCCTGGCTTTGGTCGTGAGATCCACATGAATGACTCGTCCATCCTTTTCGCAGCGGGTGCGGGTGACGAAACTATCCTTCTCAAGTCTGTCGAGCAAACCGGTCATTGCCGGTACGACTTGGATCATGCGGCGACGAATCTCGTCACACCGCATCGGGCGGCCTTCGCCCCGGAGGATGCGCAGCACGTTGTGCTGTGAGCCGGTCAGGCCGAACTCGCGAAACAGTTTTCCGAAGCGGTTCTGAAATTGGTCACTCGTGCGGGCGATGTTGAGCATCGCCTCCTTCTCGGGCGACTCGAACGGCTTCTTCTTCCCGAGTTCTTGTCGGAGGGATTTCCTGGCCATGGCGTAACCGTAGGCGATGAGAGCCGTCGGCAGGAAGACCCGATCCGGCCTGCAAGAGGGTAGGACAGGCTTCAGCCTGTCTCGCGCCACGACAGGCTGAAGCCTGTCCTACGGGGAACGGCGGCGGCCGCGCAGAAAGGGAAAGCTCCCCGAGTAGGATTCGAACCTACAACCTACCGGTTAACAGCCGGCCGCTCTACCGTTGAGCTATCGGGGAATAGAGACTGTACCGTAGCGTATTTTGGCGGTGAAATCGATATGCCACGGGTCGGTCAGCCGGCCGCGGCGGCCCGGGATTTCTCCAGCACCACGCTGTTGCCCTTGGCGTTGTAGGCGATCCGGGTCATGAAGGATCGCATCAGCATCACGCCCCGGCCGCTCGGCGCCTCGAGCCGCTCCTCCAGCGTGCAGTCGGGCACGCTGGCCGGGTCGAAGCCCTGGCCCTCGTCGGTGATCTCGATCCGGACGTGATCCCGCGACACGCGGCAATCGACGTGCACCTTCTTGGTCGAGTCGAGCTTGTTGCCGTGGATGATCGCGTTGACCAGCGCTTCCTCGGCCGCGAGGTGGATCGCGAAGATATCGGACGGTTCCCAGTCGTGAGCCCCCAACTGCTCGAGGAGCACGTCCATCACGGCTCGGCTGGCGCCGCGGTCGCTCTTGAGTTCGAAGGTCCGCTGCCAGCCAGCCGCGGAAATGTGGTCTGTCATCGCGTTCGCTCCGCCACGAACCTGTTTCCCGTGGTCAGAACGCCGCGATCGCCTCGGCCTCGCCGGCCCGGATGTCGAACACCTTGTTGAGCTTGGTGATCTGGAACACCTCGAGGATCTCGGGCTTGATATTGCACATCTTGAGGCGTCCCTGGGCGGACTTCACCTTGCGGTCCAGCGTGATCAGCTTGCCCAGAGCGGCGCTGGAGAGGAAGTCGACGTCCGCGAAGTCGAGCAGCAGACTCCTACGGTTGTCCTGCTCCACGAGCGAGAACAGTTCAGCGCCGAGTTCCTGGATGCCGGTTTCGTCGAGGATCTTCTTGTCGAGAAACGTGACGACCGTCACGTCCCCCACCTTGGAGACGTCGATCCGCCTGTGCGTCGGCATGGGGAGCCCTTCGGGAAGCAAAACGACCGCTTGGGTGCAGCGTACCGGGTCGATGGGGGGTTTGCTATGCAGCCCGGCAAACCGCCCACTGGCAGTGGCGGCGTCCTTGGAACACCGTCAGGCGCTGCCAAAGTGGCAGCGGCAGTCCGCGTGTGGGCGACCGGTGTCGGGGCGTCACCACAGCGGCTGATCGCGAGAAAACCTGGGAATCCAGCGTCAGCGGCCGAAACGGCCGGTTCCGGCGCGCCACTTGCTTTCGCCTAGGGAGCCGGTCTGATGGCGTCCGTATCGGGCAGGCACCCCCGGCATGCCGGGGGCGGCTTCTGGGTCCCACCCAACCGGCCCGCCGCCTTCAGCACGTCCTCATCCATCGTCTCGAGGGAAAACCATGTCAGCGACAGCCACAAAGCCCGCCCGCAAGAAGTCGACCCTGATCCCGCTCGGCGACCGCGTCGTCGTGGAGCGCGAGGAGAGCGAGACGCGGACGGCCGGCGGCATTCTGCTGCCCGATTCCGCCAAGGACAAGCCAGCCCGCGGCACGGTCGTGAGCGTGGGCGAGGGCAAGTGCGACGACAAGGGCCGGCGGCACCCGCTGCAGGTCAAGCCCGGCGATCGCGTGGTGTTCACCAGTTACGCCGGTGAGCCGTTCAAGGTGGGCGACAGCGAACTGCTGCTCATGCGCGAGGACGACATCCTCGCCGTGCTCGGCTGAGACCCCCTGTCCACGACCCCCACATTCGTTCCAATCCACACCCCGTCAGACCAGAGGAGATACGAACCATGGCCAAGATGATGGCATTCGATCAGGAGGCTCGCGAGGCGATGCGTCGCGGTGTCGCCAAGCTCGCCCGTGCGGTGAAGGTGACCCTCGGCCCCAAGGGCCGCAACGTGATCCTGCAGAAGAGCTTCGGCTCGCCCACGGTCACCAAGGACGGCGTCACCGTGGCCAAGGAGATCGACCTCGAGGACGTCTACGAAAACATGGGCGCCCGCATGGTGCGTGAGGTGGCCAGCAAGACGAGCGACGTGGCCGGCGACGGCACCACGACGGCCACCGTGCTCGCCGAGGCGGTGTTCAACGAGGGCCTGCGGGCCGTGGTCGCCGGCGTGAACCCGGTGCAGATGAAGGCCGGCATCGAAAAGGCCGTGGAGGACATCACCGGCAAGCTCAAGGAGATGTCGATCCCGGTGAAGGGGAAGAAGG
The DNA here is from genome assembly GCA_003671185.1 of Planctomycetota bacterium. Classification (GTDB taxonomy): domain Bacteria; phylum Planctomycetota; class Planctomycetia; order Pirellulales; family UBA1268; genus QWPN01. Next base: position 3,624 of record QWPN01000059.1, read on the forward strand.
AAATGGCCCAGGTCGCCGCCATCGCCGCCAACAACGACATGGAGATCGGCGAACTGCTCGCCGAGGCCATGGACAAGGTGGGCAAGGACGGCGTGATCACGGTTGACGAGGGCAAGAGCCTGAAGACCGAGATCGAGTTCGTGGAGGGAATGCAGTTCGACCGCGGCTACCTGTCCCCCTACTTCGTCACCAATCCCCAGCAGATGCAGGCCGTCCTCGAGGACTGCTACGTCCTCGTGTTCGAAAAGAAGATCTCCAGCGTCAAGGACATCGTGCCGCTGCTGGAGGCGGTGGTGAACGCGGGCAAGCCGCTGCTCATCATCAGCGAGGAAGTCGACGGCGAGGCCCTGGCCACGCTGGTGATCAACCGGCTGCGCGGCACGTTCCAGGTGTGCGCTGTGAAGGCCCCTGGCTACGGCGACCGCCGCAAGGCGATGCTCGAGGACATCGCGATCCTCACCGGAGCCACGGCCGTGTTTGAGAATCTGGGCATGAAGCTCGAGAACCTGGGCCTGGCGGAACTGGGCCGGGCCAAGAAGGTGATCGTCGACAAGGACAACACCACGATCATCGAGGGTGCCGGCAAGACGGGAGAGATCAAGTCCCGCATCGAGCAGATCCGCCGTGAGATCGAGGCCGCCACCAGCGACTACGACCGCGAGAAGCTCGAGGAGCGGCTGGCCAAGCTCTCCGGTGGCGTGGCCAAGATCAACGTCGGGGCGGCCACCGAGAGCGAGATGAAGGAGAAGAAGGCCCGCGTCGAGGACGCGCTGCACGCCACGCGGGCGGCCGTCGAGGAGGGCATTCTGCCGGGCGGCGGCGTGGCGCTGCTGCGGGCCTGCTCGCAACTCAAGCCGCGGGGCCTGTCGGATGACGAGACGGTCGGATACCAGATCGTGGTGCGGGCCTCCCGGGCGCCGCTGACGATGATCGCCTCCAACGCCGGCCAGGACGGCTCCATCGTCTGCGAGAAGGTGCTCGCCGGCACGGGCAACCAGGGCTACAACGCCGCCACGGGCGAGTACGAGGATCTCGTCAAGGCAGGTGTCATCGATCCCGCCAAGGTGACGCGGACGGCGCTGCAAAACGCCACCAGCGTCTCGACGCTGCTGCTGACGAGCGACGCGCTGATCGCCGAGAAGCCCAAGGATCAGAAGTCGAAGGCCGGCGGTGCCGGTCACGGCGGCGACTACGACATGTACTGATTGCATGCGAAACACGGGCATCGTGCCCGGTTTTGCTTGGGCCGGCGTGGGCACAGCCGAGGTGTGCCCAGCCGGCCGAGCGGTCGCACCTCGGGGCGACCGCGGCCGCAGCGGGGCTGCGGCTCGGCCACTCGCCTGCGGCGCACATGGCCAGCCGGAGGGTTTCGTGAAGGCGTGGCCTTGTCCTCGGGCGGACACGCGGTGAGCGACGGCCCACAGTGTGGCGACCCACGTCCGGCGAAAGGGCTCGGGCAGACCCGAGCAGCGACGCCGGGCAGCCGCTATTCCTGCTTCGCCTTGAAGGTCCGTTGCGAAGGCTGAGCGAGTTGTTCCAACGGCACGAAGCCGTCGGTGCCGGGAGGGGTCTCGGCCTTGCCGCACGAAGGGGCCGATACCTGCCGCCACAGCGTCCGCAGGAGCCACAGGCCGGCGGCGACCGAGACGGCGATGGCGATCACGTCCTGCACGGGAGTCACCAACCCAGGAATATGCCCAGCCGATAGATGGCGAACGCCCCCAGCCAGGCGAGCACGGTCATGTAGGTGAAGGTCACGACGGGCCACACCCAACTGCCCGTCTCCTTGCCGATCACCACCAGCGTGCTCGCGCACTGTGCGCAGAGGGCGAAGAACACCATGATCGAGAGGGCCACCGGCAGCGTGAACACGGGCCTGTTCGTGCCGTCCCAGCGGGCCGCCTTGAGCCGCCGCTCCAGAGCCGTGGCCCCTGCGGTTTCTTCCGGGTCGACGTCGCCCAGGTTGTAGATCACGCCCAACGTGGCGAGCACGACCTCACGGGCCGGAAAACTCGCCAGCGCCGCGCAGCCGATGCGCCAGTCCCAGCCCAACGGCCGGACCACCGGCTCGATGAACCGTCCGGCGCGGCCGAGGAGGCTGTGCCGTTGCGCCGCCCCGTGCCGGGCGGCGTCGAGCCCCTCGGGCGTGTCGAGCGCCGCGAGTGCGGCGGTCCACTCGGCCCGACCCGGATCGGTGGGGTCGGAGGCCGCCAGCGTCGCTTCGAGGGCGGCCCGTCCGGCCGCCACGTCGGCCGCGATGACGGCGTCGCTGCGGGGGTAGTTCATCAGGGCCCAGAGCACGATGCTGATCGCCACGATCAGCGTGCCGGCATTGAGGAGGAAGGAGACCGACGCCTCGCGCACCCGCTCCATCACCACCATCGGCCGCGGCCAGCGCCAGCCGGGCAGTTCCATCACGAAGGGCTGGGGCGGACCACGAAAAACCGTCCGTGACAGGGCCGTGGCCACGACGGCCGCCACGATCACCCCCAGCGCGTAGAGCCCGGCCAGCACCACGGCCCGCAGGGGAAGCCAGGAGAAGCCGAAGCCGCGATCGGGCACGAAAGCCCCGCACAGCAGCAGGTAGACCGGGAGCCGCGCCGAACAGCTCATCAGCGGAGCGACCAGGATCGTGAGCAGGCGGTCGCGGCGGTTCTCGATCGTCCGCGCCGCCATGATGCCCGGGATGGCGCAGGCGAAACTGGAGAGGAGCGGGATGAAGGATTTTCCGCTCAGGCCGGCTGCGACGAGAAGCCGGTCCATGAGGAACGCCGCGCGCGAGAGATAGCCGCACCCCTCCAGGATGGCGATGAACAGGAAGAGCATGGCGATCTGTGGCACGAACACCACGCTGCCGCCCACCCCGGCCAGGATCCCGTCGACGACGAGCGAACGGATCGGGCCGTCCGGCAGCAGATCGGCGACGAACGCCGCGAGCGAGTCCATGCCCGCCGAGATCAGGTCCATCAGTGGCGGCGCGAGCCGGAAGATCCCAGTGAACATCGTCAGCATCACCGCGGCGAAGACGAGCGTGCCCCAGATGCGGTGGGTGACGACCGCATCGATGCGGTCCTCGAGCGACCGGTGCGGCTGCGGATCGTGGCCCACGATGCCGCGCAGCAGTTCCTCGATGGCGGCATAGCGGGCAATCGCCTCGCGGGCCCTGGGCGTCCGTCCGTCCGGTTCCGTTGCCAGCGGCAGCGGGCGGGGCGGGGTGGCCATGGCGAGCAGGTGCTCACGCAGTTCGGCGATGCCCTCGCCGCGCGGGGCCGCCACGCGGACCACCGGGCAGCCCAGGCGGCGTGAGAGTTCGGCACCGTCGATCGTGATTCCCTTGCGGTCGGCGACGTCCGAGAGCGTGAGGGCGATGACCAGCGGTAGGCCGAGTTCCATGGCTTGTGTGGCCAGGAACATGTTCCGCTCCAGGTTCGTGGCGTCGGCCACCACGACGACACCGTGCGGACGCGGCACGCCGGCCATGCGGCCCTGAAGCACGTCCACGGCAATCTGCTCGTCGGGGCTCTGCGCGGCGAGGCTGTAGGTTCCCGGCAGGTCGACGAGGTCGATGGCGTGGCCGCGGTGGGTGAAGCGGCCCAGTTTCTCCTCCACGGTCACGCCGGGGTAGTTGCCCACGCGGGCGGGAATCCCGGCCAGCGCCGTGAACAGAGTGCTCTTGCCGGTGTTGGGGTTGCCCAGCAGGGCCACCGTGAGCGGCGCCGGGTCGATCCGGCTTCCGGCAGGCACGTGCATGCATCGCCTCGAGCGGGAAACCGGCGCAGCCGCGTCAGCGGCTCTCGATCACCACC
>QWPN01000006.1 GCA_003671185.1 Planctomycetota bacterium
CTACACGGGCCTCGTCACGCTCGGGGCGTCCACCGTGACCCTCACCGGCACCGACGGCACCTTCACCGGCGGCGTCGCCGGGGCCGGCAACAGCCTCGTGCTCTCCTTCAGCGGCACGACGGCGCTCGGCACGGGCACCGTGAGCGGCATCGACAACCTGACCATCGACGGCGGGGGCACCACGACGCTCACCGGCTCCATCGTCACCACCGGCACACAGACCTACTCCGACGCGGTCACGCTCCTCGGCGACACGACCACCCAGGGCACGACCGTCACCTTCTCCGCCATCACCGGCGGCGGCAAGGACCTCACGGTCACGGGCAACGCCGTCTTCGGCGGCACCGTCTCCGGCGTCGACGCGATCGCCGTCAGCGGCACGACCGCCGTGAACGTCGCCTCGATCACCACGACCGGCCCGCAGACCTACGGCGGCCTCGTGACCCTCGGCTCGCCGACGGTCACGCTCGCCGGCACCGACGCCACCTTCACCGGCGGCGTCGCGGGAGCGGGCAACAGCCTCGTGCTCACCTTCAGCGGCACCACGGCCATCGACGGCGGCAGCTTCACCGGCATCAACAACCTCACGAGCAACGGCGGCGGCACCACCACGCTGACGGGCACGATCGAGACCACGGGCACGCAGACCTACACCGACGCCGTCTCGCTCCTCGCCGCGGCGACGACGCGGGGCACGACCGTGTCCTTCGCCAGTGTGACGGGCAACACCAAACCGCTGACCGTCGACGGCAATGCCGTATTCGCCGGCACGACGGCGGGCCTCGCGTCCCTGTCGGTGTCCGGTACGGCGAGCCTGGCTGGTGGCATCAAGACGGTCGGGCGGCAGACCTACCAGGGGGCGCTGACTATTGCCAGCGCGGCCGAACTATCCGCCTCGACTTTGACGGCGAACAGCACGATCGCCGCCGGCGCCAACGCCCTGACGATCAAGACCGATACCATCAGCCTTGGCGGCCTCGTTGCCGGCACGTCTTCTTTGACGATTCAACCGCGGACGCGAACGACCACGGTGGGCGTTGGCGACGGGGCACCCGGCACACTCGCATTGTCGACGGCAGCGATCGCCCTCCTCCAGGACGGTTTCACCTCGATCACGATCGGCAGCCCGCTGGCGACGGGTCTGGTGTCGGTCGCGGCCGCATCGTTCCGAGACCCGGTCGCCATCCTCGGCGGCAGTACCCTGCAACTCAACGGCTTGATCCGCACGGGGCAAGGCACGCAGGCCGGTTCGATCACGCTCGCCGCCGACACCCTCGTGCTCAATGCCGGCATGCAGACGGTGGGCGAAAACGTCACCCTGCGATCGATCAACGGCAACGTCACGATCTCGTCCGGCGCCATCCAGACTCAGGGTCCGCTCGACAGCGGCACGGCATCGGGCGGCATTTTCATCGACGTGATCGGTGCGGGAAGCGTGAATCTGCTGTCGACACTCAGCACGATCGGCGCCCCGAACGCCACGGGAGCCGGCAGCGACGGTGGCACGATCTCCATCACCACGAACACAGGATCTATCTCGGTGGGCAGCCTGATCACGGACGGCGGGGCGTCGAGCGCCTCTGCGTCGGGCGGCAGGGCCGGCCAGATCATCCTGTCATCCCGCGGCGGTCAGCCGGTGACCTTCAACGGAGGCACGCTCAGCGCACAGGGCGGCCTCGGCACCGCCGGCCAGCCGTCAGGCGGTGACATGGCCTTCGGAAACGTGGAACTGGCCAATGCGGCGACGACCGTGACCACGGGGCCCACGGGCGGCAACATCACCTTCAATGGCACCGTCAACGGCAGTCAGGCACTGACCCTCCTGGCCGGCACAGGGAAGGTGACGCTCGGGGGGCTGTTCGGAGGTGTCACTCCGTTGACGGCCCTCACGGTGACCAGCGGAGCGACGACCATCAGCGGTGGCGGCGTCACCACGTCCGGCGCCCAGTCCTATACGCCGGCCGTGACGGTGACGTCCGCGGCCACCCTACGCAGCCTGACAGGGAGCGGCTTGACGTTCGCTTCCACGATCGACGGCCCCGGAGCATTGTCCCTCACCACCTCCGGGCCCATCGCCTTGTCCGGTATCGTGGGCGGCACCACACCTCTCGCCAGCCTGCAGACATCTGGCGGTGGAACGACGACGATCGCCGCAGCCGGCGTCACCACCTCGGGCAACCAGACCTACGGCAATCGGGTGCTCTTGGCTTCGTCAACGGTCACCCTGACCGGCGACACCGGGACGTTCGCCGGCAACGTGACCGGGGCCAACAACAGCCTGGTGCTCTCGTTCAGCGGCACGACCGTCATCGATGGTGGCGCAATCTCGGGCATTCGTGACCTCACCAGCCAGGGTGGCGGAGTCACCACGTTGTCCGGTTCGGTGATAACTTCCGGTTCGCAGACGTATCTCGACGCCGTGTCGCTGCTCCGGAACACCAAGCTCACGGCCTCCACCGTCACCACGGGCTCGACCGTGACTGGGAAGGGGGGTGACAGGTCGCTGGGCGTCGTCGGCAATCTGGTCGTCGGCGGCAACGTGGCGACCGTAAGAAACCTGACGGTGACCGGCACGACGGCCGTCAACGCGGCGTCCGTGTCGACGACCGGCCTGCAGAGCTACGGTGGGCTCGTGACGCTCGGTGCCCCGACCGTCACGCTGGGCGGCACGGCACCGACCTTCTCCGCGGGCATTTCCGGCGCCGGGAACAACCTGACGTTGGACTTCAGCCAGACGACAGCGATCGACGGCGCCACCTTCACCGGCATCCGCGACATCGCCAGCCAGGGAGGGGGCACCACGACACTCACCGGCGCCCTCGTGACGTCCGGTTCACAGGCCTTCCGGGAGCCGGTGTCGCTCGCCGGAGCCACCGTACTGCAGGGCACTTCGATCGCTTTCGATTCCACCGTCGATGGTGCGAAAAATCTGGGGCTTTCGGCGACCAGCGGTGCGGTGAATTTCGCCGCCGCTGTCGGCGGCATCGCGCCACTCGGTTCGCTGGCCATCAACCGGGCGACGAGCGTGACCGCTACGGCACGGGTGGTCCTGAACGGGGCCGCCAGCAGTGCCAGCCGCACCGGCCTCCTGATCGGAGCCGGCGTGAACAACGTGACCATCACGCAACCCGGCAACTCGGTGACCGGATTCCTGGGCAACGGCGTCCTGCTGCAGGGTGGATCGAAGGCGTCCGCGTTCGCGAATTTTGCCATCACGGGCAACGGCGAGAGCGGCTTCGTGGTTCAACCGGGCGATTCGACCGGCACGGTGATCCGCGACAGTGCGATCGGCAGCAACGGCTTCAATGGCATCTGGCTCAACGGCGCCACTTCCTCGGTCAGCCTGCTCGGCAACACGCTGACGGCCAACAACAACAACGGGATCGTGGTCAGCGGACCCGCGAACGGCGTGGTCATCAACGGCAACAAGGTCACCGGCAGCGGACTGACCGGCATTCGCACCGAGGTCGTGGCGGGCCTGGCACCGTCCGGCATGACGATTTCCGGCAACACCGTCCAGACAAACCAGGAGAACGGCATCATCGTCGCCGGCAACACGGGCACGACGGTGACGGCGAACGTGGTGTCCGACAACCGGCTGCAGGGAATCACCCTGACGCTGGGCGCGACCCAGACATCGATCGACTCCAACCAGATCTACAAGAACGGCGGTTTCGGTGTCGTCTTGTCGGGGGCCACCACGTTCGGAAACTCGATCCTCTCCAACTCGATGTATGGCAACGTCAGCGGTGGCATCTCGCTGCTCCAGGGTGCCAACCGTGGTCAGGTTCGACCCACGGTGACGTCCGCTCAGATCGCGAGCGGCAGGATCACGATTGCCGGCTCGATCACGGGCCGGGCAGGAGACGTGTTCCGCATCCAGTACTTCTCCAGCCGTGTCACCGACGCCAGCACCAACTCGAAGGTCGAGGGCCGCACGCTGATCGGGTTCCGGGACGTGCAACTGACCGGAACGTCGGCGAGTATCAATGCCGCTTTCTCGAGCCTCGGTGTGGCGTCGAGGGGCTGGGTGTCCGCGACGGCCACGCGTCTGACGAACGGCGTCCCTGGCGACACGTCGGAGTTTTCGCTGGGCGTGCGGGTGACGGGCGGGTAGTGGCGGGGACGTGGCGCACCCCGTCGACCGTACCTACTTCTCGCCGTGCTCGACCTGGGGCCAGTATTCGTCGAAGTCGAACTGCGGGCTGTTGTCGAGGTCGTGGCACTCCAGGCAATTGTTCACGACCTTCTGCTTCCCCTCCGGCGTGGCCAGCGTGAGCACCAACTCCCGACGCAGGCGATCCCGTTCCACCTCGCTGGCACGCACGTCGCCGCGCTCCACCGCCGTGTGGGCGGCCGCCGGACCGTGGCAGTTCTCGCAGCCCTGATGGGCCAGGTGCGGCGTGGCCGCCATGCCGGCGAAGCCGCCCTCGAAGGGCTCGAATCGCTGCGGTGCCCAGCCGACCACGTGGCAGGAAAGGCACTCGGGGTCGCCATCGCGGCGCGGCTTCTGCTCTTCGAGCGTGGTCAGCGCCTGGGCATGGGCGGAATTCTTCCACACTTCGTAGGCGTGGGCGTGGCAGTCGGCGCAGGCGGCGCTGCCGGCGAAGCGCCGGCCCGTCGGATGGCGGACGGGCACGAGCCCCAGGCCCGCCAGACCGAGCGACTCGAGCTTGCCCTGGTAGGTGCCCAGCAGCGTGATCATGTCGGGGGACTCACCCCAGCGGGCGTCGAGCGGCACGCGCTGCGAGCGGAGCGGATTCTTGGCATCGGCGAAGAACCCGATGGCGATGGTGAACATGCCCTTGTGCCCAAGTTCCACGAGCCGGGCTCCGCCCGGCAGCACGGGCAGTTCGCGGGGCGGCTCGTCAGCGCCGCCCGCCGTGACCACGATGTCGAACTGCGGATACCGGGCCGCCAAGGCCTTCGTCTCGTCCGCGCTAGCCCACGACAGCAGCACCTGGTGCGCGCACCCTGCCTTGGCCAGTTGCGGCGCCACCTCGGCGAGCGCCGCCGCCGCGGCCGTCACCTCGACGTCGCCGCTGCGGACCCGTTCCGCCTCCTTGTCGCCGAGCACGCTGGTGACGCCGATCTTCAGGCCTCCGGCTTCGACCACCCGGAACCGGGGCGTGATGTTGGCCGCGATCCCCAGCAACCCCACATTGGCGCTCACGAAGGGCGTCTGCTGGTCGCCGATGGCGGCCACGGCGGCCACGAGTTCCTCCGCGGGCAGCCGCAGGTCGCCGGGACCGAACCCCACGGCCGCATAACGCATGGCCCGCAGCCCGTCGACGATCGAGTGAAACTTGGCCTCCGTCTGCCGCCCGAAGCGTTTCACCTGTCCGCCCAGATCGACCGCCACAGCCGGCCAGCCGGCGGCTTCCACCGCTCGCAGGAAGTTCTGCCGGCGACTCAAGCCACCCTTCTGGTTTTCCTTGCCGGTGCAGCCGCAGGGCTCGATGTAGCCGTCGAGTTCTCCCGTGATCACGAGCAGGCAGCGGGGGGCGGGCCAGCCATCGAACAGGGTTCCGTTGCGGCCCTGGAACGTTTCCACCAGCGCGTCAGGCACGCCCTCCCCCCGGTCCGGAGTTGCGGCCAGGAGCGGCGGCGTGAGCACGTACACGAGCAGGGCGACGAATGCGATCGCTTTCATGGGACAGAGCATTCTAGGGACCGATGGCCACGCACACAGGGATGGTGAGCACGGGGGTGTCGGGATGTCCTGTTTCAAGCACGATCCTGCCGGCGGGCCCCTGCTGGGAGCACAGATGGTTGGCGGGCCGGCTGCCCGGCGGAATCACGATCTCGATCGGCAACCGCACCACGGCGCCAGCACCGATCTCACCGGCGGCGCCGATCGTCACCTGCAACGAGTCGGGCACCACCTCACGAACGACCGGCTTCACGCTGTCGCGGTGCGGCCCCCGCACCGTGAGAAACAACTGGCTCCTGTGGCCCGTCTTGCCGGAGACCGTCCCCAGCATGAGCGCCTGCCGGGAGGAATCCCATCCTGGCCCCAGCAGCACAAGGTCACCGCCCACGCTTCCCTCCAGGAAGATTTCCGCGGTCGTGGGCTCCGGCATGTCGAAGGCGATGGAAATCAGTTGCCGCAGCGGCCCCAGCGGGAGGCCGGGCTTCACGTCCACCGCCAGACGGAAGCCGCCCGTGGCGGATGGTTCCGCGGCCAGATCGGACGCGGGCAGCGGGGAGGTGGAAAGCGAGAAAAATTGGGCGGCCTGCGGATGATCGATCGACACGCTCTTCACCTCGGGAGCAGCCTGGCCGAAGGTGAACACGTCGATGGATTTGCTGTCGCCGGTCGAGGCGCTGGCCCGGACCATCACGGACGGGGGCACCGCCTTCCAGTTCGGCACCACGAGGCCTTCCACGAAGAACACGAGTTCCGGCCGCCGTGGATCGTCGGTCATGATCGTGGCCTGCTGGCGGAATGGTCCGCCGGGAGGCTTCGCCTTCCACTGCACCCGCAGGACCGTGCTGCCGCCGGGCGGCACGACCTTGCGGCCTTCCGGGGTGCCCCCCTCGGAGGCCTCGAAATCGCTGACCGTGCAGGAGCAGCTCGTCGTGCCTCGGCGCAGCGTGAGCGGTGCACCGCCGGTGTTTCGCACCACGAATTCGTGCGCTCCGGATTCACCGACTCCCAGGGAGCCGAAGTTGTGGTAGGCCTCCGCCGCCTCGGCGATGGGTGCGTCGGCGCCGGCTTTCGCCACGCTGAATTGCCCCACGCGCCAGGGCCGCAGGTTCGATTCCAGGACGGCCATGGCCCCGCCGAGGACGGCACCAGCCAGGATCGCGAAGCCCGCCACCCGCAAGGCGTCAGGAGACTGCCGGACCATCACTGGAGAACCTCGTGCCCACGCGCGTCGCCCGCGGACAGGACCGTGGGCAGGACGGCATCAGCCTCAGTGTACCGCGGACGGGATTCACGCGATTGGGAATGAAGGGCCTGGCCGGCCGCATAGCCTGGAGGGCGGATTGGTTCGCCGGTGGAAGCGTGCACGGCGGCGTCAGGGATGGCAATCCTGTTCGGCACTGCGGGTGCAGAAAGACTCGACCCGTGTCTCGCGTGGCTCGGGGTTGCCCGTGCCCTCTCGCCGGACGTTCGCTCAGGGCTTCGTGCCCTTCGCTCACTGCGGTGGAAGCTACGCTCCGCAATCCTTGCTGCGCTTGCTTCCACAGCCCGCTCGAGGACACGGGCACCCCCTCACGGACCGCCCGCCTGGAGGGCGGGCCCTCGTCGAACCGCAGCGGCCAAAAGGCCGCGCAGGTTCGCAAGCACGGCGGGGCCAGGGATGGGAACGACGCCCAACAGCCCGCCTGGAGGGCGGGCCCTCGTCGAACCGCAGCGGCCAAAAGGCCGCGCAGGTTCGCAAGCACGGCGGGGCCAGGGATGGGAACGAC
>QWPN01000132.1 GCA_003671185.1 Planctomycetota bacterium
GATCTCGGCGATGCGCAAGAATGTCACGGCCAAGTGCTACGGCGGCGACATCTCCCGCAAGAAGAAGCTGTGGGCCAAGCAGAAGGAAGGCAAGAAGCGGATGAAGAGCATCGGCTCGGTCGACATCCCGCAGAAGGCCTTCATGGCGGTGCTCGACACCGGCGCCGAGCGGCAGTGACGCCGGGCGTCCAGGTGAACGAGACGAGCGCTCGGATGGCATTGGTACGAACACAACACGGGCCGCCCTCGCGCCAGAAGTTCGCTCTGGGTCCTGTGTGAGCCTGTGACATGAGCCCATCGTCGCCGAGCGGCCCCGTGTCTCGCCAAGGGGAACTGCCCGCCACCGTGCGGGCGCCGGCTGAACTGCCCGCCACCGTGCGGGCATTGGGCTGGACGAGTTTTCTCACGGATCTCTCCAGCGAGGCGATCTATCCGCTCCTGCCCGCGTTCGTGAAGGGGCTGGGCGGCACCGGCTTCGACATCGGGCTCATCGACGGCCTGGCCAACGCCGTGGCCGCGGTCGTGCGGCTGTTCGCCGGTGCGGCCTCCGACAGACTGGGCCGCCGGCCGCTGGTGCTCCTGGGCTACAGCCTGTCGGCGATCGTCAGGCCCCTGATGGGTCTCGTGGCCACGCCGCTCGGCGTGGTCGTCGTGAGGACGGCCGACCGGTTCGGCAAAGGCATCCGGTCGGCGCCCCGCGACGCCCTTGTCACCGATCTCGTCGATCCGGCGATCCGCGGCCGGGCCTTCGGCCACATCCGCGCCATGGACCACGCCGGCGCGGCCCTCGGGCCACTCGTGGCCATGCTGTTCCTGCTCGTCTGTCCGGGTCGTGAGCGAACGCTGTTTCTGCTCGCCATCGTTCCGGCACTCGTGACCCTGGCGGTGATCTGGCGGTTCGTTCGCGACCCGCCCCGGCGGTCGGTCAGCGGCTCCCTGCCGGCCGCACTGTCGGGGGCGCAGTTCGTGCTGCTGGCATGCGTGGCCCTTTGGGCTCTCGGTGCGGCGAGCGAACTGTTCCTGTTGCGGCGGGCCGAGGACCTCGGCGTGCCCGGGCCGTTCATCCCGCTGGTTTGGTTCGCGATCGGTGCGGTCAAGAGCGGGGCGGCGTTGTGCGCCGGACCACTCGTCGACCGGCTCACGCCGCGGCCGGCGTTGGTGATCGGATGGCTCGTCTTCGCCGCCGCCTACGCGGGGCTCGCCTGGGCCGGCGGCGCTGTGGCGGCGGTGGCGTGCATGCTGGCCGTGGCGCTGGCCTACGGCATCGCGGAACCCGCCGAACGGTCGCTCGTGGCGGCGCTGTCTGTGGATGGCCGGCAGGGTGCGGCCTTCGGCTGGTATGCGTTCGTGCAGGGCGTGGTGGCGCTGCCGGCTGGTCTCCTGGCAGGCGCGCTCTGGGAACGGGGCCCCGACGGTGCGACCCGGGCATTTGCGGTGACGGCGGCACTGGCCGCCTCGGCCGCGACCCTGCTGGCGGTCGCCTGCCGCCCCCGGAGGGCCGGAGGCTGACCCGGTCAGCCGATCTGCAGCGACCGCCAGCCGGCGCGCCGCGCGGCGGCGACGTCGAGTTCCAAATCGTCGCCCACGAGCAGCAGTTCTCCGGGTTCGTGCCCCAGCCGGGCCTCGACCTCACGGAAGAACTCGGGTGCCGGCTTCCGCCAGCCGAGTTCCGACGAGGCGAACACGTGACCGGCCAGCGACAAGGGCTCGATGCGCGGCGCGATCGTCAGCAGTCGCTCGTCGAAATTGCTCGCCAGCACGACGGCGGTGCCCGCTCGCAAGGCTTCGTGGACGAGTTCGCTGCCGGCCGCGAGTGGCCGCCAGGCCGCCGCTGCGGCGAAGTGCTCCCATAACTCGGCGAAGACCGCCTCGGACTGCGGCGCGTCCGAGAACACATCGGCCACGATCGCCCGCCAGCGGCCCACCTCGCGGGCCCTGCTGGTGGCGAACGCCGGCACCGCCGCGGCATCGACCATCTCCTGACGCCGCCAGGCGGCGGCGAATCGCGCGGCGATCGTGGTCGCCTCGCAGGCGATGCCGTGCCGAAGCGCCGCCTGTTCGTAGGCCACGGCGACCGGCGGCCAGGGCTCCACGAGCGTGCCCACCACGTCGAAGACCACGGCCTGCACGCCCGCAGGCGGGAAGCGTCCGGCCGCAGTCGCGGCGGCCACGGGCGCTGGCGGGGAGGTGTTCACGGTGGGACGGCTAGCGCCGCGGGATCAGCCCCAGGTCGAGGCCGAACACGAACAGCATGAGCGTGAGGATCAGGGCCAGGCCGAGGTAACTGAGCACGGCCACCACGCCCTCGCTGGGCGGTTTGCCGCGGACGAGTTCGTAGGCCAAGAACACCATATGCCCGCCGTCCAGAACGGGGATGGGCAGAAAATTCACGACCGCCAGATTCGCCGACAGCATGGTGAGGAAGAGGAGCAGCCGACTGAAACCCTCCTGGGCGTGGCGGCCGGCCTGCTTGGCAATCTCGATCGGGCCGCCCACCAGCCGCGGATCGATGTCATTGGTCCAGAGCTTGCCCAGAAACCCGTACACGAGCGACAGATCCTCCACGGTCTTGCGCGTGCCCCGGCCCAGCGCGTCGCCGATCGAGCCCGCGCGGACCAGCGTGGTGAGGGGCTCGAAGATCAGACCGCGGTCGACGACGAACAGGTCTTGGGACTCGGCCGGGACCATGTCGACCGTCCGTTCCTCGCCGCCATCGGCGCGCACGGTGAAGCGGAGCCCTGTCCCGGGGTCGGACTGCTGCAGCAGGTCCATGACCACCGGCCAGTTCGGCTCCTGATCGGTGAGGTGCAGCCCCGTGCCGACCGGTTGCCCGTCCTCGACAAACCAGGCATGCACGATCCGCTCCCCGGCCACGATCCCCGCCGCGGCTGCCGGGCCGTCGGCTGCGGCCACGATCGAGTCGACGGTCAGCGCCAGCCCGAGGGACGACACGGCGGCCGGGCTGCCGGCCCCGGCGGCATCGTCGTCCTGCCAGGTCACCTCGCGCGGGGTGAGTTCGACGACGCGGTCTTCGGCGTCGTCGCGGCCGAGCGTCAGCGCCACCGTGCGGCCAGTGCGGCTGCGGAGCCGGTCGTCGATGGTGAGCGGGTCGCCCGGCGGATCACCGTCGATGGCCAGCAGCCGATCGCCGGCACGGACGCCCGCTGCGGCGGCGGGCGAGCCCTCCTGCACCGCCTTCACGTCCCGCGCGGTCATCGCCAGGCCCGTCGTCAGCCGGCACTGCGGTGGCAGTCGAATTTCAACCGTGACCGGGGCCGCAGCGGCCGGCGCCACCGGCTTGCGTTCCACGGTGAGCGTCAGCGTCTTGTCGCGCGCCGGCGACAACGCCGCGATCAGTTCGGCATAGGTGGCCACGGTGGCACCATCCACGGCCGTGATCGTGTCGCCGCCCTGGAGTGGCGGCTGGGCGCGGCTGGCCGCGCCGGGCAACTTGTCGGCGACCGCGGCCGGCACGGTCAGCGACACCGGGCTCGTGACGCCGATCGTCGGCGCGCCCAGGTCTGTGTCGGGCTTGAGGACGACCGTCCGCGTCGAGTCCTCACCCGGTCGCCGCACGGTGAATTCAGTGCCCCGGGCCACGCTGCCCACGGTGAGCCCATGCTTGAGATCGTTGAAGACCGGGTTCCGACGGCCGTTGATGGAGACGATCTCGTCGCCGGTGCGCAGTCCTGCCCGCCAGGCGGCCCCCCCGCTGCGCACACTGGAGACCGTGCAGGTCAGTTCGCGGACGCCGAGCCCGAAGGCCCAGGAGGCCATGATCACCGCGAAGATCACGTTCATGATCACGCCGGCGGAAATGATGGCCATGCGCTTGGGCACGCTCTGGGCCGGATAACTCCGCGGATCCCAGGCCGGATGCGGCCCGGACACGGGCTCCGCGGGCAGGTCGCCGGAGGCCAAGGATGAGCGGGCCCGCTCCGCCTCGGCCGCCGCCGCCGCGGGGTTGTCGTCCTGGCCGAGCATCTTCACGTAGCCGCCCAGCGGCAGGGCCCCGATGCCGTACTCCGTCTCGCCCCAGCGGAAGCTGAGCAGCTTCAGCCCGCCCACGTCGAAGCCGAGGAAGAACTTCTCGCACTTCACGCCGCAGGCCTTGGCGACGAGGAAATGCCCCAGTTCGTGCACGAAGATCACGAACCCCAGGCCGCCCGCCACCTGCAGGATCACGCTCCAACTGGCGGGCTGCGCCAGCCACTCAAGCCACGTTCCGGCGGCGAACAGCCCGCTCATACACACGCCCACTTCACGACCTCCTGTCTGGCCCACGCATCGAGACGCCGCACATCGTCGAGGCTGGGATCCGCCTGGAACGGGTGTTCGTCGAGGAGCCGGCCGCAGATCTCGGCGATGTCCGTGAACCGCATGCCGCCCTCCAGGAACCCGCGCACCGCCTCCTCGTTGGCGGCGTTGAGCACCGCGCCCGCGGTGCCGCCCCGCGCCGCCGCCTCGTGCCCGAGCCGCAGGGCCGGGAAACGCACCAGGTCGGGAGGCTCGAAGTCGAGCCGCATGGCCTGCGTGAAGTCGAGACGGCGACCGGGGCCGGCAACACGGCGCGGGTGGGAGAGAGCATACTGGATCGGCACCCGCATGTCGGGTGAACCGAGTTGGGCCATCACCGAGCCGTCGACGAACTCCACGAGCGAGTGCACGATCGACTGCGGATGCACGAGCACGTCGAGTTTGTCGGCCTCCACGCCGAACAGCCAGCGGGCCTCGATCAGTTCCAAGGCCTTGTTCATCATCGTGGCCGAGTCGACGGTGATTTTTGGCCCCATCGACCAGGTGGGGTGCCGCAGTGCCTCCTGCGGGGTGACATCGGCCAGGGACCCGGCCGGCCGGGTGCGGAACGGGCCGCCGCTGGCCGTGAGCACGATGCGGCGCACCTCGTCGCCAGCGCCACAGCGCAGCGCCTGGTGGATCGCCGCGTGCTCGCTGTCGACGGGCACGATCCGCCCGCCGCTGCGGGCCGCCAGCCGGGTCACGAGCGGCCCGGCCATGACCAGCGTCTCCTTGTTGGCCAGGGCCACCGTCTTGCCGGCCTCGAGGGCCGCCCAGGTGCTGCGCAGCCCGGCGGCACCCACGATCGCGGCCACCACCCGGTCGACCTGCGGATCGGCCACCAGGTCGTCGAGGGCCTCGGCCCCCGTGGCCAGGGACGTGCCGGGAGGCAGTGCGCCGGGACCGATCTCCTCGGCCGCCGCCGCATCAACGATCACCACGAAGCGCGGCCTCACCCGCCAGGCCTGCTCCACGATCGTCGCCACGCTGCGGTGGGCCGCCAGGACGTGGGCCTGGAACAGGCCGTCGGAGGCGGCAATGACGTCGAGCGTGCTCCTGCCGATGCTGCCGGTCGATCCCAGCACCGCCACGCGCAAGGCCTGACCGTCGACCGCCTCAGCGCCTGCCCCGGCATGTGGTCGCGGGGGACCCTCATGCGAGGGGCCTGGGCTCGAGAGGGGCATTGGATGCAGGTGGGGGAAACAATGACGGTGTGAATCCTCAAGAGTGTAGAAACATATGGCGGGAACTTCCACTTTTTCAGCGGCAAACCGCGGGCCGGCCGTTTGTCGGCGGGTTTTGCCCAGCATAGGATGCATTCTCTCGGGCAGCGGGCTTTTGCCGACGCCCGCCCCGCAGCAGGATGCCCGCATGAGCAAGAAACGCGAGACCCCCAAGCGACCCGCCGACCGTAAGCCGTCGCTGGGGGGCAACCTCGTGTGGTCGCTTGCCGCCGCCGGGGTGGCGACCCTGTTCGCCATCAGCCTTATCGGCACCGTGCCGGAACTGGAACTCTCCTTCACCGACCTGGAACGGCTCGTGCTGGCGGTGGGTCGGGAGGGGGATGAACGCTGGGTGTCCGTGGTCCCCGCAAGCGGCGCCGAGGGCAAGACCGTCCGCTACGGCGACCTGCAGGACGTGGTGATCGGAGCCTTCCAGGTGTCGGGCAAGGTCCGTCAGGCCGGGGTGCCCGACGTGGCCGAACCGGCGGGCCATGGTGCCGCGGCGGCGGCCCGGACGGGCCTGCGCCGGTTCCGCACGGCGAAACTGCCCAGCGAGAACGCCGAATCGGGCCTCATGAAACTGCTCAAGGAGCACGAGGTTCCGTTCCGCTACGAGGACCCGCCCAGTCCGTGGCGCAACTGGCTGCCCATGCTCTTCCTCACGGCGCTGTTCGGCCTGCTGTTCTTCCTCATGATGCGGCGGCTCGGGGGCGCCGGCAGCCCGATGGCCTTCGGTCGCAGCCGGGGCAAAATGTACGCCCAGGAGGACCTGGGGATCACCTTTGACGACGTGGCCGGCATCGACGAGGCCGTCGATGAGCTGCGCGAGGTGGTCGAATTCCTGCGCAGCCCTGAGAAGTACCAGGTGCTGGGTGGCCACATTCCCAAGGGCGTCCTTCTCGTGGGGCCGCCGGGGACCGGCAAGACGCTCCTCGCCAAGGCGATCGCCGGCGAGGCGGGCGTGCCGTTCTTCGGCATGTCCGGCAGCGATTTCGTGGAGATGTTCGTGGGCGTGGGGGCGGCCCGCGTGCGCGACATGTTCCAGCAGGCGGCTGCCAAGGCGCCCTGCATCATCTTCATCGACGAACTCGACGCCCTGGGCAAGACCCGCGGCACGAGCGTGGTGGGCGGCCACGATGAGCGCGAGCAGACGCTCAACGCACTGTTGGTGGAGATGGACGGCTTCGGCAGCAACAGCGGCGTGATCGTGCTGGCGGCCACGAACCGCCCGGAGACGCTCGACCCGGCGCTCTTGCGGCCGGGCCGCTTCGACCGGCACGTGCTCGTCGACCGGCCGGATGTCCGCGGCCGGGAATCGATCCTCCGGGTGCACGTCGCCAATGTGAAACTCGACCCCGCCGTCGATCTCGGCCAGATCGCCCGCATCACCTCGGGCTTCGTGGGTGCCGACCTGGCCAACCTCGTCAACGAGGCCGCCCTGCTCGCCGCCCGCAACAACAAGCAGTCCGTGGGCATGGCGGAGTTCAACGAAGGCGTGGAGCGGGTCACGGCGGGATTGGAGAAAAAGAAGCGGGTCATCCACGAGGACGAGAAGAAGCGGGTCGCCTACCACGAGGCGGCCCACGCCCTGGTGGCCTTCTCCCTGCCCAACACCGATCCCGTGCACAAGGTGTCGATCATCCCGCGCGGGCTGGCGGCGTTGGGCTACACGATGCAGCGGCCCGAGGACGACCGCTACCTGCTCACGCAGTCGGAACTGGAGAGTCGTATCCAGGTGCTGCTGGCCGGCACGATCGCGGAGGAGATGGTCTACGCCGACGTCTCCACCGGGGCCCGCAACGACCTGGAGCGGGCCAGCGAGATCGCCCGGGCCATGGTCATGGACTACGGCATGAGCCGTCTGGGCCGGGTCACCTACCGGGAGAGCCCACGGTCGCCCTTCCTGGCGGCCGCCGGTGCCGACCTGCCCGCCGCCCGCAGCCACAGCGAGCAGACGGCCCGCGAGATCGACGAAGAGGTGAAGCGGATCATCGACGCCGCCATGGAGCGGGTGCGGCGCATCCTGGAGACGCGGCGCGGCGCGCTCGAGGCCGTGACGCGGCGATTGATGGAGTGCGAGGTGATCGACGGCGCCGAACTGCGGTCGCTCGTGGAGGCCTCCACGGGAACTCCGCAGTTGGTGCCCGGCACCGACACCGACCGCAGGCCCGCCCGGCCCCCCGCCGGCGAGGCCGGTGACGCGGCCCATGGCGTGGCGGACGGCGGTTGAACACCGGGCAGCCCCGGGCCGGATGACCGCGACAATCCGCACGGACAGCCCGATCCGGTGCGGCGCTGCAGTGTGGCGGTTGCGGCTGCCGATTGTCACGACGAACCGGCATGGCAAGGGCGCCATGGCGGGCCGTGACACGGAGCAGCCGGTTCCCGCCGGCGGTGGTGCAACGATGTGGAAAAGCTTCTGCCTGGCTGCGGGCATCTTCGCCTTCGTGCTGGGTGTCGAGATGCTGATCGTCGACTCTGCCGTGGTCATGCCGCTGCTCGGTGACGGGCAGCCCCGGCAGGTCACGGCACCCGAGTGGGTGCCCTGGACGCTGATCTCGGTGGGGGCGATGACGATCCTGCAGTTCGTGAGCCTGCCCGGTCGCGGCGGCTCGTCGACTCCGCAGGCAAACGGCCGCTGGTGAGCGGATCCGCCGGGCGGCGGGGTTACGCGGGCCCGGCCGCTGCGGTTTCCCCTCTGCCGGCATCACTCCGACGTCCGGCCTCCGCATGATCACAACCGCCACCCATCCGCCGCGGGACACCGTCCTCTTCGACGGCAGGTGCCGCTTCTGCATCGGGCAGATCGCCATGCTGCGGCGGCTCGACGTGGCGGGGCGGCTCACGTTCACCTCGCTGCACGATCCGTCGGTGGCGGCGGACTTCCCCGAGCTTTCCCCCCAGGCCCTGCAGGCCGAGATGTTCGTGGTCGACAGGGAGGGGCACGCCCGCGGCGGTGCACAGGGCTGGCGATACCTGACGCGACGGCTGCCCCTGCTCTGGCCAGTCGCCGTGCTCCTGCACGTGCCCGGCAGCCTGCCCTTGTGGAACTGGATGTATAGGCTGATCGCCCGCAACCGTCACCGGCTGGCCGGCTCCTGTGCCGACGGCACCTGCCGCATTCACTGAGCGCCAGTCGTCGACCACACGGCCGGTTCGGCGCGGCTCACTCGGAGTCGGCGCCACCCGTCTCCCCGCCCTCGATCTCCTTGAGCAGGCGGGTCATCGTGTTGGCATGCACGCCGAGCAGTTTGGCGGCGCGGGCCTTGTGGCCCCGGGTGAGTTGCAGGGCCTCACGAATCGCCTGCTCGCGGAGCTTGGCGAGGTCGAGACAGGGAAGCCTGCCGGACGCTTCGGGAACGCGGCCGGCCTTGGTGGGCACCTGCGGCTCGGTCTGCAGCACGTAGCCTTGCTCGATGACGTGCTCCAACTGCCGCACGTTGCCCGGCCATTCGAACGAGCAGAATGCCGCCAGCGCATCGGCGCTCGGCGCCCAGGCGGGCATGCGGTAGCGGGCTGAGAAACGCTGGGCGAAGAAGTCGATGAACGCCGGGATGTCCTCGGCACGCTCGCGCAGCGGCGGCACCCGCAGCTCGATCATGTTGAGACGATAGTAGAGGTCCTCGCGGAAGTTCCCCTTCTCCACCTCCTGCTCCAGGTCGCGATTCGTGGCGGCCACGATCTGCACGTCCACGGGCACAGGCTCACTGGCGCCGACCGGCAACACCTCGCGCTGCTGTAGAACCCGCAGCAGTTTGGGCTGCAGTTCAGCGGGCATCTCCCCGATCTCGTCGAGGAACACCACGCCCCCCTCCGCGGCGCGGAAGATGCCGAGCGAACGGCCGTTGGCGCCGGTGAACGCGCCCTTCTCGTGGCCGAACAACTGGCTTTCCGCCAGTGATGCCGTGAGCGCCGCGCAGTTGACGGGGACGAAAGGCTTGGCGCGCCGTGGGCCACTGCGGTGCAGGAGACGGGCCCAGAGCTCCTTGCCGGTGCCGGTCTCGCCGCTCACGAGCACCGTGCACTCCACCTCGGCGGCGCGTTCGATCGACTTGGCGATCCGCTTCATCGCAGCGCTCGAACCGAGCACCCAGTTGCTCGAGGGTGGCGGCTCCGCCACGGCGGTCGCGGTGAGATCAACGATGGTGGGATCGAGCGAGCCGCCCTGCGGGTCACGGCGGGCCGCGTCTGCCGATCGGAAACTGAAGGGCCGGATGGACATCGCTAGCGCCGCGCGTTTGCCCCGAACACCGTCCTGCGAAGGCGGGTCACCAATCCCGCCGCGCACCAAAGACCCTGGCAATTATCGCAGTCCGGGAAGGGCAATGCAAGGATTCAGGCCATCCTCGCATCCGGCCCTTGCGGGCCTCGGCCGGGGCCGACGAGTCGCAAGAAATCCGATCAAAACCGGCGAAATCGACCACTTTTGGGCCCGGAGGGTGGGCCGGGACGGGGATCCTGGGCAGTCTGGCGACCATGAGGAATGTATCAGGGGCGTGGTTTTTCCCGCGCCGCCAGGAACAGCAGGTGCTGCCAGGGCAGGCGGTCGAATTCCCGCACCACCTCGAAGCCCGCCGGCTCGAGTTCCGCCCGGATCTGCGCTTTCGTCATCTTGTGCAGCGGCTTGATTGGCACGGCCGCATCCTCGCCGCGAAACTCGGCCAGCACGAGCCGCCCGGTCGGCGCCAGGCTCTGGCGGATTCGCTCCAGCATCGGCTCGGGATGCGAGAACTCGTGGTACACGTCGACGCACAGCGCGACGTCGATTTTTCCAGCCGGCAGCCGGGGATCGATGGGCGTGCCCAGCACGGGACGGATGTTCCGCAGGCCCGCGGCGGCGGCGTTGTCCGCGAGCATGCGCAGCATCTCGGGCTGGATGTCGACCGCATAGACGCGGCCCCGCGGCCCCACCATCCGGGCCAGTTCCAGCGTGTAGAAGCCGTTGCCGCAGCCCATGTCGCACACCGTCTGCCCGGGCCTGATGTCGAGGGCCTCGAGCAGCAGCCGGCAGTCCTCCTCGCGCTGGCGGCTCTCACGGACGAGCCACGGGGCGCCGGTGTAATGCATCGTCTGCGCGATCTCGCGGCCCATGTGGTGGGTGGCGGCCGGCGGAATCGTGGCCGTGCGGTCCACGGCCACGTCGATCGACGGCGTTGCGGCGTCGCCCGCCGGGGCCGTGACTTGGGCGGCTGCCGCTGCGGCGAGCAGGCAGGCGAGCAGGCAGGCGAGCAGGGACGCCGCGCACGGGAACTGACGGGGTCGGGTCATGACACCGAGTATATGTCTGCGGGCCAGTGGCCGCTCAGGCAGCGTGTGCCGCGGCGCCATCGAGCAGGGGCATGCCGCCTTCGTCGCAGCAGCTCACCACCGAGATGCCGGCCGCCACAGCGGTCGCCTCGAGGGCCGGCGCATCGACGAGGATGGTGCGGCCCGCCTCGATGGCGAGCACGCCCGCGCCCGCGTGCCGCAGCGACTCGAGCGTGCCCGTGCCGATGGTGGGCATGTCGAAGCGCAGGTCCTGCTGGGGCTTGGCCACCTTGACCACCACGAGTCCGCCGGCCGGGCAGAGGCTGCCGGCGCGGCGGATGCAGGCGTCGGTTCCCTCGATCGCCTCCAGGGCCAGAGGGGCCCGGTTCCGCACCACGACCGTCTGGCCGATGTCGTTGCGGCCCAGTTCCTTGGCGAGCCGCCAGCCGAAAACCACGTCGGCCCACTGCGCGGCGGAGAGCGGCCGCCCGGCCAGCAGCCCCTCGGTCGCCAGCAACTCGGGCGCGAAGTCGGTGGCCGGGCAGATGCGCACGCCGCGGTCGTCGAAGGCGGCTGCGATCGCGCCCAGGAGCGTGTCGTCGCGGTTGTCGCGGCGCCGGCCGACGATGTGCGGCCAGAACGTGCGCAGCCCGACCCAGTCGGGCAGGTGATGGATCCAGGCGTGCCGGACGAAGAGCCGCGACTTGTGGATCTTGCCCGCCATGGTGGCGCGCGACACGCCGTGGCGGTGGAAGAAGTCGACCGCCGCGCCGATCTCGGCCACGCCCACCTGGCCGTGGACATCGGCCAGCGTCACCAGGTCGGCATCGGCATGGTCGCGGATCGAGAGGATCGCCGTGCGGCCACCGCGCCGGCGGACGGCTTCGGCGACGGCCACGGGAAAGCGGCCCCAACCGGCGAGGATGCCGATCATCTCTCCGGCGAGCGGGGCGTGGTCGGTGTCCGTCAGCGCTGCTGACATGGTGGCCTCGCCGCGGTCAGGCTGCGTCGGCGGCCGGCGACGCAGGATGGGCCCGTTCCAGCCCCTCCAGCCGTGCCGCCAGCGACTTGAGCTCCTTGCGCATCTCGGGGAGCTTCGTGATCGTGGCCAGTTGCAGCTTGCGGTCGCGGAGGTCGATGGCCGGTTCACCCAGCACGGTGCGGCCCGCTTCGATGTCGCACGACACGCCCGAACGGGCGCCCAGGACCGCCTTGTCGCCGATGTGGACGTGATCGCGGACGCCCACCTGGCCTGCCATCACCACCCAGTCGCCGGTCGTGGTGCTGCCGGCCACGCCCACCTGCGAGCAGATCATGTTGTGGCGACCGAGCCTGACGTTGTGGGCGATCATCACCAGGTTGTCGATCTTCGTGCCCGCACCGATCACGGTGGGGCCGTAGGTGCCGCGGTCGATCGTCGTGCCCGCGCCGATCTCGACGTCGTCGGCGAGTTCGACCCAGCCGAGCTGCGCCGACAGGGCGTAGGCGCCGCCCGCCACGCGGTAGCCGAATCCGTAGGCTCCCAGCACGGCGCCGGCATGGATGATGCAGCGTTGCCCCACGACCGTGTTCTCGTAGAGCACCGCGTTGGGGAAGATCACCGACCCGGCGCCGATCCGGCAGCCGGCCATTAGGTGCACCCCCGGGTGGATGGTGGCACCGGGACCGATCTCAACGTCGGCGCCGATCGTGGCCAGCGGATGGATGGCGACGTCGACGCCGATGCGGGCCGTGGCGGCCACGATGGCCTGCGGACTCACGCCGCAGTGACCGGCGGATCGCGGCGGCCGGAAGTGAACGATCACGGCCGCGAAGGCCGCGTGCACGTCGGCCACCTCGATCGTGGGACGGTCGAGCGGCCCCGAGCCCTGTGGCACGATCGCCGCACGCGCCCGGCTTCTGGGCAGGAGGTGCAGTTTGTCGGTCGCGTCGACGAGCGTGACGTCGTGGTCGCCGGCCGTTTCCAGCGTGGCTGCCGCGGCGATCGTGGTCGCCGTCGTGCCACCGACGAGCGTGCCACCGACGAGGGCGGCCAGGTCACCGAGGGTCGTTGCCATGCCATGTCCTCCCAGGGGGCGCCGGCGCGCAACCGGCGGGGCCGGGAGGATAGGGATGGCTGGGACGGCCCGCAAGCGGGGTTGCGCCCGGCGATTTCCCGCCGGCCGCCGGGGTCAGGTGCCGATCGGGGCCAGGACTTCGACGGGGTTGCCCGCGGGGTCGGCCACGTAGCAGCTGCGGGTGCCGTCGCGGTGCCCCTTGAGCGGGCCGAAGGCCTCGGCTTGGGGGTGGATGAAGCCGATGTGCGGCGGATGCTGTTCCGGGATCACCAGCGCCAGCCGCGTGTTGCCGAACTCCAGCAGGGCCCAGGTGTCGTCCTGGTAGCCGATCTCGCAGCGGAAGTGCCGCCGATACCAGGTCACGGCCTCGGCCACGTCGCGGACGGCGATGGCCACGTGGTGGATTTCGTCGAGCGGGGCGGCGGGATCGGCGATGGGGAACTCGCGGGCCGGGGCGGGCGTGGACATGCGAATGGGCTCCTGGGCTGGTGTGACCAGGTAATTGTAGCGGTGCCGCCCGGCGCCGCGTCAGCCGCAGCCGCAGCCACCCGTGCCGCAGGCCCTGCTGGCGGCGGCCCCGGCCTCCAGGCGGCTCTGGATCGCCAGTGACGTCGGTGTGATCGACAGTCCGCCCAGCGCCGTGCAGCGCACCTCGCGGGGCATCTGGCCGGCCACGCGCTTGGCCGTCTCGATCACCTCGTCGAGCGGGATCAGCGGGTCGAAGCCGGCCAGCGCCATGTTGGCACAGCACACCGCGTTGGCGGCCGCCATCACGTTCTTTCCCAGGCAAGGCGCCTCCACCCGGTTGGCCACCGGATCACAGATCAGCCCGATCATGCTCTGCAGCGCGAGCGACGCCGCCCCCAGCGACTCCTCGAGCGTGCCCCCGGCCAGCGTCACGAGCGCCGCGGCGGCCATGGCCGCCGCGGAGCCGCCCTCGGCCTGACAGCCGCCCACCTCGGCGGCGAAGGAGAAGGTCGTGGCGATGAACACGCCGATCAGCCCGCTGGCCAAGAATGCCCGGGCCATCTCCTCCTCGCCCAGGCCCATCGCCTCGGCCATGGCGATCACGGCGCCGGGCAGGGCCGCGCAGGCCCCCGCCGTGGGCATGGCCACGATCACGCCCATGGAGCTCTTCACTTCCATGAGCGCGGCGACGGCGGCCACCACCGTGTTCAGCGCCCCCGCGTCGAGCAGCCGGCCGGCCTGCAGGGCCTCGGCGTAGGCCGGCGACTGCGCGGGGAGCACGCGGTCCTCGTAGCGGGTGCCGGCGAGGCCTGCGGCGATCGACCGGCGCAGGATGCGGACGATGTCCCGCATCATCTGCAGCACGTCCTCCTCTGTCAGGCCGCCGCGCAGCCGCTCGTATTCGACCGCCAGCCGCCAGAGGGGCGTGCCGCGGCCAGCGTCGTGGGCCAGCATCTCGGCGCAGGAGCGGAACGGCACGCCCATCCCGGGGCATGACCGCACAGGGAGCACCGGCCGCAGCACCCGCACGCCCGCTGCCAGGCCGTCGCCGACCAGCCGGTCGATGATGGTGGCTGGCAGCGGCGCGCAGGCCGTGACCTGTACGATCGGGGCGCCACGGGCCACGTGCACGAACACGTTCTCCAGGCCGATCGCCTCGGGCTCCGCACCGCGGATGCGCCGCATCGTGGATTGAATGTGCCGCATCACCTGCGTAGCGGCCGCTGCCGCCACGGTGCCCGCAGGAACCCAGATGAGTGTCTCCGTCCAGTCGCCGTGCAGCGACACCGTGGCCCCGTCGATGTCGATCACCTCGATCATGCCGCCGCCGGTGGAGATGGCCCGCAGCGTGTGCCGTTCCTGCTCGTTGGCGACGGTGAGCCGGTAGGTGTTGGGATGCGGATCGCCGGCGTCCACCGTCTCGATCCGGTATCGGCCCCCGCCGTCGACGAAGGTCTGCAGCGATCCCGGCAGCCGCTCGTCGGCCGCGTCCCAGCCGAGCAGGCCGCCAAACAGCCCCATGTCGGAACCCTGGCTGTCGTGCGTAGTGGGCAGCGAGCCGGCGCGATCGAATTCCACGAGCACGTCCCGCACGTCGCCGCCGAGCAGGTCGCGGGCCAGCCTGCCGATGCGCAGGGCCGCCGCGCAGTGCGAGCTCGACGGCCCGCGCATCACGGGCCCGAGCACGTCGTTGAAGATGCTGACGAGCATGGTTGCACCTGGGGCCGCCGCAGCCATGGAAACGAGGCCGCCTCACGTTCCACGAAACCCGCGATCGCCACCGGACGTGGATGCTATCCGCGTTGCAGGGCCGCTGCACGCCCCCCCCGGTCGCACGGGCCTGTCAGGCGATGATGTCGACGATGGGCGTGCCGTGGTCGATCGCCAGCCGCTTTCGCCCCGGCACCTCCAGCCGGTGCGAGTCGAGCCCCAAGAGCGTGAGGATGGTGGCATGGATGTCAGTGACGTAGTGCCGGTCCTCCACCCCGTGAAAACCCAGTTCGTCGGTGGCGCCGTGCACGTGGCCCCCCTTGATGCCGCCGCCGGCCAGCCACACCGAGAAGGCGAACGGGTGATGGTCGCGGCCGTCGGCCCCCTGCGATCCGGGCGTGCGGCCGAACTCGGTGGCGAAGACCACGAGCGTCTCGTCGAGCAGGCCGCGGCGGGCGAGGTCGTGGAGCAGGCCGCCGATCGGCTGGTCGACCGCCAGCGCCAGTTTCTCGTGGTTGGACTTGAGGCCGCTGTGGGCGTCCCAGGCGCCGGCCCCGCCCCCGCCGTGCTGGATCTGGATGAAGCGCACGCCGCGTTCCACGAGCCGCCTGGCCGCCAGCAACTGCGCGGCGAATTCGCGGCAGTGCGGCAGGTCGAGGCCGTAGAGCCGCTTCGTCTCCTCGGTCTCCGCGGCGAACTCGATCGCCTCGGGAACGCTGTGCTGCATGCGGAAGGCCAGTTCGTAGGAGGCGATGCGGGCCGCGGTGGCGGGGTCGTCGGGGTATTCCACGCCGCTCAGGGCCCCCAGCCGCTCCACCAGGTCGTAGCCCACCGCCTGGGCCCGGGGCGAGAACGATCGCTCGGGCGTTCCGTAGTCGAGTGGGTTCCGCGGGTCGACGCGCAGCGGCACCGCGTCGTGGGCCGGCCCCAGGTAGAGGCCGTCCTTGCGATTCCAGTATTCCCGCGTGCCCATGGAGATGAACTGCGGCAGGTTCTCGTTGAGCGACCCCAGACCGTAGTGCACCCAGCCGCCCAGCGTGGGGAACTCGCCGTCGAGCAGGTTCCGCCCCGTGTGAAACTGGGTCTGCGCCATGTGGTTGCTGTCGGTCGTCCACATCGACCGCACCACAGAGATGCGGTCGACGTTGCGGGCGATGTGCGGGAACCAGTCGCTGACCTCGATGCCGCTGTGGCCGTGCTTGCGGAAGCCGACCTGGAGGGGGTAGAGCACGTCGCGCTGCTGACCGTTGGCATCCTTGGTCATGGCCCGTTCGAGCGCGAGTTTCTCTGGGTCCTGCACGGCGGCGTAGGGGGTCTCCTTGATGGTCTTGCCGCCGTACCTCGTGATCATCGGCTTGGGGTCGAAGCTCTCCATGTGGCTGACGCCGCCGTTCATGAACAGCCAGATCACGCTCTTGGCACGCGGCGCAAAGTGCGGCCTGCCGTCGGGCGGTGTCCAGGCGGCCGAGGCGGCCCGGCCGTCACGGTCGAGCAGCGCCGCGAGCGCCAGGCCCGTGAACCCCATGCCCAGGTCGGCGAGGAAGGCGCGCCGCGGACGTGCCGGGCGGCAGCCGCAGGCCGGCATGGTCGCGTCGCAGCAGGAGTGGCTGGGCATGGCGGACATCAGCGCACGGTGACGAAGTCGTTGTGGTTGAGCAGCGCCCAGGCCACCAGCACGCGGGCTGGGTCGTCCGCGGCGGGCACGCCGTCACGGCCCAGCTTCCGCCAGGCGTCGAGTGACTCGCCGCAGGCGGCGCGTTCGGCGTCGGCCGGCGCCCGGCCGAGCACGGCGAGGAAGACCCGCTCGACGAACGCCGCGTCGTCGCCGCCGGCCAGTCGCGCGGCGATGCGTCCGGCCGCATCGTGCACGAGCGCCGCGTTGGCCAGCGCCAGGGCCTGCTGCGGCACGATGCTCCGGTCGCGCTCGTAGCACTCCTTGACGTCAGCCACGTCGAACGTCTTGAGCAGGGTGTTGCGATCGACGCTGGAGTGGAAGAAGTAGAGGCTGCGGCGACGCGATTGCGGCTGCTGGTCGGCGGGCACGGGCGGCCCGCCCATGGTGGGATCGAGCGTGCCGGCCAGCGCCAGCATGCAGTCGCGGATCACCTCGGCCTCGAGGCGGATCGCGTCGCGACGCCAGAGCAGCCGGTTGTCGGGGTCGACACGCACGTTCGCGCCGGCAGCCCGCGTCGAGGAGGTCATGCGGTAGGCGGCGGACGTGACGATGAGCCGGTGCAGGTGCTTCATGCCCCAGGGGGAGCCACCGGGGCCGCCCTCCATCAACTCGCACGCCAGCCAGTCGAGCAGGGCGGGATTCACGGGGGCGTTCCCCTTGCGGCCGAAGTCGAACGTCGTGGTCACCAGCGGCCTGCCCATGTGCCGCATCCACAGGTGATTGACGGCCACGCGGGCGGTGAGCGGATTGCGGCGGTCGGTGATCCAACTCGCCAGTGCCCGGCGCCGGCCGGTGCTCGTGGCCAGAAACGGCGGCGCGGGATCGTTGCCCGCCGATCCTCTGAAGCGGGTGGCCGACCACGTGGCTCCCACGAACGGCGTGAACCGGCCATCGGGTTTGGCCGTTGCCGCCTGCTCGGCCTTGGCCAGCGCGTCCCGGGCGGCCTGCAGTTCCTTGCCGTCGCCAGGCTTGCCGGTCGCCGCCGCCTGCTTGCCCTCAGCGATCGTCAGCGCCTGCCGGGCCTTGGCGACCACCACCTCCCGTTCGGCGCGGACCGCCGCAGCCGCACGCTCCACGGCGCCGGGGGCCGCGTGAGCTGCGGTCGGATCGTCCTCCGCGGCCCACGCGGCGCGCGTGGCCTCGGCGCGCCGCTCGACGGCGTCGAGTTCGGCCGCGGCCACCTCGACGCCCAGCCTGCGCGTGGCCACGTCGTCGGGTGCGGCCTGCTCCAGGGCCTGCCGTGCGTCGGCGAGCACCCGGCGCGCCGCGGCCAGGTGCGTCTCGATCACCCAGGGCTGTCGGGCCGGCTGCCAGGCCGCCTTGGGCAGGGACACCGGCTCGATCGTCAACTCGTAGAACTGGAGCGCCTGCGGCACTCCCGGGGGAATCGACCTCGAGGTGTCGGCCTTCGATTCCTCTCCGCGCACGAACAGGTAGGTGGGACTGTCGGGCCAGGCGTCGAAGACGCGGGGGATGCCGTCGCGGACCACGTCTGGTTCGCCCGGCACGACGTCGAGCCGCACGTGATGCGGTTCGAAGAAGGCCCGCATGGCGTAGAAGTCCTGCTGTCGGATGGGGTCGTATTTGTGGTCGTGGCACTTGGAGCAGTTGAGCGTCAGGCCGAGCAGACCCTTGCCCACGTGCTCGACCGTCTCGTCGAGCCACTGCGTGCGGTTCCAGCTGAACCAGTTGCGGGCCAGGAAGCCGGTGGCGCGCAGACGGGCCGGGTCATCGGGATAGAACTCGTCGGCGGCCAGCATCTGTCGCAGCATCTCGTCATAGGGCACGTCCGCGTTGAGCGATTCGACGATCCAGTCCCGAAAGTGCCAGATGTGCTTCTGGCTGTTGCGGTGCTCGTCACCCAACCCCCACCAGTCGCTGTAGCGCCAGATGTCCATCCAGTGCCGGCCCCAGCGCTCGCCGTGCCGCGGATCGGCCAGCAGCCGGTCGACGAGCCGCTCGTACCAGTCGGGCGCGTCGTCGGCCACGAGTGCGGACAGGTCCTCGGGCGCGGGTGGCAGGCCGACGAGGTCGAGGTACAGTCGGCGCACCAGCACGTGGCGCGGGGCCTCGGGCTGGGGCACGAGCCCGTGTCGCTCGTGGTCATGGGCCAGGAAGGAGTCGACGGGGTTCCGTACCCGGCCCTGCCAGGCGGGAAGTGAGACCGCGGGCACATCTGGCCGCAGGCAGGGCTGGAAGGCCCAGTGCTGCCGGGGGTCGGGCTCGGGTTGTTCGTCGGCCGGTGCGGGCGCGCCGGCGTCGATCCATGCCGCCAGCGCCGCCACCTCGGCGCTGCCCAGCGGTTCGGCCTCGCCCTCGGGTGGCATGCGGGTGGCGGGATCGGGGTCGCTGACCCGGGCCAGGATCAGGCTGGCGGCAGAATCGCCCGTCACCAGCGCCGGCCCTGACTCGCCGCCGGCGCGAAGCGAGACAGCCGTGTCGAGTCGCAGCCCCGACTCCTGCTTGAGTGCCCCGTGGCAGGCCTGGCAGCGGGCGGCGAGCAGCGGCTTGATCGTCTTCTCATAGGCCGCCAGGGCCGCCTCCCCTGCCGGGGTCCCGGCTGCTTCCCGAGCCGCCGGCGCGGGTGCCGGCTTCGCGCCCCAGGCCTCCTCCAGCACGGCGAACATGCGCGGGTCGTGGGCCCGCAGTTCCTCGCGGGTGAAGGGAAAGAAGTCGTTGCGGGAAAAATACGCCTCCGTCGTCTCCGCGAAGTACTCGGCGGGATCGGTCATGGCGTAGGCGGCCTCGAACGTGTTCGGCCGGCCGTTGCCGTGGTGTCGCTCGACGCGGCCGTAGAGGTTCGCGGCCTTGGCGCGTTCGAAGGCGGCGATGACGTCGGCCCGGTCCCGGCCCAGCACGCGGAAGTGATAGGCATGGGCCAGTTCGTGGAGCACGAAGTTGGGCATGCGGTCGGTCTCTTTGGCGAAGATCCGCACGTTGGTGAACTCGACGGCCTTGGCCATGTCGGGATTGCGGCCGTTCCTGCGCAGCCAGCCGCCGTCGGGATGAAACTCCGCCCGGGGGGGCACGCCGGGGTACTCCGGCGAGAACCAGAGCGGCGTCTTGCGGAGTTCGGCCACGGCAGGGGCCGGCACCACCTTGACGACTTCGGCGAGTTGCTTGTCGAGGAGCGCCAGCGCCACGTCGAGATCGGCCTTCTGGCCGGCGATCAGGTCCTCGCCGACGTGCACCGTCCAGCCCGCGACCTCGCGGGTGCGGTAGCCAGGCCCGGCATCGTCGGCTCCGACCACCGGCAGGGCGGCAGCGGCGAGGAGCAGGACGATCAGTGCCGAGCGGCTGGATGGGTGGCGTTCCACGCGGGTCTCGCTTCTGGTGCCTGGGGCCGCCAGGGCGGCCATCTGCCGATCATAACGGGCAGCCCGCGCCGGGGCGGCCATGCGGTCAGGACTTCAGCGGAATGTCGGCAGCCTCACCCGACGCTGGCCGGCCCGGGTGGCGAGCGCCTGCTGATAGGTGGTTGCCGCCGGGCCACTGTCGCCGTCAGGACGGGGCAGCCGGGGGTGGCGGCCGGGATTGGCCGTCGGATTGAGCGCGTCGAGCAGGGCACACACGGCGTTCATGCGATCGATCTGCTCGTCGAGGAGCGCGGTCTTGTCGGCAGCAGGCGCCGCCAGATAGCGGTCCACGCCCTCGCGGTAGCGTTGGCGCCAGTCGGCCACCAGTTCGTCGCGGACCGCGCGGAGTTGCTCGCGGCTCATGCGATCGGCGTTGCGGATGATGCGGCCCAGGTCGGCCGCCGGTGCGGTTCCCTCCGCCAGCGCCGCCTGCTGCAACGCCCGGATCTCGGCCAGCCGGTCGGGTCCGCGTCGCAGCAGCAGTGCCGCAGCTGTCGCCACGAGCACGAGCGCTGCCGCTACGATCCACGCCCGCCGGCGGCTCGGGGCGACCTCGCGCGGCGGTGGACGACGGCTGGGGGGCATGCGACTGGGTGGGCGGCGCGGTCAGGGCGTGCCGGCCTTGGAGGCATCGAAGAGCTGGTGCTTGGCGTCACCGCGGGCCAGCAGATAGGCCATCAGGTCGAGGATCTCCTCCCGCGACAACTTGTTGAGCAGGCCCTTGGGCATGATCGACACCGGCGACTTCGTCTGTTCGTCGACCTCGTCCTTGCGGACGACCGCTGGCTCGCAGCGGGCCAGCGGGTCGACCATCACCCTCACCTCCGTCGGCGTCTCCTCCACGATCATCCCGGTCACCACCTTCCCCGAGTCGAGCACGAAGACGTGTGACTGGTATTTCGCGGCAATCTCCTGCGAGGGTTCGCAGAGCGACTTGAGGATGTGCTCGGCCGTGTGCTTCTGGGGCTCGAGGCCGGCCAGGTTGGGACCCAGTTCGCGGCCCTCGTTGCCCAGCTTGTGGCAGCCCGCGCAATTGGCCGCGGTGAACAGCCGGCGGCCGACCTCGAACGAACGACCGGGCGGCAGCGGCTTGAGGCTCGAGATCAGGTCCTCGTAGACCCACTCGGTGTTGCGGCCCACCGACGCCAGCAGTTCGTCCTTGAGTTGCAGTGGATGGTCGGCCAGGTACGCCTCGGGGTTGGCTTGGTAGCTGTCGAGATCCTCCACCACGTAGAGCGCGCCGAACATGCGCCGCCAGTGGCCGGGATAGGTGCAGACGTAGGGATAGATGCCCGGCTCGCGCGGCACCTCGAACGACAGGGTCTGCGTCTGGCCCGGCTCCAGCAGCCGGCTGGCGACGAGCACCTTGTCGGAGCGGGGGACGTAGTGCCGATCCTTGGCGTCGGCGTCCCGGGCCGTGGCCTCGGCGGCCAGGCCGATTTCCTCCAGGGCACCCGGCCGCACGATCACGAAGTTGTGCGGCATGTTGTCGGTGTTCGAGAAGCGGAACTCCACCGGCTTGCCCGCCTGCACGGCCAGGCTTTCCTTGTCGTAGATCATCCGTTCCACGATGGTGCCGATGGCGATCACGCGCACGTCGAGGTTCTCCAGTCGCTCGGCGATCGCCTTGGTCCGCTCGGCGGGCAGCGTGGCGGCCAGCGCCTTGGTGAAGGCTACGGCTTCGAGCGCCGGACCGGACGTGCGGAAGGCGGCCGGCATGCTGCTCAGGTAGCCGACGATGTTGTCGGCCAGTTCCGGCACCTCCTTGGCGGCCCAGTGCGACGCGGGGATCGCGGCCAGCGCGGCGATCGCGGCGCCACGGTGGCGGTCGGCCTTCACCAGCGCGGCGAGGTCGGTGAACTTCTCCGCCTCGTGGCCCGGGATGGCGGCCAGCGAGCGGATCGCCACGTCGTGGATCGTGTCCATGCCGCCCGACACCGCCAGGCGGTCCGGGGCGATCTTCTGCCGGGGGAGGTCGGGACCGGACCAGGAGACCTCGAGCCCCTCGCCTCCGGCGGCGTTGAAGTAGCTGACCACGAAGGGATGGGCGCCGGCCGAGAGTTCAGCGCCGCCACTCTTCTCGGTCATGCCCTGGCGGCGGTCGTTGTCGATCACGAGCCGGTCGTCGACGTAGAGCCGCGAGCCGTCGTCGGAAGCGAGGAAGAAGGTGTACGTCCCGGCCTTGGGCACGAGCAGCATGCCCGAGAACTTCAGCGCGTAGTTGTCGCCCGGGACACGCTGCGGGACGTCGAGGCCGATGTGGGTGACGACGCCCGTCGCCCGAGGCTCGAGCTTGGCCAGGTTCTCCACAGCCACGTTGCCGGGACTGGGGGCGAAGACCTCAACGCGGAGGCCGGTCTGCAGCGGCCCGCTGCCAGCCGGCTCGGCCTCGAGTCCCGGCGGCAGTTCGAACATCAACGGCCGTACGGCCGCGTACAGTCCGCTACGAAGCTTGTCGTCGGAGACGGCCGGCACCGCCGCCAGCAGGTTGCGCAACTGCGCCTTGTCGCGCGAGGCGGCCAGGAACGCGGCGTCGCCGGAGCCGTCGGCCCCGATCCAGGCGGCGTAGGCGAGTTGGCGGACGCGGGCCGCGGCCGCCTTCTCGGCCAGCCGCTCGATTCGCGGCTGCATCTTCTTCAGGTCGGCGGCGGGCTGCTCGACGAGCAGCAGTCCGAGCCGCTCGGCGGGCTCGGCCTGCCCGGCGGCATCGCGCTGCTCGATCAGGTCGACGAGCAGCGGCAGGGAGCTGGTCTTGCGGAGTTCGGCCAGGCCGGCGAGCGCCTCGCGGACGGCGGCGGTGGACGCGTTGGGGCGGTTCAAGATCGCCTCGCAGATCGCCTCGCTGCGCGGCTGCTTGAGCAGGTCCTCGACGCTGGCGTTGCGCAGGGCGTACATCTGCGCCGCCTTGGAGAGCGGCTCCCCGGTGGCCAGCGCGTCCTGCACCATCTTGTCGACGTTGATCTTCCCGCGGGCGTAGTTGAGCACCGTGTCGAGTTCGGGATCGGTGGGGCGGTTGGCGGCCTCGAAGACCGCCTCGGCGGCGGGCAGTCCCTGGAAAGACACCGCGGCCTTGACGGCCTCGGCCCGCACGAGCGGCGCCGTATCCCGGGCGGCGGCGACGAGCAGGGCCTCCCAGTCCTTGACCTGCGTGCCCCAGTGGCCGAGTGTGCGGATGGCGGCGGCCCGGACGCGGGGCTCGGCGGCCGCGAATACGCGCTTCAGCAGTTCGCCGTTGGGCACGCGGTGCTCCTCGAACACCCACAGGCATTCGAGCAGCGCCTGGGCGTCGGCCGGTTTCGCCGGGTCGAGGCTGCTCGCCCACGACGTCACGGCGGCGGTCACATCGGCCGTCGGTCGGCCGCTGAGTTCGAGCCGGCCCCGGTACCGGGTGCTGTTCTCCTTGGCGAAGAAGGCCATTCGGCAGACGTCGGCGATCGGCTTGCCCTTGAGCTTCACCGGCTCGAGCAGGGGCCGGTCCTTGGCGGTCACCCGGTAGACGCGGCCGTGTGAGTGGTCGCGATTGGGGTCGCGCATGTTGTGCTGCATGTGGCCGATGATCGCGTTAGCCCAGTCGGAGACGTAGACCGCGCCGTCGCCGCCGATCTCCACGTCGGTGGGCCGGAAGTTGGGGTCGCTCGACACCACGATCGGCTCGATCTCCTTGGCCGTGATGTCGGCGCCGTTGTAGTTGACC
>QWPN01000159.1 GCA_003671185.1 Planctomycetota bacterium
AGCACGCCGATTCTGGACCGGCTCACGGCCGCTGACGCGGCGGGCGCCGGTCCTGGCCTGCACTGCGACGTGTCGCACCTGCAGTCGGTACTGCGCATCGCGCGGGTCTGCAGCGACGAGCCGACGCTGTCTCGCGCCTGGGAACTGGCCTGCTACGCCTGCCGGCTGCCGGCCGAGATCGTGTATCCGGGTGAGCCGCCCTTCGAGGACGTGGGCCTGGCCTCGCGGCTGTTCTTCGCAGCCCAGCTGGGGCACGACGTGGCGGAGGCCGTGACCCACTTCCGCCGTGCCGCTGCGCTCGCGGACGCGGGTGACTCGCTGCCGGCGGACGTGCTCGTGCTCTTGCTCTGGCGGCTGGGGCGGCCCGCCGAGGCACTCGCGGCTGCACTCGCCCAGCCGCGAGACGGCGGCATGCCGGGCATCATGCACACCACGGGCATGCTGCCTTCGCTGGTGGAACTGGCGGCGGCGGCTGGCGACTGGCAAAGCCTCGGCCGCGCCTGCCGCGACCGCGGTGACGAGATCACCTTCGCGGCCGCCCTGGCCGCGGAGCGTCACCAGAAGGTCGGAAACCAGTGCCGGCAGCCGCCGGCGCAGGAGCCGCAGCCGCGGGACGCGTAGCCGCACGCGGACGGCGGCTGGAAGCCGCGGCCCGGCGGCAGTTGCCAGGGCGTGAGCATGTCGAGCCCGCCGCCAGCCCCGTTGCAGCCCCGCCAGCGGGCACAGGCATCGCAGGGGTCGCGGGGGCCGATCGGTTCGTGAAAGGGGCCGTAGACCTTCGGGCCGCAGCCCAGGTCGCCGCACGGCGTCGTGGCGAAAGCGGCATTGCCGCAGCGGCCGCCATGACCGCCGGCCCGGGCTGCCACGGCCCCGGCCGCGAGGCTGCCGACGAGGACGACGATGACGATGGCTCGCTGCATGACCAGATGTATCGGTCGTGAGGCCACCGGGGCATGCAGTCTGTGCTCGAGGGCACGGCGCCGTCGCCCACAGATCGCCCAGCCTGCCATCGCTCACGCCGCCGGCCGTCGCGACTGTCCAGCTCCGCCGCCTGCGGATTGCAGGAATCCGCCTCCTGCGAACAGTCGACCGGGCACGCACCGCGGGGCCGACGTGGTCCGGGGCCATCAACGTGGTGGCGTTTTCGGCACCGATGCAATCGAGAAGGCGCCGGCGCCGAAGGCGTTCACTGCGGCGACACGGAACACGCTGGACCTGCCAACCGCCGGCCTCCTCACCGTGGCCGACGTCGCCGTGCCGACACCGTCGTTTACGGTCTTCCACGTCGCGCTCCCGTTTGCACTCACTTGGATGATGTAGTCGGTGATGGGCGCCCCCCCGTCAACCTGCGGAGCGATCCACTGCAGGGCCACCCACCGGCGGTTGCTCCCGACGGTGACCCCCGTGGGCGCCTGGGGCACGGACACGGCCCTCGTCTCCACGCCCCCAAAGGTCGATGCGATGTACGGCGCCCACGCGGTGTTGCTGGCCGCGAACCTGGCGACCGTCGACACTGGCGCTGCGAGCGTGCCCTCGAGTGCCGGCGGCGCCCCCTGAAAATCGATGACGGCGAGGGCGGTGCAATCCAGAAATGAGCCCAGTCCGATGGATGTCACACCATCCGGAATCGTCATCTGCGTCAGTCCGGCGCAGGCATAGAAGGCGATGGGGCCGATGCTCGTCACGGTCCGGGGGATCGCCACACTCTGCAGGTTGCTGCAGCCTGAGAACATGCTGTCGCTGATGCTCCTGACACCGGTTCCGAGAATTGCCGTCGTCAGACCGGTGCAGCCCCGAAACAAACCATCACCGATGGTCTGCACGGTCCCCGGGATGGACACGTGCCGCAGTCCGATGCACTCGGCAAATGCATGGCTGCCGAGGCTTGTGACGGTGGCCGGCACGGGCAGCGTTGTGATGCGACTACATCCGTAGAATGCGTAGTCGCCAATGCCACTGAACCGACTTGGGTATCTGATGCGTAGCAGGCCCGTGCAACCGTAAAAGACACCGACGTCGAGGAATGTGATGCCGCGTGGCAACTTCACTTCCGTCAGACTGTGGCAGCCCGCGAAGGCTCCCCGCCCGATGGACGTCATCCGCTGCGGCAGCGAGATACTCACCAGGCTCTCGCACGACCGGAACGCATCACTGCCGATGCTGACCAACTGCCTGGGAAGTCTCATTTCACGCAGCGCTGAGCACTCGAGGAATGCGTTGTCCCCGATCATGCGCACGCTATCGGGCATCACGACCGCCTCGATGCCGCGGTGTCCGAAGAAGGCCCAGGCCCCGATGGCCGTGACGGGAAGCCGGTCGATCGTGCTTGGGATGCGAACCTTCGTAGCGCCGGCATAAAAGCCCGAGATCGTCACCGTTCCGGACGTCACCACATAGGTCAGATCGCCGAATCTGCCCTCCTGCGTCATGACTTCCGCTGCCACGTCGCCTGCCGGCTGCGTGGAAGCGGCCATGTCCACCAGGCCGGCCAGAGCAATCCGCCCTTCCAGTCGCTCACAGCACAAGCCACAGGCCAACCTGCGGCCGCGAGCTGCGGACTTCCGACCCGACACGAAGACAGGTTCGGCAGACATAACTGTTGACGTCGTTGCCCCCCTGCGGAGCAGAAGGCGATCGAAGAATGCTGAGGTATTGAACCCTCCGCCACGCCCGAAGGCAACCTTCTGGTCGATACCTGTCGCCCCGCAGACCCACCAGGCGGGATTCGAGCGCCAACGCCGCGAAGGACGGCCGTCCTGCATCCTGCCCGTCGTCCCCGTGGGTGTGCCTGCCCGCGCACGCCCGGTCGGCGACGGTGTCAAACGACGGGGGCCGGCGGCGCCGCCAGCGTGCGTTCGAAAAGACGCAGGTAGTCCCGCGCGCTGGCCGCCCACGAGCAGTCGAGCCGCATCACATGCCGCACCAGCCCCTGCCAGGCGGGACGGTTTGCGTGCAGGGCCAAGGCCCGCTCCAGGGCGTGCTCCAGCGCCGAGGCGGCGAAGCCCTCGAACACGAAGCCGCTCGCCGAGGCGTCGTGCAGCGTCTCCGGCGTCGTGTCGACGACGGTGTCGACCAGTCCGCCAGTGGCGCGAACCAGCGGGATCGATCCATAGCGCTGCGCGTAGAGTTGCGTGAGTCCACAGGGCTCGAAGAGGCTGGGCACGAGCGTGATGTCGGCCGCCGCCTGCACGAGGTGGGCGAGCCCCTCGTCGTAGCCGATCACCACGTCGACGGTCCCGGGAAACGAGGCCGCCAGGCGCTGCAGTTCCTGCTCGTAGGCCGCTTCGCCACTGCCCAGGATCATGAAGTGGGCCCGGCCCGCGCCGGCCATGCGGCCCAGCACCTCGATGATCAGCTCCACGCCCTTCTGGCCCACGAGCCGGCCCACGAAGGCCACCAGCGGCCGGGCGTCGGGAGCGGCATGGCCGAGGCGGGCGGCGAGGGCCACGCGGGCGGCGTACTTGCCGTCGTCGAAATCCTGCTCGCCGTAGTGCCGGGGTATGTGCCGGTCGCTGGCCGGGTTCCAGGTCTCGGTGTCGATGCCGTTGACGATGCCGCTGAGCACGTCGCTGCGGGCCGCGAGCACCCCTTCCAGACCGCAGCCACCGGGAGCACGCTGAATCTCCCGGGCGTAGGTCGGACTCACGGTGCTGATCGCATCGGCGAACACGAGGCCGGTCTTGAGCAGGTTGAGCTGGTTGTAAAACTCCATCTGCTGCCAGTTGAAGTACTTCCAGTCGAGCCCCGTGAGCAGCATGTCCCAGTGCCAGAACAGCCCCTGGTAGGCCATGTTGTGGATCGTCATCACCGTGCGGGCGCCAGCCAGCGCCGGGGACGACGCGTGGAGCAGCTTCTGATACGCGGGCACGAGACCGGTCTGCCAGTCGTGGCAGTGCACGAGGTCGAACGGCCGTTGCTGCCGGCTCGCCCACTCGAGCGCCGCGCGGGAGAAGAAGATGTACCGCTCGGCATTGTCGGGGTAATCCCGCGCACCGCCGTACAGCGTGGGGCGGTCGAAGAGATCGTCGTTGGCGATCAGGATCACGTCGACCCGGCCACCCGGCGGCGTGCAACGCAGGATCCGGGCCACAGGCCGCCGTGTGCCGATCGGCACCTCGAAGGCCATCTCGGCAGACTCTATGGGCAGTCCGGAGGCCAGGGCCTCGCGGTAGGCGGGAATCACCAGCGTGGCCTGGCAGCCCAGCCGCGCCAGCGCCTCGGGCAGGGCCCCGGCGACGTCGGCCAGGCCGCCCGTCTTGGCAAATGGCACGGCCTCGCTGGCCAGTTCGAGCACGCGCATTGCCGGTCATCCCTCCGGGGGCTCTGGCCGCCGCTCGCACCCGGCCACGGGCCCGCGCCGACCCATGTAGTATAGATCGCGATTTTCGCCCCCCGCGCCACCCACGAGCTCTCCGATGGACCGGCACTACGTCGCCCGCCCGCGATCATGGTGGCCGGCGGCATGGACCGCCCTCGTGGCAGCCCGCGTCGCAGTCGCCTGGGGCGGCGAAGTCTGCGGCGACGCCGTCATCCGGGGGAGCGCCGGGGGCTCTGAAATCGTGGTCACGACCACGTCCCGCGTGGCCGGCGCCATCCATTCCCTGACCTGGGGCGGACGCGAGTTCGTCGACTCGCACGACCACGGTCGGCAGGTGCAGAGCGCCTCGAACCTCGACGTGGACGGCCGCTTCCATCCCGAGACGTTCAATCCCACCGAGGCTGGCTGCGAGCGCGACATGGCCGGCCCCACGAGCACGAGCCGCCTGCTCTGGCTGTCCGCCTCCGGCCGCGATCTGGCCACGGT
The DNA here is from genome assembly GCA_003671185.1 of Planctomycetota bacterium. GTDB lineage: Bacteria > Planctomycetota > Planctomycetia > Pirellulales > UBA1268 > QWPN01. The sequence goes on from QWPN01000159.1 coordinate 4,805, forward strand.
CGCGCAGATGGCATTCTGGCTGCGGCCGGGGCAGTCGAGCGGCGGTCATCCCGCGCTCAACGCGACCGCCCTGTCAAACCACCTGCTGCACAAGGAAGTCCACATCGGCATGCCTGGCCTCGAGCACGCCATCCGCCACGTGATCACGTTCACGCTGCCCGCCGACGAACGGCATCGGCAGGGCACGTTCGAAACGCTGACGGGCTACATGCCCGCGGTGTTCGACACCCCTCACGGCCTGCGGGAGGACGGCACGCTCACGGAGATCGGCCCGGGCCCGGGCGAGCAGCCGCTGCCGGTCATTCTTTCGACCGGGGACGGGTCTCATGCCATGGGCGCCTACTCGCCGACCACGTCACACACCGCAGGACGGCCTGCAGGGTATGGCCGGTTCTTCTTTCCCGAGGCGCGGGTCTCCAAGTGGAACTGCGTATTCCGTGAACGCGACGCAGCGGGATTGCCGCCGGGCAGCTATCGCTACGTCGTCTACACGGCCGTCGGCACCCGGGAGCAGGTCCGACACACCTTGCACGAACTGCGTCGCGGGCCCGCGGACGATCCCCAGCACGGACCAGCCGCCCCATGAGCCCACTCGTCAACCCGGCCTCACCGTTCAGGCTGCGGCTGCCCTGCCGGAAGCGCGACGTGCTCTGGCCGCCGGCGGCCTGGGGCCTCGACGATGCCTGTCGCCTGCCGTCATTCGCCCTGGTGGCCGGCGTGCCCGACGTGCTCGAACTCACGCTGGCGTGGAACGCCGACGGCCTCGCCGTCCGCGGCACGGCACGGGGCGTGGGTGCGGGCCGGTGGTGCCAGCCCACGCGGCCCGAGGACAGCGATGGCCTGCACCTCTGGATCGCCACGCGGCCCACGGGGGAGAGCCACCGCGCGGGCCGCTGGTGCCGCCGGCTGGCACTGCTGCCGACGGGTGGAGGCCGCCTCGCCGACAAGCCTGTGGCCGTGGCGGCAGCCATTCCGCGCACGAGCGAACCTGCGGCGGAACTGCCGGAGGGAGCGGTCTCGATCGAGTCGCGCATCGCGGCCGACGGCTGGACCGTCGAGGCCTTTCTGCGGGCCGCCGCCCTGCCCGGCTGGGATCCGGCCGAGATCCCCCGGCTCGGCTTCTGCGCCGCACTCGTCGACCGCAGGCTGGGCCGCGTGCCCTCGTTCGCCCCGCCCGAGTTCCCCTGGGACAGCGACCCCACGACGTGGATCGAACTGGAACTCGTCGACCGCTGACACCGCATCGTGGAGCGCAGCCATGCTCGCCATTCCCAACCTGCTCATGCCCGCCGAAGTCGCCGAGATGAACCGGCTCATGGACGTGGCCGAGTACGACGACGGCCGGGCCACGGCCGCGGGGAGTGCGGCCGACGTGAAGGCCAACCGGCAGGTGTCGCGGCGCTGGCCCCAGGTCGCCGCGCTCGACTCGATTCTCGACGGGGCCCTGCGGCGTTGCCGGGGGTTCCGTGACTCCTTTTCGCCCAGCGCCTGCTCGCCGCCGATCTATGCCCGCTATCTGCCTGGCGACGGCTACGGGCCTCACGTCGACGCCGTGATGGCCGGCATGCCGCCGATGCGGCAGGACATCTCGATGACCGTGTTCCTGGCGAACCCCGATTCCTACGCGGGGGGCGAACTCTGCCTCCACGAACCGGATGGGGGTCGGCGACTGGTGAAACCCGCCGCCGGCCAGGCCTTCGCCTACCCCACGACGTCCGTCCACGAGGTGGTCCCCGTCAGCGCGGGCGAGCGGCGTGTGGCCGTGCTCTGGTTTCAGTCCTTCTACCGTGACCCCGAGATCCGCGGCATCGTCGCCGACCTGCGGCGCTGCGTGGAGGCGGCCCGCACCCAGCCCGGCGGGCAGTCACTGGAGATCGCCAAGGTACTTGCCAACCTGGAACGGAAGTTCATCGGCAACTGAACGAACGGCCTGTTTCGGGGGCCACGAGTCTCCGACACGACGCGCATGGCGACTGTTTTGAGGCTCCTGCGCCGCCACTGACCGAGTGTTTGCCCCGGCCGTGAAAGTCTGGTTCAATGGGGCTTTTTTCCGCAGTCGCACTCTTCTCGCATGTCAGCCGAGGCCCACATGTCCCGTTCGTCCAGGACCCGCCGTTCCGCTCCCCGCTTCGAACGCCTCGAGGAGCGGCTGGCCATGTCGGCTTCACCCCTGGTGGACACTGCCGCGCCGCCTCCGGCACTCCTGCCCAAGATCCAGGTTTCCCACTTCGGCCAGGATATCTCCTTCGCCGCCGACACGACCCTCGGCTACGCCACCGGCGAGGAGAAGTTCGCGGCTTGGGCCCAAGACTATGTGAACTTCGTCACGAACAGCGGCGCCAGCGTCTGCTACATCAACATCGGCGACTACAGCGCCGACACGAAGAACTATTACGCCTATCTCGATCCAGCCAAGGGCACAAACGGCGTACCCTGGATCGTGACCGATCTGCTCGACAAACTGCCGGCCGGCGTGGAGGTGGGGGCCATCGCCTACCTCGACGTGGCCAATCCCTGGACCATCTATGACCAGCACAACTTCGCCGGGAACAATCTCACCACCGACGGCTCTGCGAACAGCCCTCCCAAGAACAACATGTATCAGTCGTTCCAGATGGTGAACGCGATCAACGCCGTCCAGCTGCAGAAGGGGGGCACCAAGTTCATCACGCACTACCAGGCCGACGGCGAGGGGGCCGGCGCCTTCGAAACGGACACGTATTACGGATTCGGCGGGGCTCCGGCGGCGGCCGGCGACCTCTACGATCCGACCACGCCCAACCAGACCCAGCCCGACAACTCCTGGACGTGGAGCGCGAGCCAGAACAATGGCTGGCCGGTAGCCGGCTATGGATACACGAAGTGGCTGTGGAACCATTTCATGCCGGGCACGACGGCCCCCGCCCCCGGCGGCACGGCCCTGCCGGCGGTCGGCAGCATGCCGAGCCTCGCGTTCACCGACCAGCAGGCGACCAGCCCGGCGACCTGGTCGTCGGCCCAGGCCCCCGGCTACCAGTTCGGCATCATCAAGTACGCCCAGACCGCATGGCTGCAGTACAGCCCGGGCCCAATGGTGGCCTACACCGAGAACTACTGGTTCGGCGAGAACCACTACCTGCCCGGGCCGGGGTCGGCCATCCGGCCCGACACGATGATCAACATCGACGGCGTGAACACGCCGATTCTCGACGCGCCCAACACCGTCGCCCGGTTCACCGCGGGCCAGCCACCAGCGATCACGTTCAACACGCCCACCGTCGATGGCAAGCCGACAAGCGCGCCGATCGGCACGGCGGCGCAGGGCTATGCCGTGATGGGAACGGGGGCGATCGACACCGACGCCGTGGGCACCGGCAGCCATGCCTTCTTCGGGGCCGGTCTCGGCGAAGGCTACAGCACGGGCGCCTGGGTCACCAGCGGTGGCAGCGGATACACGCAGGGCAACAAGTACAACCTCAACGTGACGTTCTCGGCGCCGCCGAATGTGCCCGGTGCGAGGCAGGCCACGGGGTTCATCGGCGCCGTTGACCAGACGACCGGCGCCGTGCAGGGCATCGTCGTGATCGATCCGGGCGCGGGGTACGTGACGGAGCCTCAGATCACGTTTAACGGCCCGGGCAGCGGCGCCCGGGCCCAGGCGCTCGTGCTGCCGCAGGACGGATATCCGACGGTGACCTTCCCGACCCCGCCTGCCGGCCCCGGCGCCCGTCAGGCCACGGGCTACCTGACCGTCAACTCGCAGTCCAACAAGCCCGGAAGCATTACGGGGTTCGTGATTCTCGACCCCGGGGCCGGATACGACTACGCGTCCGTCGCCAACAACAATTCAGCGAACCCCCTGGCGGGCCCGAACGGCCTGCAACTGATGATCAGCAGCCCCGTCTCGGGTGCGCCGTTCCAGTCGCAGATTCTCGCGGCTGCCGGCGCCGAGGCCGCCTCGCCCTGCCCGCCCATCTATGTGCCGGTGAACTCGAGCCCCTCGCAGATCGACCACATCGTGCTCACGGTGCTGGGCGACCACTACGACACGAAACTCAACAATCCCTCCTATACGATCGCCGGTGACACGCCGGGAGTGCGGTACCCGCTCAAGATCGATCCCAACTACAACGCCGCCTACGCACCGGTGTTCAACAAGGCCGGATCGTTCCCGATCGACGGCACGGGACTCAGTTCCGTGACGGTGCTCGCCCGCGGCTCGGGCTACAGCGCGGGTGCGTCGATCACGGATCAGGGGGGCGGCTACGACACGCAGACGCTCTACCCGGTCACGTTCGACCCCCCACCGGCCGGCGCCAACTCACGGACGGCGACGGGCTTCCTCGACGTGAATGCGAACGGGTATGCGATCGGCATCACGATCACCGATCCCGGCGAAGGCTACACCCAGGAACCCAACATCACGATCCCCGGACCGGGGGCCAACATCCACAACGGCAGGCAGGCCCACGCGACGGCACACCTGCTCAACTACCCGAAGGTCACCATGACGGGCGGGACGTTCGTGCCTGGCGGCGGTACCGCGGCCGCGCCCTACGTGATCACGGGCCCCGCCGACAAGAACCATCCGGGCGATCCCGACACCTCGTACGTGGTGACCGGCATCGGCTTCACGAATCCGGGCGTGGGGTACGACAGCACCAAGCCGCCGCCGACGTTCACCATCAGCGCCCCGGCCTCGGGGACGACGGCCCTGGTCCAGGCCCTGCCGGGGCTGGCGACGAAATACAGCGCCTACAGCCTGCAGACCCTGCCCGAGATCAACAACGGCCCCGCTTCGCCGGACTTCAAGGGACCGATCCAGGGCGGCGGAAACGCCTACAACTGGCAGATCTCGAACGGCTACGGTCCCGGGCAGGTGACGTCCGTCACCGTCTCCGCCGGGGGCAGCGGTTACAGTGCCGCGAATCCACCGCATGTTCACTTCACCGATCCGCAACGCGGCGGCCTGAAAGCCCAGGGCACTGCCGTGGTCGACGACACCGGCGCGGTGACTGGCATCACGATGACGAGGATGGACCCCGGCTACGGCTATCTCACCGCCCCCACGGTCACGATCGACCCGCCCCAGTCGGGCACGCAAGCGACCGCCACGGCGACGATCGGCGAGATCCAGATTCTCAGCGCGGCGGCCCAGAACACCGTCTACGACTATTACGCCAATTTTCCCCAGCAGTTGGCCCTGATGTTCGACGACCAGAACTACCAGGACGTCAGCCTGCCCAAGCTCCGCGAGGACTTCTACCATCCCCTGAATTACGCCGACTGGGTGACGCCGCAGGCGGGTGATCAGGCCTCGATCGACAAGTGGACGAACGTCATCGACGGCACCAAGGTGGGCCAGTCGGCGATCGCCACGTTCTCGATCGAGTCGCTGAACCGGTCGAACGGTGGCAAGGCCACCTGCCTCGACGCCAAGTACCAGGATCCGGCCAGCCTGGCGCAGCCCAACACCTACGGCGGCACGTTCGCCGGTCTGTCGTCGCTGACCTGGGAAAATTTCGTCGGCTTCCTCAACTACGCCGCGCAGCGGATCGCCTCCCAGAGCGTGCGGCAGGGCACCCCGATGCGGGCCTCCGACGTCACCTTCCAGGTCTACGACGTGGCCTTCCTGCCGCTGGAATGGCTGCATGGCCAGAGCGCCAATCGCTGGTCGGACGTCAACGAAACCCCCGTCCTGCTTCCGGGCAGTGGCGGCTCGGTGGCGGAAAATGCTGCTCCAAACACCGTGATCTACACGGCCGAGGCCACCGACATCGGCGTTACCTGGGCCGATCGCACCGTGACCTTCTCCCTCGAGCACGGCGTGGGGGACGCAGCCCTGCTCACGATCGATCCGCGCAGCGGCGAGGTGCGACTCCTGCAGTCGGCCGATTACGAGACGAAGCGTTCCTACTCGTTCACGGTGGTCGCCACAGACGGGGGCAGTCCCGCCCTGGCGGCCAGCCGTGCGGTGACGGTGACCGTGCTCGACCTCGCCGAGCCCCCCACCGCGTTGCGGCTGAACGCGCCGGCGACCTTGACCGTGCCGGAGGACACCCGCACGCCGCTCGTATTCGCGCAGCCACCCTTCTCCGGCACCCCGAACACCGGCCGCACCCGCTTCACGGCCACGCTCTCCGTGGCCGACGGCGCGGTGCGCGCCGCGAGCGGCGCCGGCGTCGTGGTCGGCGGCACACCGACGGCCCGTACGTTCACAGGCACGCTGGCGGCACTCAACTCTTACTTTACAGCGCCGTCTGGCAGGATTTCCTACGCCCCCGCCCCGAACAACGCGGCCGACCGCACGCTGGCGATCAGGCTGCAGACCGCGGGGCCCGCCGGCACCGTGCTGGACCGCGCCGCGACCCAACTCGACATTGTTCCGGCCAACGATGCCCCGCTGGTCCGCGCACCCCGCGGCTTCACGGTGGTCGAGGACGTGGCCAGCCCGCTGGTGTGGCCGGCCGCCTCCCGGATCGTGCGCGACCACGATTCGCCGCGCGTGACCGTCACCCTGGGCGTGCCGTCGGGCACCCTGCGGGCGCTGCCGAGCGTCGCCGTGACCGTCGGCGGCACGGCGACGGCGCTGACCGTGTCGGGGGCACCGAACGCACTGGCCGCCTACTTCCGCCAAATCGGCAACGTCACCTACACCACCGCCCTCGACGATACGAGCCGTCAGATCCTCACGATCACGGCGGCGGACGAGGATCACACGACTGCCGTGGCAACGGCGATCCGCGTGCAGGCTGTGCACGACCGGCCCTTGGTCGCGGCGCCGCTCATGTTCCATGGCCCGTTCAATGGGGCCTCGGCCCTCTTGTTCACGGGCACGCCGTTCTCCGATCCGGATGCGGCTGGCACGCCCAACCGGCAGTACACGGTCACGTTGCGGGTGCAGGACGGCCAGATCCAGGCCGCGGCTGGTGCCGGAGTGGTGGTCGGGGGCCGGGGCACCGCCCGCACCTTCCGCGGCACGCTGGCCGACCTGAACGCCTTCTTCACGGCCTCGCCCGGCCTCGTCACCTACACACCCGTCTCCGGCACGACGACGCCACGGACGCTGTCGATCCGCATCGCCAAGTCGCTGTCCGGGCAGGTGCTGGCTGGCGATGCCGAAAGCCTGATCACGTTCGGCCCGGTCTGAGGCGTCCCGTTCAGACCGCCACCGGTTCCCGGGCGGTGCGGATCACGTCGATCGTGACGGGACGCACGAGATAGCCGGAGACACCCGATGCCAGGGCGCGCTGCTCGTCCTCGATGCGGTAGGCGTCGGAGACGAGGAAGATGCCCGACCGCATGCCCTTGCCCACGCCGTCGAGCGAGAGCCTGGCTCCCGCAATCTGCGGATCGACGGCACCCTGCATGACGTGCGGGGCGAGCATCTCCACAAGATCGAAGCCCGACATGTCCGGCAGCGTGGTGTTCACGAGCCAGACGTCGGCACGGAACCGGCGGGCCAATCGCACGGCCGAACGGGCATCGACGCAGAAGTGCAGGCTCAGGGCCCCTTGGCGGGCGGCTTCGATGAAGTCCTCGTACCGGGCGTAGTCGGCGTCGACGATCACGATCTCGCGGATGCCGGCGGCGCGGAGGGACGATTCATCGTGGTTGGGCTGCGGGCACATGGTGAGACTCCAGATGGTGGGCACGGCCTGGGCCGCGGGGCTGGAAACCCGATGCATAAGAGTTGCACGAACCGTGCCAAACAGGGGGGAAAATCACGGCCCGCAGAAAAGCGGAAAATACGCGGGAAAATTGGCTTTTTCCCCGGCGGCCAATGCCGCGGATTCGCTTGTGCTGGGGCAAATCACCCCACTTCCCGGCCCGCAGCGGGGCGAATCGCATCATCCGCACGGTGGGGACTGGGGCGAACCGCACCAGCCCTGCGTCCCCGACCCAACTCCGTCAGCCCGCGAATTCGTCGGCGAAGGGCTCCACTTCCACCCGCGCCGGGGGCAGGCTGTCGAGGAACACGCGGCCGTACGGCCTGGTCAGCATCCGTGGATCGAGGATCACCACCGTGCCGCTGTCCTCGTGCGTGCGGATCAGGCGGCCGAAGCCCTGCTTGAGCCTGAGCACAGCCTCGGGCAGCTGGTATTCGGCGAAGGCATTGCCGCCGGCCTCCTTGATGGCTTCGATCCGTGCGGCCACGAGCGGCCGGTCGGGGACGGCGAAGGGCAGCTTCGTGATGATCACGGTGACGAGCTGCTCGCCCGGCAGGTCGATCCCCTGCCAGAAGCCGTCGGTACCCAACAGCACACTGGCCGGCCCCGCGCGGAATTCTTCCAGCATGCGCGAGCGTGGCAGGCCGTCGGCCTGGCTCACGAGCCGATAGCCGCGCCGGATGCACCACCCGGCCAGGTCGGCCGAAGCCGCCGCCAGCGCCGCATGACTCGTGAACAGCACCATGGTGCGTCCCTCGCTGCGGGCCGCGTAGCGGCGGATCATCTTCACCACGCCCCGATCGTAGGCGGCACGATCGGTGGGATCGGGCAGGCGGTCGACGAGCACGAGCCGGGCCTGCGCAGCGTAGTCGAACGGGCTGCCCAGCCGGCGGCCCGGCGCCGCATCAGCGCCCAGCCGGCCGCGCAGGTAGGAGAATTCATCGGCCTTGCCGGCTGCGGTGCCGTTCTCGCCGTCGTCGCCGCCGTGGCCGGGCGTGCCCACCGCCAGCGTGGCACTCGTCAGCACCACGGTGCCCACGCGCTCGAAGAGTTCGCGCCGCAGTGTGGCACCCACGTCGATCGGCGCGCTGGAGAGCGTGAGCCGCTCCCGGCCGCGCCGCGTGCGCCGCGACTCGACCCACCACACGCTGCCGGGTGACTTCTGCCCCAACCAGGCGTCGATGGCGCCCGCATGCGCGTCGAGCCGGTCGGCGAGCGAGAGGAAGTCGTGCCGCTCGGCGACGGCGGCGATGCCGTCGGCCGCCACCCGCAGCCGCCTGGCCAGGCCGGCCAGCTGATCGCCCAGCGTGTCGGGCACGAGCCCCGGGGCGGCGATCCGCCAGGGCGGGTCGCCGCGCGACGCGAGGGCCCCGCGCACGGCCGCGAAGAACGTCTCCGCGGCCCGCCGGCAGCGGCGCACATCGACCTCCAGATCGTGCATGCGGTAGTGGGAGAGGAGGCCGCGCTGGGTGCGCTCGTTGTGGAGCTTGGAGAGCACCCGCTCGATGCCCCCGCTCGACACCCCCAGCCCCAGATGCTCGCCGGCCACCGCCTCCACCATGTGCGCCTCGTCGAACACCACCACGTCGTGGTTGGGCAGCAGGCTCGCTCCCGAGCGGCGCAGCGCCACGTCGGCGAAATACAGCGCATGATTGACGATCAGCACCTGGGCATGGAGCATCCGTCGCCGGGCGGCATAGTAGAAGCACTGCTGGTGCGTGGGGCAGGCTCGGCCCATGCAGTTACCGGCGTCGCTGGCCACCTCGTCCCAGACGGCGTCGCTGGGCAGCGTGGGCAGATCGGTGAGCGATCCATCGCCGCTGCTGCGCGCCCAGGCCCCCAGTTGCAGCAGTTCGGCGCGTTCACCCTCGTCGCTGAACAGGCTACCCGATCGTTCCAGCGCCAGCTGCAGCCGACGCAGGCTCAGGTAGTTGCCCCGTCCCTTGACGAGCACGGCGGAAAACTCCCGCGGCATCACCGCCGCCACGAGCGGCACGTCCTTGCCCACCAGCTGCTCCTGCAGCGCGATCGTGTGGGTCGAGATCACGACGCGGCGTGGCCGGGGCGTGCCCGGCCGGGGCGGCTCGTCGTCGTCCCAGTCGTCGGTGCGGGAAGGCGGGTCCGTCTGCTCGGCCTCCACCTGATCCGCCGTGGCGGCCAGGATCGCCGGCACGAGGTAGGCCAGGCTCTTGCCCACCCCCGTGCCCGCCTCGATGATCGCGTGCCGACGGGCGGCGATCGCCTCCGCCACGAGGTTCGCCATCTCGAGCTGCTGCGGCCGCGACTCCCAGCCCGGCAGGCGGGCCGCCAGCCGTCCGCCCGGCGCGAGCAGTTCCTCCACGGTCGTCATGGGCGGAGTGTAGCCGACGCGGCGCGGGGTGGATTTTCAACGCGGGCCAAGTACAAGTAGTCTGTTCGACAACGCCCGCACAGCCGCCAGGAACGCGCCGTGTCCCACACCGACGGTCCGCAGAAAGCCTGGGCCGGCGTGTTCCGCGTGCCCACCGACAAGCGGGTCGAGGCCTTCTCGGAGAGCGTCTCGTTCGACCGCCGGCTGGCCGACGACGACATCGACGGTTCGATCGCCCACGCACGGATGCTCGCGGCCTGCGGCCTGATGACCGTGCAGGAGGCCGACGCGCTGGCCCAGGCGCTGGAGGAGATCCGCGGCGCGATCCACGCCGGCCGCTTCGAGTTCACGGCCGCCAGGGAGGACATCCATCTCCACATCGAGGCGGCCCTCACGGAGCGGCTCGGTGACACCGGCCGCAAACTGCACACGGCGCGGAGCCGAAACGACCAGGTGGCGACCGACCTGCGGCTCCACTGCCGCCGGGCCATCGATCGCCTCGACACGGCCTTCGCAGGCCTGCAGCGGGCCTTCCTCGAGCTCGCCGACCGGGAACAGGGCCTCGTCATCCCCGGCTACACGCACATGCGGCGGGCGCAGCCGGTGCTGGCGGCCCATCAGCTGCTGGGCTGGTGCGAGAAATTCGCCCGCGACCGCGACCGTCTCGCCGACTGCCGTCGCCGCACCAACGTTCTGCCGCTGGGCTCGGGGGCGATGGCCGGCACGAGCCTGCCCATCGACCGGGAACACGTCCGCGAGGCGCTGGGCTTCGCGGCCGTGGCGACCAACAGCGTCGACGCGGCCAGCGACCGTGACTTCGTCTGCGAACTGGCCTTCGTGCTGGCCCTGGCCGCCGTGCACCTCTCGCAATGGGCCGAGGAGTGGATCATCTACAGCACGGAGGAGTTTGGCTTCCTCGTGCTGCCGGAGGGATTCTGCACGGGCAGCTCCATCATGCCGCAGAAGATCAACCCCGACGTGCTCGAACTGGTGCGCGGCAAGTCGGCCCGCGCCATCGGCAACGTGCAGGCCCTCCTCGTGCTCCTCAAGGGCCTGCCCACGGCCTACAACCGCGACTTGCAGGAGGACAAGGAGTCGGTTTTCGATTCCATCGACACGCTGGAGGCGGTGCTGGGTGTGGCCGCGCCGCTGGTGGCCGGCACGGCCTTCGACCGGGCCCGCGTCACGGCGGCACTCGACCGCGGGCACCTCGATGCCACGAGCCTCATGGAGGCCCTCATCGCCAGGGGCCTGCCGCAGCGAACCGCGCACGAAACGGTGGGCCGCCTGGTGCGACTGGCCCTGACCCGGGGCGGGTCCCTGGCGGACCTTTCCGACCAGGAGTTTTCCGGGGAATACGCCGGCTGGGACGGCGGGTTGCGCGGCGCCCTTGGGGCTTCCCGGGCAGTTGAGCGGATGAAGAGTTTCGGCTCCACGGCGCCGGCTGCGGTTGCCGAACAGATTGCCGGTTGGCGGCGCCGGCTGGACGGTGCCGCCGCGACCTAGGACCGGCGGCCCCCGAGCCATGACGCCACGCGCACCACGGCAGGACCGGCGGCTGCACACGGACGACGCCCGCCGTCGACTGCCCGCCGCACTGCTCGGCTCCATGCTCTTCGTCGGTCTGGTGCTGCATCGGGCGGCGGCCGCCGCCGATCCGCCGCTCGACGCGATGCAGCAGTCCGTGGTGGACTCCTTGGCAGCCACGCCGCGCACGACGGCGCCGGAGTTTTTGGACGCCGCGATCCGGGCCGCCAACGTCGATGCCGGCGCCGTCGCCGAAGACTATTTCATGCGGGTGCTGGGCGCGCTCGACGGGGCCGACGACGCCCGCCTGTCCATGCTCGCCGAACTGGGAGCTTCGGCCGACCCGGCGGCGCTGGCGCGGCTGGAGCGCATCCTCACGGCCCGCAAGCCTGCGCTCGGCCGGGTGGTGGCGACGATTCGCGCGGCAGCCCGCGACCGCGGCCGAGACGCACCGCGGCTGGCCCGCGCCGCCGCCGACCTGCGCAGTCCAGAGGCGGCGACCCGGCGGGCGGCCGTCGAACTGCTGGCCGGCGCCGGACCCGACGCCCTGCCGGAACTGGTCGCCCTGTTGCGATCGGACGATGCCGCCGGCGCCCGCGCTCGCGGCCTGGCCAGAGAACTGATCGGCTTGCTGGGCGCCGACGCACGGCAGCCCCTGCTCTCCTGGCTGGGGTCCGGCGACGTGGATGCCTGGCCGGGAGTGATCGCGGCGCTCGACGCCAGCGGTGCACCCGACATCGAAGCCTATCTGCTCGCGCCAGCCGCGGTGAAAGACAGTCCGCCCGCCGCCCGCGCGGCGGCCACGGACGCCCTCAGTCGTCGCGCGGCCGCCCGCGGTGAGAAGGTCGATGCCGTGCCCCCCGCGCGAGACAGGATCCTGTCCCTGCTCACGGAGCGGCTGGCGCGCACGCTGTCGACCGCCGCGCTGCCGCGTGCCGACCGTCTGGCCGGCACCATCGACACGGACGGCACCGTCGAGCAGATGCTGTGGAACCCGGCCACCGGCCGCTTCGACCGCGTATCACTGCCGCCGCGGGCCGCCCGGGCCATGGATGCGGCGCACCTGGCCCGCGATCTTGCCGCGCTCGGTGTCGCCGATCCGGGCGCCGTGAACCTCGTGCTGCTGGCGCAGATGGAGGGGCTGCTGGCCGCCAGTGGGCCGACCATGCCGGCGGTTGCCGACATCCCCAGGGAGCAACTGCAGCGGGCATTGAGCGGACCGGCCGGCTTCGCCGTCGACACCGCCGGCGACGTGCTCGACCTGGCGATCGACCACGACATGCGCGAGGCGGCGGCCGCCGCGGCGGCCGCCCTGGAGACGTCACCGCCACTCCCTCCCCGGGCGCGGCAGGCGCTCCTGCGGGCCTTGTCGGTGCCAGACGCCGAGGTGCAGTTCCAGGCAGCCCGCTCGCTGGCACTGTCCGCCGGTGATCCTCCCTACCGCGGCTCCAGCCGGGTGCTGGAGGTGCTCCTTCATGCGGCCACTTCCACGGGCGTCGACCGTGTGGTCGTGGCGCATCCCGAAGCCGTGGCGGCCCATGCCCTGGCCACGGGCGCGGCGCGGTTCGGCTACGAGCCGCTGCGTGTGGCCACCGGCCGCGATGCCATCCTCGCCGCGCGGCGCGACGCCGACGTGGTGCTCGTGCTCCTCTCGGCACGAATCACCAAGCCCGGAGCCGTGGAGGCGGTGCAGTTCCTGGCCCAGCAGCCGCTGGGTGACCCGCCACCGGTGCTGCTCGTCGTCGATCCGCTGGACGAGGACTGCCGGGGCATGTACCTGGCCCGGCTGTCGATGACCTTCGGCGACGTGCGCCGGCTGGCCGTGGTCGACCGCTTCGACGACAGCCTGTTTTCGCCGCGCCTCGACGAGAAGAGTGGGCGGGTCGCCGCGCCGGCTCGCTTTCCGGATGCCGTCGCGCAGGTCGCCGGCGTTGCGGCAGCCGCCCCCCAGGCCCGGCTCCGGTCCGCGGCGCACCGCCGGGCACGCGGCCGTGAGGCGCTCGATCTGCTCGGCCGCCTGGGGCGGCGCGGCTGGGACGTCACGCCCGCCATCGGGGCGGCCCGCCGCGGCCTGCTGCGGACAGACCATTACACGCCGGCCGTGTCGCTGCTGGCCACGATCGGTGACGGTGCGGCGCAGCAGGATCTTCTGGCCGAGGCCCAACGGGCCGACACGCCCGCAGCGACCCGGGCACTGGCGCTGGCCAATCTGCAGACCAGCATCGAACGCTACGGAATCCTGCTGGAAACCGGCCACGTGCGCGCCGCCTACAGGATGTACAATCAGGCCTCCGATGACGTGTCTCGCGACGCCGTCGGTGCCGTGCTCGACGCTCTCGAGACGGCGGCCAGGAAAAACCGACCTGCCCCCTTCGATGCTGCGTCAACCCGGCCAACCCACTGACGATCCCGGCACCGCACCGATCGAGGGACTGATCGGTGCCAGCCCGGCGATGCTCGACGTCTATGCCACGACGCGGCGGGTGGCCGCCTCCAACGCCTCGGTCCTGCTGCTGGGCGAAACCGGCACCGGCAAGGAACTGATCGCCAAGGCGATCCACAACCTCTCCCCGCGCGGTAGCGGGCCGTTCGTGCGCGTCAACTGTGGGGCCCTGTCGGAGAGCCTGCTGGAAAGCGAGCTCTTCGGCCACGTCCGCGGGGCGTTCACCGGCGCCGTGGCCAACCGCGCCGGCCGCTTCGAGGCCGCCCACACCGGCACCATCTTTCTCGACGAGATCAACTCCACGACGCCGAAGCTGCAGGTCAAGCTGCTGCGCGTGCTGCAGGAGCGGGAGTTCGAGCGGGTGGGCGACACCGAGACGATCCGCGTCGACACACGGGTCATCGCCGCCAGCAACCGTGACCTGCTCGACGAGGTGGCGAAGGAGAAGTTCCGCGAGGATCTCTACTACCGTCTCAACGTGGTGCCGATCCTCCTGCCCCCCTTGCGCGGCCGCCGCGACGACATCCCGCTGCTCGTCAGCCACTTCCTCGAGCTCTACAACGAGGCCAACGACCGCTACGTCGTGCACATCCAGAAGGAGGCGCTCGAGGCCATGGTCCGCTACCACTGGCCGGGCAACGTCCGCGAACTGCAGAATGCCGTGGAGCGCTGCGTGGTGATGGCACGGGGCGACGAACTGACGCTCGATCTGCTGCCGCCGACGATGCGCGGCGACAGGCCGGCGACCACGCTCCCCGGCCGCGGCGGTGACCTCGACAGCCTGGCCCGCGACCTCGTCGAGCAGGGGATGACCACGGCCGGTCCCGCCGACGACAACCTCTTCGACCGGGTGGTGAGCCGGGTGGAGCGTGAACTGATCGCGCAGATGCTGGCCGCCTGCAACGGCGTGCAGCTCAAGGCGGCGGCCCGCCTGGGCATCAATCGCAACACGCTGCGCAAGAAACTCCTCGAGCATGGCCTTGAGGAAGGCGAGGGCTGATACGGCCCACACCGGGGCCTGATGCCTGAACCAGACTGGCTTGCAGGTTGAGGATCGGTGGCGATTTCCGGGCGCAGAATCCGTGAGGGGCTGCCCGGGCACGGGCGGCCCCGAACCACCATCAGCAGGCGTCCCCTGCCGACAACCAGCGGCGGCCGCAGTTGCGTGTCAGGACACACGGCCGTCCGCGGCCATGTCCCGGGCGTGGTAGCTCGAGCGCACGAGCGGACCCGAGGCCACCTTGCGGAAGCCCATCCGCTCGGCGATCGCGCCCAATTCGGCGAACTCCTCCGGTGGCACGTAGCGGTCCACGGGCAGGGAATCGAGCGTGGGCTGCAGGTACTGGCCGAGGGTGAGGAAATCGACGCCCCGCGCCAGAAGGTCGGCGAACACGTCGAGCAGTTCGTCCCGTGTCTCCCCGAGGCCGAGCATCAACCCGGTCTTGGTCCTCACCTCGGGCATGATCCGCTTGGCATCTTCCAGGAGTTGCAGCGTCCAGGGATACCGGCTCTTGCGACCGCGCACCCGGGGATACAGTCGCGGCACGGTCTCGGTGTTGTGGTTCACGACGTCGGGCCGGGCTTCCATGAGCCGCTCCAGCGCCCCCTCCTTGCCAATGAAGTCCGGCACCAGCACCTCGACCGCGGCGCCGGTCGCGGCGCGGACCGCATCGACCGTGCGCCGAAAGTGGTCGGCACCGCCGTCCGGCAGATCGTCGCGCGTCACGCTCGTGATCACGACATGCGCGAGCCCCAGCCGCCGGGCCGCCTCGGCCACCCGCTCGGGCTCGTCCGCCTCCAGGTCCTCCGTCTTCCCCTTGGGCACCGAGCAGAATCCACAGGGCCGCGTACAGACGTTGCCCAGAATCATGAACGTGGCCGTGCGCTGCGACCAGCACTCCAATCGATTGGGACACTTGGCCGACGAGCAGACCGTCTCCAGCTTCAACTCGGCGATCAGTCCGGCTGTCTCGGCATGTCCGCCGCCGGGGGCCAGGTTCTGCCGCAGCCAGGGAGGCAGCCGGCGCGCGGGAACTGCCGGAACCGGATCGGCGAGGATCGGCAACGCTCCCGACACGAGGCTCGTGCGCTCGTCACCCGGCACGACTGGCGACCTCCGTGCGGCCGCGTCCCGCCGGCGACAACGCCCAGGGAAATCCGGACTGGACGTGGGTCCGCGGGAACGCGAAGGCCTCGCCGACGTGCCGCACGAGCGCCGCACGCGCGTCGGGCAGTCGCACCCGGCGCTGCACGTCGGCCTGCACGGAGCCCATCGTCAGGGCCGGCGCACCGGCAGGTCGCGACGTGATGATCCGCTGCTGAAGTTCGGGATCGGGACAGACGTTGACGAAGGCCCCGTGGCAGGCGACGCCACGCCGCACGGCGACGCCGACCGCAGCGAGCAGACCCGTCCGCCCGCGCACGTTGTGCCCGCCAGGGTCGAGTTGCGGCCCGCAGCGCAGCGTCGCGAGCGCCGCTGCCAGGCCCGCCCGAAATCGCGCCACATAGCCGCCCACGTCGTCCCGCCGCAGGCCCAGGTCCTCGAGGGCCGCGAACAGCGCCACGCACACCTGCCCCGGGCCGTGTAACACCGCGCCGCCGCCGCGGCCGGTGAAGCGCAGCGTCAGTCCTCGGGCCCGCAGGTCGTCGTCGCCCAGGGCCACGTCGGCCCGCGAGCCCAGGCGGCCGATCGTGATGCAGGGCTCCAGTTCGCAGATCACGAGCGTCGGCTCCCGGCCCTGCGGTGTGGCCGTGCTTTCGCCGCCCGACATCTGCCCGGCCAGACGCTCGGCGAGCGCCGCGTAGTCGTCCCAGCCGATGGCGCCTGCCAGCCACACCGACAGCGCACGGCGCGGCACTGCCCCGGATGGCGGGGAATCGATCGGCGTGGGGCTGCTGGGTGCGGGCATGGAAATCGTTGTACCACGCCGGACCGGGCGGCGCGACCGCTATCATGGACGGCATGCCCCGACCGTGAGGCCCGGGCACGCCCGAGGTTCGCTGACGTGATGCACCTGCCCGGCTGGATGCTGATCGGTTTTCTCGCCTGCGCAGCCTGCGCGGCCGGCACGGCGGCCGAGCCCGCCGCCAGCGCCCAGGATGTGGCCCGCGTCCGGCACCTCACGGCGCTTGTTCGTTCAGCGAAAACCTCGGTCGACCGGCTCGCCGACGCGGGCCGGGAACTGGCCGGACTGGGGCCGCAGGCCGTCGCCACGCTGCGCGGCCATCTCGACCGCGAAATCACCCGCCTGGAGAAGGTATCCGGCACCCGGCCACCGACCGCCGCGATCGACGAGCGCATCGAGCCTCTGCGACGCACGCTGCAAAACCTCCGCGACGATCCGAATCTCTCCAAGGAACGACTGACGGCGGAGGGACTTCCGGCACTCGACGCGTTGACCGGCGAATGGGCCCGGCGTGAAGCCCTGCTCGCCACCTGGATGCCGAAGGTGGCGGCGGGCCGCACCCAGTCCGAGCGGCTGCGGGCCGTCGCGCAGGGCTGGAAATCGACCGGTGTGGATCCGGCAGATGCCGAGGCGGCGCTGGCCAGACTGGCCGCCGTCGACGCCGGCCTCGCCGGGGCTGAGTCGACGGCCGCGCAGGTGCTGGCCGAGAACGAACGTCTCTTTGCCACGCTTCCCGCCGAGGCGGTGGCCGGCATGCGGTCACTGAACACGCTGCGCATGGCCTGTGGCCTGACTCCGCTCCTCGTCGATCCCAAGCTCTGCGCCGCCGCCGTCGGGCACAGCGCCGACATGGAACAGTACGGCTTCTTCGCCCACCAATCGCCGCTGCCTGGCAAGCAGGAACCCTGGGACCGCGCCACACTCGCCGGCACCACGGCCTCTGGGGAGAACATCTTCATGGGCAGCCCGGCAGCCGCCGACGCCATCAAGGGCTGGTTCCTCAGCCCGGGCCACCACAAGAACATGTTCGGCGACCGGCACCGACGGCAGGGGCTGGGCCGCTCGGGCAAACATTGGACGCAGTTGTTCGGCGCGGAATGAACGGCCGGCCCGGCACGCGGCCCGTCAGCCCAGCGCCTGCTCGAGTGCAACGTGCAGGGCCACCAGCCGCCGATGCCGTTCGTAGCCGCGCTGCAGCACGGCCACCGCGGCAGGTCGCGGCGCGAAGCGCAACGGCTGTCCGCCCGCGTGCCCGGCCAGAAAGTCCTGCCACGACTGCGTGGCCCCGGTTCGGCAGCGGTCGCGGTAGTGCGCCAACAGCGCGGCCCCCCAGGCCGTACCCTCCTCGGCGCCGGCGAGGATCACGACGGGCGTGTCGAACGCGTCGGCGACCACCTGGCCGAGTTCCGGCGTCTTGGTGATTCCTCCGGAGAGCACGATTTCGCGCCGCGGGAAGCCCTGGGCGTCGAGCGGTTCGCTCCCCTGCCGCAGGTTGAACACGGTGGCCAGCAGCATCGCCTTGGCGACGTTGCCGGGTGCCGCGTTGCGGTCGTTGAGGCCGACCACGAGCGCCGTGCCGCCGCGCGACACGCCCGCCCCCGGCTCGTCGTCCATGAAGGGCAGCGCGGCCAGGCCCCCGCAGTCGTCGGCGGCGGCCACGACCTGCGGCATCAGCGCGGCGAACGCGGCACCCCGGCCCGCGTCGCCACCGCGGCCGAACATCTCCACCACGGTGTTCATCGCCGTCGTGCCGTTCCGCAGCCAGACCATGTTGATCGGCTTGCCATCGGGTGCACAGAAGTGGTCGATGGCACGGTCCACGCCACGGAAGGCCCGGTCGCCCACGGAATTCGCCACCACGCTCGTGCCGAAGCTCATCGACACCGTTCCGGCCGCCGCGATCAGCGATCCGGCCAGCGCCGCCGGCTGATCCCCCTCGGCCGCGGCCACGGGCACGCCCAGCGGCAGCCCCAGCAGGGCGGCACCGTGGGCATCGAGTTCGCCCGCCTCCGCGCCGGCCCGGCGC
>QWPN01000126.1 GCA_003671185.1 Planctomycetota bacterium
CCCGTAGCCGCGGCATCGCCGCCGCCGGGCCGCGGAGCGGGGGCGGCGCCACCGAAGCGGGGATGCGCCGGCCGCGACGCGGGCTCCTTCGTTGCTGTGAATCCTGACGCTTCCGGGGGCGATGCTGCATCGTCGCCGGCCGTTTTCGGGGCACCCTTGCCGCCCAGAATTCGTGCCCCTCCCAGGCCGCCGGGCCGTTCTTCGGCCGCTGGAAAGCCCACGGCGAGTTGCTCCACGTCCGTGATCGTGGCGTCGAATGCTCCCGTGGCCTTCTCGTTGGCGCGCCGGATGAAATCGCACCACAGCCCGTACACCCACAGTTCCTCCTGGGCGAGCAGCACTTGGACGGTGGAGGGTGTGGAGTCCCACTTGAACGATTTGTAGAGCCGGGACTGATCGTCCGCCGCCCAGGTGACGAGGAAACGGGAGCCGCCGCCGGCCGTGGGCCTGGACCCTGCTCCAGCGGACTTCCCCGCGGCCTCGGTCATGGCCTCGGCGGCGCCCATCCGGCCAGGCAGCTGCCGAACCACGTCGGCCACCATGTTCTGGTAGCGCTGGAGAAACTGACGGTCCAGGCTGCCGCCTGGACGCAGCGCCCCCACCGCACGCAAGAAGTCGGGGCCGAACTTGTCCGGCCAAACCCGCAGCGACTGCTGGCTCTCCCAGAACCGCTTCCACTCCGCCAGGGTTTCCTGGCGCACCGCCTTGAGCTGCGTCTCGACGGCCTTGGTCCACGACTCGTTGGGGTGATCGTTGCGGCCGGCCACCACCTTCAAGGCCTTGATCTGCGAGTCGATCTTTTTCTGCTGTGTCTGTATCTGGGTGTCCATCGAACCGGTGGCGACCCACAGCAGCGGCACGAGCACGAGCGGCACCACCAGCGCCAGCAGCCAGAAGTGGTGCTTGAACAGGGCCTCCGCGTAGGGGCGGATCGAGTCGGGAAGTTGGGCCATGACGACGGTGCCTCAGGGCGTTGCGGGGCCCGCTGTGGCCGGCGCCGGAGGAGGCGACGGTTGCCAGACGAACTGCATCACGAAGTCGTAGCGCTTGAGCGGAACGCCGCGTGATTCAGCCGCTGGTGCTTCAGTGCCGGCTGCCGAGGCTGTCTCGGTCGGTGCCGCGGCCTTGGGAACCACCACGTCGCTGACCGTGGAGGTCTCGACGATGACCGGAAAGTCGATCCCCATCTGCCGGGCCGACATCTTCTGGTCGGAGGCGGCCTTGGGCCCGCCGGAAACAGTGAAGTTCTTGTCGTTGGAGAGCATGTTGCGGACGAATGTGGCCCGCACGAACTGCTCTCCCTCCAGCCGTTCGGCCGGGTCGTCGTTGTGGAAATGGTGGCCGGAGAGTTGCACCACCCATCCCGGGCCCGCGGGAGCACGGACAGGAGCCGCAGCAGGTGCGGCCCCAGGCTCTGCGACGGCGGCAGGATCGCCCGCGGCCGCCTGATCGACGGGTGGCGGCGGCGGTGCTCCGGGGTCGCCGCCCGCGGCCCGCACCGTATTCTCCCATTCCCCCTTTACGCCAGAGAACCAGACGGCCAGGTCGGGAAAGAACTGCATGTCCATGCTTGCCACGTGCAGCTCGCGGCGCTGGGCCGGATCCGGATCGTCGACGTTGTCGTGCGGCAGCAGCGACTGCACGACCCGCATCATGTCGAGCGCCTGGAAACGACGATCGTGGGCCTGAACGAGGTACTGCTGCCAACCGGCCGCCTGGTCACGCTTTTGCTGCACCTGGAGCAGCGCGTCCTCGGCGTCCCGCGAGTCCTTGGTGGTCTTTTCGGCAGCCGCCAGTGACTGCACGAACTTCCGTGGCAGGAACGTCTGCCAGGCGACGAACCAGCCCACGTAATTCAGCAGTGCGGCCGCCAGCAGCCCCAGCATCGCGGCCACGGCCCACGGCTTCTTGGAGGCGATGACGCGGTCGCGCAGGATCTCCTTGGGCAAGAGGTTCGTGCGCAGGAACGCGGCCTGGGCGGCCTGCAGCGCGAGTCCGTAGGCCGTGCCGAAGGCGTAGCGATTCTCGCGGAATGCCGGTGCCGACAGCACCGCTGAGCCCTCCAGCGCCGCGAACTTGTCGAGACGCTGGACATCGAGTTGCAACTCCTTGCCCACGAAGTCCGAGAGTCCGCGCAACTTGGCCGCGTTGCCCAGCAGAAGCACCCGGCCGATCTTGGCCGAGCGGTCGGTGCCCGTGTGGTAGTTGAGCGACCGTTGCAGTTCGGCGGCGAACTCCTTGAACACCGGTCGCATCGCCTTGAAGACCGCACGAGGATCGCTGGCCCGCACCGCGTTTCGCTTCTGCTGCTCGGCCTTCGTGAAGGTGAGCTGCATCTCCGTGACCAGCGCCTTGGTGAAGCTGCTGCCTCCCATCGGCATGGAACGCTGCCAGATGCGCAGGCCATTCGTGATCACCACGTCGGTCGAGTCGACGCCGATCGACACCAGGACGGTCGAGGGGGGCGGGTTGTCCGGGTCGGCGGGGGGCAGCTGGTCGAACGTCAGCATGTTCACCAGCGCGATCGGGGCCAGTTGCAGGATGTCGACGCGCACGCCGGCTTCCTCGAAGGGAGCCAGCGCCTTGGCGACCTGTTCACGCTTCATCGCGAACAGAGCCACCTCGGCATCCATCACGAACCCGCTCTCCTCGAAGCCGCCTGCCAGGCGTTGCCAGGCCCATACGACCTGGTCGAGCGGAAAAGGAATCTGCTGGTTGGCCTCGTACTTGACGATGTCGGGAATCTTGCGGGCCTCGATCGGCGGCAGCTTGATGAACTTGGCCAGGCCCGACTGGCCAGGCGCCGACACGGCCACACTGTCTCCCTGCAGTTGGTTGCGTGAGGTGAACTCCTGGATCGCGTCCCGCACCAGCGCGACGGGATCGGCGTCGGCCTGCGTGAGCATCGTCGGATATTCGATGTAATCGAAGGCCTCCGCGACCAGTTTGCGCGGGTCGTTCGGGGACACCCGGCAGCGCAGCGCCTTGAGCGCACAGCGGCCGATTTCGATTCCCCAAGCGTACGGACTGGCGGCCATGAGCCCGGATTCCGGTAGAGGCGAGAGCAGGGCAGCGGGGTGAACGCTGCGGCGGGAAAACGACGGGCTAAACCCAACTCCCAACGTACTTTAGGAACCGCGGAAGCAGCGTGTCAAACGCCAGTTGCGGCGCGGCGGCTGGCATCGCTTCGGATCAATTACACTCGCCCCCATGCCCGCAGAACGCACGATTGTCTTCCTCCCCTGCCACACGCTCGATGACTTCCCCACGTGGCTCGACGAGGGGCAGGCCGACGACGTGCTGGCGGCGTGGACGGCGGCCTGGCATCCCTGCCTGATCGCAACCACGGAGTGTGTGCCCTCGTGGGCCAGCGTCGACCTTCCTCCCCCCCAGGGACGGCTTCTGGGGATCGTGCCGGCATCCTTCGACGACCGGTTCACCGTGCAGGCCGTCGCGTCCGGTCCATCGGGTTCGGCCTGGGTGCGAGGCGTGACCGGCAGGCAGGCGATCGCCGCCGCGGCAGCCCGCGAAGCCGGCGTGACGGACCACGCGGCCGATGCGCTACCTGGTGCGGCGCACGCGGACGACTTTCACGCCCTGGGGCTGGCCGTGCTGTTGGCGGAGTTGCTGGCGCGCCGCATGAGGTCGGCCACCGATCTGGAATCGACCGGATTCGCCGAGATGATCGTCGCCGCCGCACGGGCCGCCTTGGCTGGCCGGGACGACGAGGTGCGGTCCGGGCTGCGCGGCTGTTTCGACTGCCTGGAAGCGACGCGGGCCCGCTACTATCCGGTGGACGTTTGGGCGGTCGACATCGTGCTCCTGGCGACGACGACGAGCGGTGCGCCGCTGAGCATGGAACTGGCGTCGCCCGTGCCGATCGCCGTGGTCTCCACGGGGCGCTGTCTGGAGAGCGCAGCGGCGCGGCATCCGGAGTCGGTGCAGGCACTGCGGGAGGCGGTGAACGACGGACGGGCGGAGCCGTGCGGCGGACGGGACGAAGACGGGCCGCTTGATGCCTGCACGCCGGAGGAGATCCTGGCCTCGTTCCAGCGCGGCCGGGCCGCCTGGCGGGACCTGCTGGGCTCCGAGCCCGCGACGTTCGCCCGCACTGGCGGCGGGGCCTCGCCGATGGTGCCGCAGGTGCTCGCCGGCCTGGGATGCAAGGGTGCGGTGTGGAGCCTGTTCGACGGCACGCCTCTGCCCGATCCGGGGTCGAGCCGCATCCGTTGGGAGGGGGGCGGTGCGGGCATCGAGGCCATCGCCCGGCCACCGCTCGACGCCCGCTTGGCCCGCACGGTGCTCACGCTGCCCGATGTGCTCGGCGACGCGATGGATCACGACCACACGGCCGTCGTGCAATACGCCCACTACGCGGGCACGGCCGGGGCGTGGCACGAACTGATCCGCAGGATCGGCTCCTGGAGCGGTCTGCTCGGCAGGTTCGTCACGCCGCACGACCTGATCGAGCGAACCGTGGGCATGGGCACGCTCGTGTCGTTCGAACCCGACGCCTACCCGCCCACTCCCCTGCCCTCGCGGAGCGACCCCGAGGCGGATCCGGTCTCACTGGCAGTGCTGGCCGCACGCCACGAGGCGCAGCGGATCCGGGCGGCGGCCGCTCCGGTCATGGCGTCATTGGCAGGTGCCGCCGAGGCCGCCAGCCCCCCGCGTCGACCATCCTCGGCCGCTGCCGGCCGGCGCCGTTGGCTGCCGGCTGCCCTGTTCGGTGGCGGGGGCGACGGCCGCGAAGACCTCGTTCTCGACAATGGCCTGCTGCGGCTGCAGGTGCATGCCCAGACCGGTGGCGTGTTGTCGCTGCGGCGTCCTGCCGACCGGGGCAACCGGCTCTCCCAACAACTGGCGCTGCGCACGACGCGGCCGCAGGCGGCCGTCGAGGCCCGCGAATCGCCTGACGACCGTGGCGAGTACACGAGCATGAGGGCCGACACCGTCGAGCCCGGCGTGACGGCCGACGGCCGCCCCGGGATCGTCAGCCGGGGCCGCCTCCTCGACGCCGCCGGTGCCGCGTTGGGCAACTTCGTACAGCACGCATGGCTCGTGCCGGGCCTGCCGCTGGCCCTCCTCGATCTCGACGTGCACGTGTCCCGTCCGCTGACGGGGCCCGCCGCGGAGCAATACGCGGCCTGTCGATTCGCCTGGCACGAGAATGAGGAGATGGAGATCCGCCGCAGTCTGCACACACAGTCCGCGGCCACGGATCGCACCCGCTTCACGGCGCCGCACTTCATCGAGGTCGCCTCCGCGACGTCGCGCACGGGAGCGGCAGGCGCCGCCGATGCCGTGACGATCCTCACCGGCGGCATGCCCTGGCATGTGCGTTCCAGCCCGCACGTGCTCGACACGCTGCTGTTCGTGGGTGGCGCGAAGGGCAGGCGCCGGTTGGGGGTGGGCGTGGGTCTGGAGCGGCCCTGGGACGCCGCCTTGGCCTTGCTGTCAGGGGATCCGGGGCTGGCGGCCGCGGCGACTGGCTCCGCCAACGTGCGGCTCACCGTTCACGAGACGGTCGTCGAGGGGGAACGGCTGCTCGCGGCCCGCGTGGGGCTGCTCGAGTCGGCCGGCCGTGCGGGCGAGATTCGCGTGGAGTGGGCGGTGGACATCGTCCGGGCGACAGTCTGCGACCTGTCCGGCAGACCCCGATCCGACGCCGGCGTTACGATCGAGGGCCGTGCGCTGGTCGCGCACCTCGGTCGATACGAGTGGCTGCACCTGGATTTGGTGTTCAACGCATGATCGTCACGCTCGACGGCCCCGCCGGCGCCGGCAAGAGTTCCGCGGCCCGGGCGCTGGCTGCACGGCTGGGTTGGTGGTACATGGACACTGGCGCCATGTACCGGGCCGTGGCGCTCGCCGCGCTCGATCGCGGGGTACCTCTCACCGACGGTGGCCTGCTGGCAACGCTGGCAGAGTCGCTGACGATCGAATTTCGTGACGGCCGCGTGCTCGTCGACGGCCACGACGTGTCGGAGACGATCCGCACGGAGTGGGTCACCGTGGCGACCCGGCCGGTGGCCGACGAACCGCGGGTGCGCGAGGTGATGAAGCACCTGCAGCGGCGGCTGGCCGCGGGCCGCGACGTGGTCACCGAGGGCCGCGACCAGGGGTCGGTGGTGTTTCCCGGTGCGGATCTGAAGGTGTACCTCACGGCCTGTGCCGAGGAGCGGGCCCGGCGCCGGCACCGCGAGGAGTTGGCCCGCGGCAGCACGGCCTCGCTCGCCGACGTGTTGGCGGCGCAGAACCGGCGCGACGATGGGGACCGCGGGAGGCCCGTGGGCGCGATGCGGCCGGCGGACGACGCCGTGCTGCTGGAGACGGACGGCCTGTCGCCCGAGGAGGTGCTGGACCGTCTCGTGCTGCTCGTGGCGGAGCACCGGCCATGACAGCCGCCGAACCCCGCCGGCTCGGTGCCGGACACTCGCGATTCGGCCGCTGCCTGTACGCGGTGCTTTGGGTGTTGAGCCGCACGCTGGCGGTGGCGTTATTCGGGTTTCGGGTGCGGTTTGCCGAACCGCTGCCGCGTCGCGGCGGCCTGCTCATGCTTTCCAGCCACCAGAGCCACCTCGATCCGCTCCTGCTGGGGCTGGCGGTCGACCGGCGCCTGTCGAGCCTGGCTCGCAGTTCGCTCTATGCGTTCAAGCCCTTCGGGTACGTGATCACGGCGCTCGACGCGGTGCCGATCGATCGCGAAGCCTCCACGCTCACGGCCATGAAAGCCGTGATCCGCAGGTTGCAGGGGGGGGCGGCCGTGGCCATGTATCCCGAGGGCACGCGCACCCGGGACGGTCGGCTCGGCGAGTTCAAGAGCGGCTTCGCGCTGCTGGCCCGGCGGGCGGGCGTGCCGATCGTGCCGGTGGCGATCGTGGGCGCCTTCGAGTGTTGGCCGCGAAAGAGGATTCTGCCCCGCCCGGGCCGCATCCGTCTGGAGTTCGGCCGGGTGCTGACGGCCGCCGAGGTGTCGCAGATGGACGAGCGCGAACTGTTCGCGGAGTGCACGCGACGCATCGTCGAACTCGACGCCCGGGCCCGCGCCGCCCGCGATCCCCGCAGTCGATGAACCGTTGTCGTGCCGGTCCGGCCCCCAGCCACGATCGTCCCCACGCGACGTGGTCGGTCTCCCAGCTGTCCGTGGAAAAAGTCATCCTTGACCTTTTTCCACTTGGCCGACCGGTGGAAACGCCGAGGGTTTCCACGGTCGGCTCTCGTCGCATCCTGCTCGGGCAGACTTGTTCCACAGTCTGCTAGCCCTTGTGGAGACGGGAGGCAGCCATCGGGAGGCCGAATCCCTTCCGGATCACGTCACGGTCGACGATGCCCGGGGCCTGATACGGATCACACATGATTCTCAGGCGTGCTGGCGTGCCG
>QWPN01000108.1 GCA_003671185.1 Planctomycetota bacterium
CCCACGAGTCCCTCCATCCGCTCCGCGACGAGCCACGCGAAGGCCGCCCCGGGGCCCGAGCCCGCCACGGCGATCCGCGTGGGGTCGATCTGACGCCGCGTCTGCAGCGAGGCCAGCGCCCGGCTGACGTCGGGAATGTCGTCGCGGCTCCACTGCCGCGGATCGCCAGAGCCCGGGAGGATGACGGCGATGCCATGCCGGGCCGCCACGGCCTTCCAGGCCGCCGCCTCCGTCTCGGTGGCTGGTCCATGTGGGATCGCGAAGTAGACGAGCACGCCCACGGGCGTCTTGCCGGCGCGGGGCAGCACCGCCAGCGGCGGATCGGCAACATCGGCGGCTTCCAGGCGGATCACCGTGGCCGCATCGAGCGGGCCCCCGGGAGCCTCGCCCTGCTGGGCCGCAGCGGGAGGCCCGTCCTCGGGCACGTCGCCCGGCAAGGGCGCCGTGACGACCTTCGCCGCGGCACGCCGGCCCTGACGCAGCGTCTTCACCTCGACCGTCTGGCCTGGAGCCAGGCCCGCGAGCAGGCCGGCAAGCGCAGCGGCCGAGTCGACAGTGACCGGGGCCTGGCCCCCTTCCGTGTCGGCGATCGATTCGATGACGTCGTCGGCCGCGATGCCCGCCTTGGCCGCCGGTCCGCCGGGCAACACCCAGGCCACGCGCAGCGGGCCGGCGTCGGCGGCCTGCTCGGCGACGATGCCGATCACCGCCCGCCGCCAGGGCGGCAGGGCATCGGCGAGCGTGGCCTCCACGGCCACGTCGCGCGCGGCGCCCGTCGCGTCCCGGCGACGCACCACGATGTCGACGCGATCGCCGGCGTAGCGGGGCACGATGGCGTGCCGCACGTCGGCGATGCGCGTCACGGGTCGGCCCGCGATTTCCGCGATCCGGTCACCGGCACGGATGCCGGCCCGGGCCGCCGGTGAACCCTGCCGCACGGAGGCGATCAGGGGCTCGCCGTTGATCCGGTCACGCGATTCGTAGCCGATGCCGAGGATGCCGGGCTCGAGCACCTCGCCCGCTTGCAGTCTGGGCAGCACGCGGGTCACGTCCTCCAGTGGCACCGCGAAGCCGATGCCGGCGTCGTAGAGCTCCGTCCCCCGCATCATGCCTGCCGTGTCGGCCGGCAGCGGCGCGAGGATGCCGATCACTCGGCCCGCGATGTCGATCAGGGGGCCGCCATAGTTCAGGGGCGACACGGAGGCGTCGGTCTGCACCGCGCGACCCCAGGCCCGGTGCACGGCCGACAGCACGCCGACCGCCACGCTCGGCTCCGTGGCCCGCCAGGCCCGCCCCACGGCGATCGTCCACTGCCCGGGCTCGAGACCGCCACGCGGTGCCGCCTCGACCGCCACCGCGCCGGGGATGGGCTCGCTCTTGAGGAGCACGAGCGAGCGCGTCAGGTCGCGGCCCACCACCCGGGCCGCCAGCCGGCGGCCGTCGGCGAGCACGAGAATGGCGGCGTCGACGTCGCGCGGCACGGCGAACGACGTGGCCACCGTCCAGCCGGCCGCATCGACGACCAGCCCCGTCGAGGCGTTGCCGTCCGGGGTGGCCTCCGAGCCTGACGACAGCCCCGCCGCGGAGACTCCCGCCGGCTCGATGCGGACCACGGAGGGGGCCACGCGGGCCACCGCTGCACGGAAGGCGTTCTCCTCCTCGCGCGTCGGTTCACCGGACCACGCCAGCCCGGACAGTGCCGCGGCGAGGAGCGCAATGCCGATTCTGCACCGGTGCTGGTGGCAGACCGAGGTCATGGTTTGCCAGGACTCCGTGGCCGAGGTCCGAGATCGCAGTCGACGACGGTGCGGTCGCGCATCACCGTGAAGCGTACCGGATCGCCAGCGGCGAGGCCGCCGAGTGCCTGCTGCACCGCGGCCCGGGAGGCCACCGAGCGGCCATCCACGGCGATCACCAGATCGTCGGGCCGGAGCCCGGCCCGGGCGGCGGCCGATCCGGGCACGACCGACTCCACGAATGGTGGCGTGCGGTCGAGCAGGTCGGGGACGAGCACGGCACCGAGCAAACGCGGGTCGAGCGGCGCGGCATCGGCCGGCGCCGGTGCCGACGCCGTGCCGGAGGCGATCTCCCGGCAGCCGCGGGCCAATTCGTCGGCGGGCAGCGCATAGTTGAGCCAGATGCCTCCGGCGCTGGCCCGCAGTTCCTTGCCCAGCATGCCCACCAGTCGGCCCGAGGCGTCGACGACCGCGCCACCCGGCGACCCCGGATTGTTCGTGGTGCAGTCGAGCACGTAGACGTCGCCCTTGTAGGGTGCCTGGGCCGCGCCACGGCGGGCCTCGAGCGGCACGATGGCAGCCACCACGCCCCGCTGGGCGCTGACCCGCTCATCGCCCACGGCCACGCCGAACAGGTTGGAGAGGGCGAGAATCCGCGTGCCGGTCGGCACGCGGGCCTCCTCGGTGAGCACGAAGGCGGGCAGGTCCTGTCCGGCGATCGAGAGCAGGGCCAACTCGCGCCGGGGATCGACGCCCACCAGCGTGGCTCGGTGCCGGCTGCCGTCGTCGAGCACGCAATCGATGTCGTCGGCATCGAGCACGGTGCTCATCACGGTGAGGATCCGTCCGTCAGGCGAGACGAGCAGGCCGGTCTGATAAGACTCGAGTCCGTGCAGCCCCCCTGCCCCGTACACCTTGACGACCTTGCGGGCCGCGTCGGCAATTGTCTCCTGCGGTGTGCCACCGGCTGCGACGGCGGCACCGATCAACCAGGCGATGCCCAGCAACGTCGGCAGGCTGAGGCCCTGTCTCATGGCGCCGCTCCCGGCGGATCGACGAGAAACAGGCCGAACGGCCGGCCGCCGTGTCGGACCTCGATCCGCGCCGGCATGCCACCCTGCCCGCCTGCGGTGGGCGCGAGCCTGACTTCGCAGGGGTCGGCATCCGGCGCCGTCCACAGGTCGATGCCGCATACGTCGCCGTTCTCGTCGATGCTGAAACGGGCCTCGACCCCGGCGACCGCCGCCTCGAGCACGTCGACGAGCGGGCAGGCGGCCGTGCCCAGTGCGGCCGGATCACGTGGCGCGGTGCCCCAGTAGGTGGTGCGGCCCAGGTCCGCCGGTCCGCGGGTCACCAGCCGCCTCCAGAGCAGCAGTGCCGGCAGCATGCCGCCGCTGCCGGGAGGCAACGGGTTGCGGTCCAGGTCGGCGGCCGCCTCGACCACCGAGGTGCCGGTCGGCAGGTCGACGAGGCCCTGCGTGTCGGAGAGTTCGATGCGGAACTCTCCGCCGCCTTCGAGCCGGCCGGTCAGCACCCAGGGCGTGTCGGCGGCCCGGTCGGCCCGGGCGGCGGCGATGGCCTTGGCCACGCGGTCGCGTTCCACCGTGTTGAAGTGGTGGTTGGCGAAGCCGCTGCGCGGCTCGTAGAGACCCGTGACCGCCTCCGGGAGCGGGGGGACCTCCGGCTGGTCAGTGGCCGGCTGTCGCGGCAGTTCATCGGGCGCAGGAGCCGCACCGCGGGGCTGCTGCCGGCGCTCCGGTTGCCGTTGCTCACCGGCTACGATCGCCGCTAGATCGGCCGGGGCATGCACCGCGGCCAGTCGCACGAGCAGTTCGTGCCGTCGCCCGTCGCGCCGGTAGGCGAGCGGCACCTGCCAGCCTGCGGGCAGCGTGCCCAGCACGTTCTTGAAGGCGTTGACCGTGCGCACGGGGCGGCCTGCCAGGGCCACGATCTCGTCGTCGTAGCGCAGCCCGCGCCGCCAGGCATCCGATGACTCGAGAATCTCCGACACCACGACGCGGCCGGCCGCGTCGCTCGACACGGTGGCGCCGAGCGTGGCGTGGTCGCAGATCCGCCCGCCCCTCAGGCAGCCCAGGAAATTTCTCACCTGGTTGGCCGAGATGGCGTAGCCGGCACCCACGTTGACGCGGCCGCGCTTCTCGAACGACGCCCGGCCGTTGACGCCGATGAGCCGGCCGGCGGCGTCGAACAAGCCTCCACCGGAGTTGCCGGGGTTGATCGCGGCATCGACCTGCAGGCAATCGGTGTATTCGAGGATCGTGCCGGCAGGGAACTGGTAGCGATGTGTGCCCGACACGATGCCGGCGCTGATCGACGGCTGCAGGTCGGTGGCCAGCAGGAAGGGATTACCGGCGGCGAAGCAGAAGTCGCCCGGCACGACGTCGTCACTGTCGGCGAACGTGGCGCAGGGAAAGTCGTCGCGGCCCAGCAGTTTCACCAGGGCCAGGTCGCCCGTGGGGTCGATGCCCACCAGCACGGCGTCGTAGAGGCGGCCGTCGGAGAGCCCGCAGCGCATTGCCGGTCCGGCCGGCTGCACGACGTGAAAGTTCGTGGCCGCATACCCGTCGCGGCTGATGAGCACGCCGGAGCCGCCGCCGGAGTCACCGGCGAAGATCGCCACGGCCGTCGCCGCTGCCCGGCGAATCGTCTCCACCCGTTCCCGCTGCGCGTCGAGCACGGCTCGGTCGACGCCTTCGCCACGGCCGGCGGTGGCGACGAGCGCCGCCGCTGCGAGTGGGACAAGCGAGAGGAGCGACAGCGGTCGGGAGGGAGCCATGATGAAGCGGTCACTTCTCGAAGGCCGGGTCGGTGAAGCGGACCGCGCAGCCCAGGTCACCGGGCACGAAGTCGACCGTGATCGCCAGGCGGCGTGCTGAAGCCACGTCGATGTCGATCGTGGCATCGTCGTCGGCCTTGCCATCGAGCCGTCTTCGGAACACCTCGCGGTCGTCAATCGCGAGCGTCACCTCGACGGCGCCCGACGACGCTCCCCCTGCCTCCCGTTGCAGCGCCGCGCGAAAGCGACGGCTGTCGCCGGGCACTCGCCACACGGCAGTGGTGCGCGGCCGGACGACGAGCGTGTGCCGCGTGGCGTCGGCCCCCGGGCCCGGCACCATGCGCGGCGCGAAGAAGGCCGCCATGCCTTCGATGGCGGCCAGCGACCCGAACAACGGCTCCGCGGCCACGCGTTCCATGGGGAGCATGGCCAGCCGCACCGTGCGGCCGGCGGCGTAGTCGATCTCGACCAAGGCCGCGGCCGGGAGTAGCACGTCGTCGACCAGCAATCGGCTCGGCGACCAGGCCACCATGCCGGCCAGCAGGGATCCGCCGCTGACGGTCACGCGGGTGCCGCCGGCGGGCTGCCGCGGCGGCCGTAGCCAGACGAGTCCGGCCACCTTGGCCCGCTTCACGGGAATCGTTTCGCCGTCCAATTCAACCGTCACGGCCTCAGGCCCCACGTCCGCGATCGCGCAGGAGACGATCTCGTGGCCCCCTTGCTTGCCGTTCACGATCACGAGATCGGAATCGGGCTTCTCCGGCACCGCCGTCAGCCACGGCGGGGACGGGGGCGCGGCCACGGGTTTCAGTCCCCAGGCCACGATCTTCACGCGGTCGAACGGCAGTTCGATGCGGTCGTCGCCCACTTTCAGCAGAGCCCGCTCGCCATCCCGCGAGAAGTCGTCGGCCCACAGCCAACTGCCCTCGGTGCAGGACACGGCCACGCGGGACGCCCGCGCCGGTGGTGCCGCGTCGCGCAGGATGCGGCGCACGCCCGCTACGGGCAGCACACGGTCTTCGCCAGCCACGAGCAGGCGCACCTTCTCGGCGGTCAGCGACTGCAGTTGGCCCGCCAGCATCGTGCCGTCCGCCTGCTCCACGCGCACGTCGACGACCGGCGTCTCCGTGGCAGGATCAGCCGCGTGGAGCGTGGCGGACACCACGGCCAGGGCAAGTGCTGCACGCGCCTTCCACGAGACGATCCGCGGGCGCTGTCGTTCGACGCGGAGGCATGTCGCGACCGTCATGGTGTCGGGGAATCCTCCGTACCCGTGGCCAACCGTTTGAAGTACTGCTCGATCGCTTCCCGGTAGTGCGGCGGGAACTCGCGGCCGATCTGCTGCAGGGCCTGCTCGCGCTCGTGCGGCGGCAGGTTGCCCCAGCCATCGCCGGCCCCGATATCGCGCTTCTGCACGTCGCCGGCTCCGCGGCCGCCGGCGCCGCGGCTCTCGTCCATGGGACGGCCGGCGGGGCCCAGGCCGCCGCCTCCCGGGCCGGCGCCCCCTTGCGGCTGTTGCTGCTGTCGTTGCCGTTCCAGGTCGTCGATCAGTTTGTCGAGCGATGCGATCACGCCCTGCTGCACACTGCGAGTGTCCGGGCCGGCGCGGCCGTGGTCGAGTCGGCGGGTCACGTCCCGCATGCGCCGGGCGATGTGATCGAGCGAATCGGCTTCGAGTGCTGCCACGTCCGAGCGCAGCAACCGGGCCAGGCGTGCGTATCGGAGCGGTATCTCCGCCTCGCGTTCCAGCAGTCGGTCGAGCGAGTCGAGTGCGCCATCGGCGTCCAGCAGCCAGTGCTGGCAGGCCGCCCGATGGAAGAGCAGCGCGGCCGGATCGACGCACGTCGCCACGTCGAGGTCGGCGAGCAGCGGCAGTGCTTCGTCAAACCGTTCCTGCCGCACCAGTTCGCGGCCCAGCCAGAGAAGGATGGCGTCGTGCAGGAAGGGCGGCAGGCCGGCGCGATCGAGCGCCGCGAGCGGCACGTCCAGATCGTCGGCGGAGCCGGCCCGGCCCCGCAGATCGCGGACGCCGGCGTCGACGGCCGACGCGGTATCCATCAGGGCGTCGAGCAGATCGGTGCGGGCCGTGGCGGCGGTCCGCTGCCGCCACGTTTCGCGCAGCCGGTCGACCGTGCCGGGAGGGGCGGCATCGGCGGGCAGCCCGGCGAGCCACGCGTCGACGGAATCGCACACCGCGTCGGCGGCCGGGATCCTCCAGGACGGCTCGCGGGCCAGTTCCGCGTCGTCGTTGGTGGCGGCCACGGAGGTCGGCCCGCCCGCCAGTCCCGCCACCACGATCGCGGTCAGCAGGAGCCAGTTCATACGGCACATCCGGGCGGCAAACGGTCCCCGCGGGCGTCGGCTCGGGAGAGTCCCTCCATCATACCCGCGTCGCACTCCCCGGGGCATCGGCGCTGCCGCGGTGCCTGCCGGCGCGGCCCGACCGCCGTCAGTCCTCGGCCAGGCCGCTAACGATGTCGCGTGCCGCACGTTCGATGGCCCGCTGTCGCTCCGCGAGCCGTTCCAGCGTGCCGCGGAGCCCGGGTTCCGCGGCACGCTCGGCGGACTCGCCCAGCAACCGGGCCAGCCGGTCCGTCCGCGTGTTCACCCGCACCTGGAGGGCCCTGATCATCTTCAGTTCGGCGAGCCTGTCGACGAGCGGTTGTTCGCCCGCTTGGGCCGGCCGTCCGCCCGCGGGGCCACCCTGGGAGGCTTCGGCCTCGCGCTGCGCCTTCTCCAGCGCCGCCAGCAGTTCCTCCAGCCCCGTGACGATGTCGCCAATGATGCCCAGCGTGGCTCCGTCGGCACCAGTGCGGCCCAGCCTGGCGGCCGCCTCGGTGGCATCGTCGCGCACCTGCTCGAGCGCCTGGGGAATGGCCACGGCGGATCCGTCGTCCCGCAGCAGCGTGAGGGCCTTGGCGGCATCGGCGGCCACCGCCGCCTGTTCCCGCGACAGCCGCGTGGCCTCGATCTGCCGTTCGCGTTCCGATTGGCCGGAGGCCGCCGCCAGCTTGTCGGCCCCGGCCGCCACGGCCCGCTCGGCCTTGAGCATGCCGCGGATGCGGGTCTCGAGTTGGACGAGGAGCCGCTCGATCTCCCGTTCGCGCATCTGCCGCAGGATCTGTTCCAGTTCAGCGCGGGCCGTTTCCAGTTCCTCGAGCGCCTTCTCCTGATCGGCACGGGCCTCTCGGCGTCGGGCCTCATCCAGACGTTCCCGGGCCGCTTGCATGTGCCGACCGGCGGCCTCGAGGCGCTGGCGAGTGCGGGCGGCGCGGGAGGCATCGTCATCACCGTCGACCGGCGCCTCAGCCTGTTTCGATCCTGGGTCCTCCGCGGCCGGCGGCGAGGTGGAGTCCGGGTTGGCATCATCCGCCGGTGTCGCGCTGGGCTGGGGTTCGCCACCGGGCTGGGGTTCGCCACCGGGCTGGGGCATGTCGCCTGCGGGGGCCGCAGGAACTGCATCCCGGGCATCGTCGACGAGCCGCCGCGCAAAGCGGCCGAGTTCGGCTGCCAGTTCGCTCGTGTCCTGGGCGGCGCCGCCCTGCCGCTTGGCGAGGTCGGCGTCGGCGGTCGCGCCCTCGGTGGAGCCCTCGATGTCGCGTTGCCGACCGATGAGCTTGCCGATGCGGGCCAGGTATTCCCGTACCTCGCGCCGGGTGTCGCCCAGCCGGCGATCGCCGCCCCCCGCCTCCAGCAGGTCGAGCAGGATCTGGAAACGATCGATCGCGTCCTGCTGGCCCGTGCCCGCCTTGAGGAACTGACCCTGTTCGAGCAGCTTCACGATCGTCTCCAGCCGGTCACCCACCTGCTCTTCACGCGCCCGGTCGAAGGCCTGACGCAGCAGGTCCGCCCGGCGCGGGTCGGTGCCCGAGAGCACGTCGGCGAGTCGCAGCAGCGACCGTTCCAATTCCCGGTAGCGGGCCGCGAGTTCGGCCTCACGCCGGGCCAGCGTGGCCTCGTCCGCCGCTCGGAGGTCGGCCACCGGCGTCGTTCCGACGTCTTCGGCGGCCCCCGCGCACATGGACGCCGCGCAGGCCAGTGCCAGCGCCAGCAGGCGTGTGATCGGCGGTCGTGCCGACGCTCCCATCATGGCGACTCCAGTGCCTCGCGACCGCGACGCTTCTGCCGATCGAGCGTATCGGACCGGATCTCCTCCTGCACGCGGATCACGCCGCGCAGCCGTTCGATCACCTCGTTCAGCGATTCGAGTTCCAGCATCCGCTCGAGGATGGCCCGCATGCGGGCCAGCACGGCGTCCACACGCCGCGTCAGCACGGCACCGCCGGCGGCCGGATCGGCAGCAGCCGCGCGGCAGGCCCGGGCCAGACCGGCCAGGTCCTCTTCAGCCAACGCCTCGAGCGGCGCCGCAATCTGCGCGAGCAGCCGGGTCTCCACGTCGGCGCCAAGCAGCTGGTTGTTGGCCAGCTCGCGGTGGATGGCACGAAAGGCCGCCGCGATCTCTCGGGACTCGCCGGTCGCGCGGCTCGTGGCTTCGCCGCAGCCGTCCCCTGCCCCGCCACGCGCGGCGTCGGCCGGGGCCACGAGCCGTTCCCGGGACTGGGCCAGGTCGTCGATGGCCGCCTGGTAGCGGCGCCGGAGGAGTACCTCGCGCGCCTCGAGCATCGCTTGCAGCGCCTCGGGAGTCACCACGTCGAGCGTCCAGGTGTCGCCGCTGGCCACGTTGGGCCCGCCCTCGAGGCCGCAGCGGTCCCGGGCCACGACCGTCACGTCCAGTCGCTTTCCGGCCGCGATACCCAGGGGCTCGAGGGCCACCACCTCGGCCGCCTCGGGCGGCAGGATCACCTCGGGCTGTCCGTCGCGCACCCGGGTGATGGGCAGCGTGCGCACGTCCGCGCCGACGGCCAGCCGCACCTCCGCCGAGCCCAGGCCGTGGTCGTCGGTGATCGTGCCCTCGATCGGCAGCAAGGCCCGCGGCGTCACGGCGCCGGAGATGCCCGCCAGCCGCAGCGTCAGCCGCGGGGCCGCGTCGGCGACGGCGGACAGCGTAAATCCGATCGGCACGCGGTTGTCGAGGCCGTCGGTGTCGGTGAAACGCACGGTGATGACGAGATCGTGATCGAGCGTCGGCACGCCGGCATTGATCGACCGTGCGGCGCCCGTGGCGTCAGTCAATTCCGCGATCACGGTTGCCGCTGCGGCGCCGGGGGACCGGGCCTCGATCGTGGCGCCGGCCAGCGGCTTCGTGGCGCTGCAGGCGATGTCGACCCGCGACCCGCGCGGCACCTGCACGATCCGCGAGGCGGAGACGTCTCGCTCGCCACCTCCCAGATAGTCGGGCAGCCGGTAGCGGATGTCGACCGTTTCCAGGGCCGGCGCGTCGACCACGTGGAGCACGAGATCGCGGAGCCGCGCGTCGCCGGCGCGGATGTCGAGCCTGATGTCCTCCGTGACGGCCTCGAAGACGTGGCCGAACGCCTGCCCGCCGGCCGTGGTGCCGCCGCGGGTGCCCATGCGCAGCGTGCGCCACTCCGCCGGTCCCCGGCTGCGGAGTTCGGCGGTCTCAGGCAGCGGTCCGCTGGACCGTGCCCGCACGATGAGTTCGACGTCGCTGCCCCGTGCCACCTTGCGCTGGCCGTCGCTGAACCCTTGGGCCTCGAGCGTCACCCGGCGGGGCCACGGGTCCGGCAGCAGAAACACCATGCGGCGAACCCAGGTCGTGGTCAGCCCGGGCCGCAGCACGGCCAGTGCCCCCACGCCGGCGGCCGCCAGCAACGCAGCCGTCGCCAGCAATGACAGGCGGCGCCAGCGGAACAGGCTGCGTGGCCGCACCTCCCGGAGCCGTGCCAGGGCCGTGGCCGTGGTGCGCACGGCGAGGTCGGGATCGGCGTCGTCGGCAGCGCCGGCCGCGAGCGTGATCGACGTGAGCAGGGAGTCGCCGAACTGCGGATACGTCCGCTCCACCGCCAACGCCAGCGCCTCGTCGCTGAGCGGCACCATCAGCCGGCGCAGCAGGCTCGTGGCCAGAAGCGCCGCCAGCCCCAGGGCGGCCGTCGCCAGCGCGGCGGCCCGTATCCATGGCGGCGGCTCGATGAGCCTGTCGAGGAGGAGCGTCGTCCAGAACAGACCCACGGCCGCCAGGACGAATTGCGTCAGTGCCTCGATCCAGATCCAGAGCCGGGCCCGACGGCGTACCGTCGCCAGCAGACGCCTGAGCGGCGCCGGGTCTGGTACGTCTGCATGGTGGGGTGAGTGTGCCATGTTTCGTGGTGGTGGCTCAGGCGAGCCTGACGAGCCGACGGATCACCCACTCCAGGCAGAGCAGGCCGCAGGCAGCGGCCAGCAGGGCCCCGTTGAGCGTCTGTTTGAAGGCGGCGTCGGGAGTACCGATCTCGTAATCGCGGCGCGAGCGGTCGGGAATCGCCGCCGCGAGTTCCTGCGCCGCTGCCTCGCTCCAGCCGCTGTCAGCCAGGAATCGCGACCTCCCGCCGGTGGCTGCGGCGAGTTGCGTGAGCAGGCCGCGGTCGAGTTTCGGCCTGGCGAGTTCGCGGTCGGGTAGTTGCACCTGGATGCGGCGTGAGAGTTTTTCGCCGCTGCCGAGGGCGTCGACGTCGATCTGCCAGCCGCCCTCGCGGGAGGCCACGAAGCCACCCTGGAACGTGTCTGGGCGGGCAGGCTCTGGAGTCAGCGTCACCGCCAGCCGCGTGCCGTCGGGGGCCACGGCCCGGCACAACGGAGGCCGCGGCGCTGCTTGGCCGTCGTCGGCGGTCACGACCCGCACCACCACCGTGGCCCCGACTGGGAACCGGTCGCGTTCCACGAGCAGACGGGCCTGACGCGCGCCGCGCAGGAGCCGTCCCTGGGCCACGTGCCGCACCAACTGCGCGCTGAGGCGTTCGTGAGCGCTGGGGTCGATGGATCGCAGCCGCCACAACTCGGCGCTGCCGGCGTACAGAATGCTTCCTGACCCGTAGAACTGTCCGGCCAGATAGACGGGGCCGCCGGTCGGATCGGCGCCCAGGCGGGCGTAGACCGTGGCCCCCGGTTTCGGGCCGTCGTTGGGGAAGCAGGAATACACGCCCGGAAATTCACGCCACACGTCCGCACTGGTGGCGGCGCTCGAAGCCAGCCAGAGGAACTCGGCCTCCGCGCCGTCGCGGCTGAATGACAGTGGCCGCGGCGCCGTGCCGCCGGCTGCGGACGCCCCGCCCTGCCCCTGGCCCCGGAAGTCAACGGGAAACAGACCGCGGATCGTGCGCGACCGGTCGTCCTCCAGCCAGGCATCCATGAACACCTGCCCGGCATACAAGATCATGCCCCCGGATTCGCGGGACACCCAGCGCTCCAGCCGGGCCTGGCCGGCCGCGTCGAGCGTCCGCCAGTCGTAGTCGATCGCCACCACGGCGTCGTACGCCGCCAGGGCTTCGTCGGATGCCGGAAAGGCGTCGAGGATCTTCCGTGCATCCTGGGAGACGCCGGGGGCGGCCGTGCCCAATAGCACGTCGACGGCGAAGCTCGCGTCGCGCTCCAGGACGTTGCGCAAAAACTGGTATTCCCGGCCCGGCCCGCCCGACATCAGCAGCACCTGCGTGACCCGGTCGACGACCTCCACGTCGGCGGTGCGCACGTCATCTTCGGCCACCGTGTCGGCCGCCGGCGGCTGCACGCGCACGGCCACCACGCGGCTCCCGCCCTTCGCCAACCCGGGCACGTCGAAGCGCAGGGGCACGAGTTCACCGTCGGCGGGGACGAGACACTCCTGCGTGTCGATGACACGGCCCGGCGCCGCGGCGTCGGCAGCGCGTTCCGACAGTTCCACGCGAACGCGGGCGCCCTCCAGCCCCTGGGCCTGCAGGTAGGCCGTGGCCGGGAAGCGGTCGCCGGGAAAGACGCGGGCCGGCACGACGAGGTCGGCCACCCGCACGTTGGCCGGCAGCGTGTCCGCGCCGATTCCCAGCGGATGTACGGCGACGCCCGCCTGCGCCAGGGCCGTCGCGGCGGCCAGCGGATCGACGCCCGCATTCGAGCCGCCGTCGCTGAGCACGACAATGGCGGCGAGCGTTCCGGCCGGCTCGTGGTCGAGGACCCGCATCAGTGCCTCGCCGAGCCGCGTCTCGTAGCCGCGCGGCGCGAGCGCCTCCCGCCAGGCGCCGGGAGCAGCGCGGGCCGCCGCGACGTCACCCTCCCTGCCGGCGGGCAGGCAGGCGAGCGGCTCCGCATCGGCGTCGAACCGCCACAGCGAAGCCTCGTGCCGGGGGGCGAGCGCGTCGAGCAGCCCCTCGTCGAGCAGGTCGAGCGCCCGTCGGGCCCGGGTGGCGGTCGGCGTGGCGGCAGTGTCGGGTAGCGACATGCTGGCGCTCGAATCGACCAGCAGGGCCACGCGCGACGGGGTCATGATCTCGTGCTCGGCAACCCGCTCCACGTCGAGGAACGCCGTCACCAGCGCCGCCAGCGTCGCCAGCCGCAGGCAGACGAGCAGCAGCGCGGCGGCCCTGGGCAGGCCGGCGGTGTCACGCCGCACCATCCACGCCGCGAACGCGGCCAGTACGGCCAGGGCCACGACCAGCGCGGGCATCTGCCACCACTCCTCGAAGCCATCGATGACCTGGCTGGAGATGCGGTGCCGCACGGCGTCGGCAAACAGGCACGGCGGCGACCACGGCATGGGCATGGCATCACACCGCGGGGCGGGCCGCGGCAGGCCGCGGCGAGACGGGATGATAGCCGGCCGCGTAGGCCACGAGTTGTTCCAGGGCGAGCACGGCGAACAAGGCGTAGAGGAGCGGCCGCGCCAGTGGTAGGCCCGCCAGACCGCCCGCATCCGGTTGCAGGGCGCTGGCCGGTTCGTAACGGTAGGCGACGCCGGCCAGCGCGGCGCCGAGCCGGCTGCGGCCCACACGCTCGAGTCGACCCTCCTCCGGCGCCACGTTGACGGCGAACAGCCGTTCACGCTCCACGCCGTCGAGCCGCCGCCAGCGCGCCGCGTACACGCCGGGCACCGCGACGCCGGTGAGCCGCGCGTCCAGCCCGCCACCCGCGTCGGCCGCGGCGTTTTGCCGCACCACCGTGCCGTCGGGGGGCACGAGGAAGTCGACGTCGATCTCGTCGGCCCCCTGCTCCAGCCGCACCGCCACGTCATCTCCCACCTCCAGCGCCGGCGGCTGGCGCCGGCCACGTGCCAGGTGGCTCTCCAACTCCAGCATCACGACCACCCAACTGGGGTTGCCGCGTGCCCAGGTGTTCCAGGTCGGTGCCGCGCTGCTGAGCACCGTGGCCACGATCCCGGCGCCGAAGGGCCGCTCCACGGCGAGCGCCGCCCCCGTACGCAGCGAGAGCAGCCGGCGCGTGCCTGCCTCAGGCTCGCGGTGGCCGCGGTCGATCGCCATCACCCTCTCCACCCGCACCGCGTCGAGCAGCGGATTGCGCTGGCCCGCGAG
Source organism: Planctomycetota bacterium (assembly GCA_003671185.1). GTDB lineage: Bacteria > Planctomycetota > Planctomycetia > Pirellulales > UBA1268 > QWPN01. The sequence continues at coordinate 13,929 of QWPN01000108.1, forward strand.
CACGGCCACGACGGGGTGATCCTCGGCGACGAGGTCGGGGCCAGCATCCTGCGCAGCACCCGTGGGCAGGTCGACCGGACCGGCCAGGGGGACGGGGAACAACCCGGCGCCATCCCGGTACAGCCGCTGGTTGACGAACTCGGCCGCCGTGCGTGGGCCGCAGAAAAACACCACGCCGCCGCCCTTCCGGGTGTAGGCCTCGAGGGCCGCGATTTCGGCCGCCTCGAGCCGCTCCACGTCCAGCACCCAGATGCTATCGAACGCGGCTAGGTCGAGCGTTGCCAGCGCCGCGGGAGCCTCGATTCGCGGCCGCAGCCCGGTCGGCGCGCCCGAACCTGGCGCCAACGCGGTGGCCACGTAGAAGGCGTCGCCCGTGCGGCCGCTGCGCGGGTTCCCATCCACGACGAGCACGTCCACGGCAGACACCACGTCCACGACCGTGGCCCGGGCGTCATCGGCCGGCAACGCGTCGGGCGGCAGCCGGGCCTCGATGGCGTGGCTGCCTGCGGCGCCGAAGCGCACGTCGAACCGGCGCACGGCCGTGCCGCCCGCAGGGATTTCGCCGATCGTGATTCCGGGCCGAGGTTGGCCATCCTCGACGAGTTGCAGCGGCACGTCACGGACCACGCGGTTGGAATCGTTGCGGACCGCCACCTCCATCGGCACGACCACGCCGCTGGCCGGGATGCCGCCCGCGGGCTCCAGCCGCTCCAGTGTCAGGTTGGTGGCGCCCCCTTCAGCGTCGGCACCGCAGTCCACGAGGCGGATTTCCACCCCTGCGTCAGACAGTCGCCGTAGATCGGCCGCCGTCTCCTCGTCGGCCTGCCAATCGCGTGCCCGGAAGTCGCTCACCAGCCAGACCACGCGGGCCGCGGCGTCCGTCGGCGCCGCGGCGCCGGCCAGTGCCGGGCCGGGGCCCACCGCGCCGGCTGATATCCGCACCGTGGCGAGTTCGTCGCGCACCCGCTGCGCCAACCGGGGTGAGGCCGGCTCACCGCTCACGAGCAGCGCGTCCGCTCCCTGTGAGAACAGTCCCACCGACAGCTTGTGCCGCTGCGGTGCTGCCGCCAGTTCGGCCGCCAGCCGCTCCACGACGCGGCGGCCCCGGTCGAAGGCGCGGTCCCCCGCCCCCGCGCGGGCCGCCGGGTCGGGCGTCAGATCGCCCATCGAATAGCTGTCGTCGAGGAGCACGAGATGCGCGGTGGTGCCGCCGCCCAGCAGCCGGCCGAGCGCGTGCCGCCAGCGGGGCTGCGCCAGGGCCAGCACGATGCCCAGCACGGCGAGGGTGCGCAGGGCCAGCAGGAGCAGTTGCCGGAGTCGCACCTGCGTGCGGTACGTGCGCTGGCTGGCCAACAGGAACTCCATGGCGGCCCAGTGCACCCGCTTGGGGCGCAGCAGATTGATGAGGTGGATGAGGAGCGGTGCCGCGGCCAGCGGCAGTCCCCACCACAGCAGCGGCATGAAGTCGAATGTGGGCATGGCCCGGGTCCTTCGCCGACACGGCGCTCACACGGCCATCCGTGCGCGGCGCGCGAGAAACTTCACCAGCGCCGCATCGACGGGCTCGCCTGTCCGCACCAGCGCGTAGTCGCAGCGGGCCGCCGCGGAACGCTGCCTCACCTCGGCCAGAAACTCCTCCAGCGCCGCCAGGTAGCCCGCCCGCAGCGCCCGCGGGTTGCAGGCCAGGTGCTCCGGCAGTTCCAGCCCCTCGAAGCGGGTCGGACCCTGGAAGGGAAAGTCGAGTTCGTCGTCGTCCATGACGTGCAGCAGGGCGATGTCGTGGCCGTGTTGGCGCAGGGACCGCAGTCCGCGGAAGATGCCGTCGCGGTCGCCCAGCAGATCGGAGACCACGATCACCATGCCCCGGCGCGGCAGCGTCTCGGCCAGCGAGCGCAGCACCGGCAGGAAGGCGGTCGTGCGTCCGCCGCGCGGTGCCTCCAGCGCCTCCACCACCCCGGTCAAGTGGGACCGTTTCGTCCGCGCGGGCACCGCGGCCCGCACCTGGTCGTCGAAGATCGCGCAGCCCACGGCGTCGCCGTGCGACAACGCCAGCCAGGCCAGGCTGGCGGCGATGGTGGCGGCGCAGTCGTACTTGCCCAGCCCGGTCCGTGGTCCCCCTGCCGGGACGTAGTCCATGCTCGCCGAGGCGTCGACGAGCAGCGTCAGCCGCAGGTTCGTCTCCTCCTCGTACTCCTTGACGTACAGCCGATCCTGACGCCCCCACACCTTCCAGTCGACCCGGCGCGGGTCGTCGCCGCGGACGTACTCGCGGTGCTGCAGGAACTCCACCGACTGCCCCTTGAAGGGACTCTTGTGAAGCCCGGCCAGCACCCCCTCTACGACGGCGTGGGCGCGGAGTTCGAGACGTGCGATGCGGGCGATCGCCTCAGGACGCAAATATCGTCTGGAAGCGCGGGTCACGCGTCAGTTCGTCCTCTCTGGCTGGGGTTGTTTCCACGATCCGCCCGATGATGGCGTCGGGCGTGACGCCCTCGCTCTCGGCCGCGAACCCCACCACGATGCGGTGCCGGAGCACGGGCGCGGCCAGCGCCCGGATGTCTTCGGCGGCCACGTGGCTGCGGCCCTGGAGCAACGCCCGGGCCTTGGCGCCCACGATCAGGAACTGCACGGCGCGGGGCCCGGCACCCCACACCAGCTGGTCGGACACGAAGTCGGGCACGCCCGGTTCGCCGGTGCGTGTCTGCCGCACGATGGCCAGCGCGTAGCGCAGCAGGTGATCGCTGCAGGGAACCTCTCGGACGCTGCGTTGCAGGGCCACGATGTCGGCGGCGGAGAGCACCGGACGGGCTTCCGCGGCCGGCAGCCCGGTGGTGCGCCGGGCGATCTCGAACTCCTCGTCGAACGACGGGTAGCGGACGAACACCTTGAACATGAAGCGATCCTGCTGCGCTTCGGGCAGCGGGTACGTGCCTTCCTGCTCGATCGGGTTCTGCGTGGCCAGCACGAAGAATGGATCGGTGAGCGGGTGCCGCACCCGGCCCACGCTCACCTGCCGCTCCTGCATCGCTTCCAGGAGCGCGGCCTGGGTCTTGGGGGGCGTGCGGTTGATCTCGTCAGCCAGCACGATATGCGCGAAGAGCGGTCCTTCGAGGAAGCGGGGCTGCCGCGTGCCGCTGGCCTTGTCCTCCTCCAGCACGTCGCTGCCGATGATGTCGGCCGGCATCAGGTCGGGGGTGAACTGGATGCGGCTGAACGACAGGTCGAGGCTGCGCGCCAGCGTGCTCACGAGCAGCGTCTTGGCCAGTCCCGGCACGCCTTCCAGCAGGCAGTGCCCGCGGCTGAACAGCGAGATCAGCAGTTCCTCGATGACCTCACGCTGGCCGACGATGACCTGTGAAAGCTGGTCGAGGATGCGGTCGTGCGCCTCGTGCAGGCGATCCACGGCGCTGTCTGCGGCAGGCATGCGGAATTCCCTCAGGGGGGCGGTGCGGCGGACTTGCATTCTATCAGCGGCTGCCGTGCCGCCTCGGGGACGGGCACGGGGCGGCCGTTCCAGCCGCCCCGTCAGCGCTGATAGATCGGCAGTGCGGCGGTGTCCAGTTGCAGGATCGTGAGGTTCGTGGCCGTGGTGAAGACCGTGCCGATGTAGCCCTGCGGCCAGAAGGCGCCGCTGCGGTCGTGCTGCACGTCGTCGAGGAGCCGCTTCTCCATGCGGTCCCGATAGTCGGTCCAGGCCTCGCCCCCCTGCCGGTACATCACCTGCGCGTAGTAGAAGTGCGCGTAGTGCCAGTGCCCGAAGCCGTTGTTGGAGATGCTGCCGAGGTGCCGCCGGGCGTAGTCCAGCATGCGCGGAACGTGTGTGTCGTCCTCCTCGCCGGCGTTGAACAGGCAGGCGATGGCCGCTGCCGAGATGGCCGGCCGCCCGCCGCCGCCCTTGGAGCTGTACTGGACGCCGCCGTCGGGGAGCGTGCAGGCGTGGATGTAACGGATCGCCTTGTCGATGATCTCGCGGGGCACAGGGATGCCGGCGTTGCGGCAGCCACGCAGCCCCTGCACCTGTGTGATCGTGGTCGAACCCTCGTCGAAATCCTGGCCGTCCTTGGCGCTGACGTAGCCCCAGCCCCCGTCCTTCGTCTGGGCCCTCCCGGAGAACAGCACCGCCTTGCCGAGTACGGATACGAGTTCATCGCGACGCCGCTCGTCCTCCTCCTCGCCCAACACCTGGGAGAGAAAGAGCATGGAGAAGCCATGGCCGTAGGTGTAGCGATCGTCGGCCTGCGGATCGCCGATCAGGCCGTTGGTCCGCGAGCGGCTGAGAAGGTAGTCGACGGCGGCGCGGATGGCCTCCGCGTGACGTCCCTGCGAGGTCGTCGAGCCTTCCATCAACAGCGCCGTGCCCGCCAGCGCCGTCATGGCGGTGGGATAGCGTCCCTCATTGGCCGACCAGTTGCCACGGCGGGTCTGCCGGGCCGCCAGCCATTCGAGTCCCTCGGACACCACCCGGGCGGCGCGGGAGTCGGCGGCGCTCGCTGCCGGCAGCCACCCGCAGGCCAGTGCCACAAGGCACGTCCACCCGGCCGCGCGGCTGCTGACCCCGGACGTCGCGAGGCGTGGTGTGGTGTGGATCATGTGGAACGGAGTCTGCCGATCAGTGCGGAGCCGAACTCGCGGCCTGGAAGGGCTCGCTCTGCGACAACGGCTCGCCCGTGAACTGCAAGGTCGCCAGTCGCCTGCCAGCAGCGTCCCGCACCATGATCGTATGGTCCTGCGGGTTCCCCACCAACTCGCAGCCCGCCAGTTCGTCCGCTGGGATCCTGATCCCGTCCTCCTCCAGCACGGCCTGGCCCGTGCGTTTGTCGAGCACCAGAACACCGAGCGTGTGGCCACGCTGCTCGGCGTGCATGCGTCGGCAAAACAGGAGCACGGGCAGCCCCGCGGGCTGCGCGGCGTGCAGGCAATGCCGACGGATCGTCGCGGCCGTGGGCCACAGCAGCCCGCCCCCCTCGCGGGCCACCGCCCACAGCGAGCCCGACAGCGGAGGGCCCGTCTCCCCGGCCAGCATCAGCTCGTGCAACGGCTGGATGTCGATGTCCTCGTCCGCTTCGCCGCCGACCGCGTCGGGGGCGCCGGCAAACACCAGATAGCGGTCTTCCCAGGGGATCACGTGCACGTATTCGATGCGGGCTGGCGGGGTGGGCAGGGCGACCCGCAGGGCGACGTTGCCGGCCGCGATGTCGAGCAGCGTGAACGTACCATCGGGCTCGATGATGGCGACGTGGTCGTCGCCCACGCGGGTGGAACGTGCCTCGCCGGAAAACTCCCCCACGGGCCGTGACTCACGGACTGCGGGATCGACCACTTCAACCAACACGCGTCGTGCGGTCCGCTCGCCGGGAACCTCGTCGAGGGGGCGGGCGGCCATGATGCGCCGGCCGTGCACGGCGAGCCGCTGCCGCCGATGCGGCAGGTCGCGACGCTCGAGCAGCCTGCCGTCCGCCATGGCAAGCACCACCGAGCCGCGGCCGTCGGGCGTGCAGCCGCAGGCCACCTCGTCGTCCCCGATCCACTCCGCGGCGGCCGGCACGCGGCCCCGTTCCCAGAGCACGCGGCCCGACACGGGGTCGAGCAGTGACACCGTGCGGCCGGATCGCGACAGCAGCCCCTGGGCGCTGGCCCGGGCACTGACGCCCCCGGACAAACCATCGGCTGCGTCCGGCTCCGAGATCACCAGGCCCAACGGTACGTTGCCCGCGCGGGAGATCCGTCCCGCCGGCCCCCACTGCCGTCCTGATCCGGGGGCGCTGCGTTCAGGGCGCTGCCACAGAAGCAGTTCCTGCCCCGGTTCGGCTTCCAGGTCGAACGCCGAGAGGTGTGAGCCGGCGCGGACGAACAGCAGGCGGCCGGCCACTGAGGCCTGGATGGAGGGGGGCTGTGCCAGCCAGGGCATCGGCATCGTGACCGGATCGATCGGCAGCGGTTCGAGGATGCGGCGGCCGCAGTCATCCCTGACCACGATGCGGCGGAGTTGCAAATCGTAGGCCAATCCCATGCCGGCAATGGCCGCGTCGTCGGCGCCGCGCGGCGGCACGAGCGGAACCGTCAGCGCTCCACTGCGGGCGGCCACTGCGCCACCTTCGTCGGGCTCCACTCGGGCCACGACCTTGCCGGGCGGCCAGTTCTGCCCCGCCCGAGCTGCGGCTGCCTGGGAAGGCCGACCATCAGGTGGCTTCAGCAGGGCGCGGCGCACGGCTTGGAGCCTGTCGGTCTCGCCGCCGGCCACGCGGCGATCGAGTTCGGCGACCAGTGCGTCGCGGGCGGCCCGCGACGTGGGATGGGAGCCCAGCCGTTCCGCGACCACCTCGAGGCGGCGTTGCCGGCTGGCGATGGGAACCGCGTGCACGGCAGAGTCGATCGCGGTGGCGGCGGCAGCCGCCACCGCATGCTGGAGCGGCTCGGGAGCACGGGCCGCGAACTCGGCCAGCCGCCCGCGCAGCCAGCGGTCGGTGGTGGCCGCCAACGCGGCGTCGGACGGGTCACGCACCAGGTCGCCGGCCGCGTCTTCGCCTCCGGCCGCGAGCAGGTGGCGGCAGCCCAGCCACGCGCTCTCCAGGTCCCCGCTGCGCAGGAAGGCGTCCACGGCGACCCGGGTCACAATCGCTGATCTGGCGGCGGGATCACCGCGTTCCACGAGCGACTTCCAGTGCGGCGCAGCCGCGGTGAAGTCCCGCTGCAGGGCAAACACGAGGGCATCGGCCAGCGTCCGGGGTGCGATCCGCGGTGGCGTGGAGGTCGCCGCCGCGACGAGCGGCTCGAGTCCGGCCGCCACCCGGCCGGCGTCGAGGTCGGCTTGGCCACGCCAGGACGCGGCCCACGTGTCGCGGGGATCCTCGCGAAACGCCCTCTCGATCCGCGGTTCGAGCGCGTCGACCTGATGAAACACGTCCAGCGAGTCGACCCCACGCGAGATGATCTCGCCGCGGTAGGCGACGAGATTTCCAGGCACGGCCCCGCCCCGGGCGGCGGCACGTCCGGCGATCGAGCCATCGGCGATCCTGATCTCAATCACTTCCGGCGCATCCACCGGCAGAAACAGGCTCTTGGCAGTGAGGATGCCACGGCCGCTGGGGGCCGCGGCGTCGCCCAGGGGCCGTTGCCAGAGGCTGACTCCCGTGGCCAGCGAGAGAGCCTCCACGGAGTTCGGCCCCACCACGATCACGGATTCCTCCACGACGCCCGCGATCCGCAAGCGGCCGGGCCGGGGCGCCGGCCAGGCGGGCTGCCCGTCGCGTAACCCGAGGCACAGGAGGTCGTCCGAGTCGTAGGGCGTGAGCAGCACGCGGCCGCCGGCGATCACCGGGCAGGGGTCACAGCGGCGTGGAGCATCGCCGCCGCGTGGGGCGGGACTCGGATCGGGTTCCTGACGGACTGCCGGGAGGGCCCGATAGCGGTGCGCCCACAGCAAAGACCGCGTGGTGGCGTCGATCGCCGCCACCACTCCTGCACCCACGGGACAGACGAGGACGCCTTCGCCAAGCGCGGGCGTGAGTCCCGCCTGCCGCCGTCGCGAGATCTCCTGGCTCGCGCCGGGACCGCGTCCCGCCTCGTCGAATTCAGCCAGCGGTTGCGACCAGACGACTGCCCCGGTGGTCGCAGCCAGCACGTCGAGCCGCAATTCCCCCTTCTCCTCCACCAGGACGAAAAGCTCGTCTCCCACCACGAGCGGTGCCCCCAGGTACCAGGCGTCGGCTGCCACGTCGCCGTCACCCTGGGGCAGCCGCCAGCGCAGGCCGCCCTGGCGGTCGAGTTCGTAGGCGGCCAACGAGTTGCCGCCCCGGCGGGCATCGCGGCCGCCGGCCACGGCCGGCGCGGCTGGCAGCAGGTCACGGGGGCGACTCTCCACGGCGAACACGCTCCTCCCATCGCTCGACAGTCCGCCGCTCGTGGCATCTTCGAACGCGAGATCGATGTCCCGTTGCACGGCGGCCGCGTCCGCCGGCTCCGAGCCGGCCGCCCCTGACTGCAGCCAGAGCCGCTTGCCGGTCTCGAAATCAACCGCCAACACCCCCAGTGGCGTGCGCACCACGATCAGTCCATTGACGGCCAGCGGCGCGGCGGCGGGCAGCAGCGACCGTCCCGCATCGCCCGCGACGCTGCGGCGCTTTTCCAGCAAGCGGGCCTCCTCGGGATGCCGGGTGAGCGGCACGCGGTAGCGTGGGGCCAGCAGCGGCCGCGATGCGTTGGCGATGGCGTTCCGCGCGGCGTCGCCGCGGAGTTGCCGCCATTCGTCGCCGACGCGGGGGCTGGGGGGAAGCCCGACGACGTCGGCGAGCCACTGCATCCCCTGCCCTGCGGCGAAGGAGAGATTCACTTCCCGGCCGGCCAGGCGGACCGGACCGTGTCGGCCGGCTGCCGCCTCCCGGATGATCCGGTTCGCGGCCTGCGGGTCACCGGCGCGCTGCAGCGCCAGGGCACGCATCAGCGACAGCGTGGGTTCGAAGCAGGCCGTGTCTGCCAGCGCCGCGAGTCGGTCGAGCCATGCCGCGGCCTCCACGGGACGCCCCGATTCAAGGGCCGCCACGGCCGTCATCAACGCCGCATGATGGCCGGCCGGCGTGGTGAACCAGCGCCTGGCCACGGCCACGATCGCGGCCGCATCGTTGGCGGCGACGGCTTGCTCCAGCGCGCGCTCAGCACGGCTGCGGAACACCAGGCCGTAGGCGTCGCGGCCCGCCGCGGGGAGCGACTCGATCATCTGCGCGGCGGTGTGCCGGACGCTGCGCCGTGTGGCCTGCGAGGCCCGTTCGTCGGCGAACGTGTCGCTGTCGTCGGCCACCAGTTCGTCGAGGATCAGCACCGCATCGGTCCAGCGTCCGGCGTCGGCCAGACGGGTCGCCCGGTCCAACTGCCGATCCTTGCCGCGGTCCGCCGGGAGGCGAACACCGCCGTCATCATCGGGCGCGGGCGGTTCGGCTGCGTCTTCGGCGGCGAAGGCGTTGGCGGCCGGAGCCGCGGCCGGTTCCTCGGCGCATGACCGATTCGCCGCTGCGCCGAGGCCCCATGCGACCGCGAACCAGCCGGTCAGAGGCACCAGTCCGCGCCAGCGATGGGAGCCGAAACGGGCCATGAAAACGGTACCGTGGGGGGTACGGCAGGCCGATCCTGACCACGACCCGGGGCCGGCTTCCTGCCGTCTGACACGAGTCGAAGCCCTCTCCCGCTATCCTAGCAGCCGGGCCCAAAACGGGCCTTTTTACGGCATTTGGCGGGGTGTCGGTGCTGGCGGCGCGGGGGTGTCCAGCCGGTCCGACCCTTGAAAAAAAGCCCTTTTTCGGCCCTGGCAGCTTTTTTTTGGGTTGCAATTTCATCTCCACAGCATCTAATCAGCGGCTCGTTCGGCGTTTTAAGCCGAGAATCTCGGGTCGCGGTGGAGTTTCTGCCGCACACAACTCTGGCTCTTGGAGAACAGGTCATGGCGAAGAAGTCGGGTAGCAAGCCTTTGACGAAGACGGAGATCATGCGGAGCATCTCCGAAACGACGGGACTGGCGAAGAAGGACGTCGTGGCGGTGCTGGAATCGCTGACGCATGAAATCCAGAAGGCCCTCAAGGGTTCGGGCATCGGCGTGTTTTCGATCCCCGGCCTCGTGAAGATCGAGCGTCGCAAGGTGCCGGCCCGTCCGGCGCAGAAGGGCGTCAAGAATCCGTTCACGGGCG
>QWPN01000035.1 GCA_003671185.1 Planctomycetota bacterium
ACGCCAAGGGTTCCCCCGGTCTCCGGCATCGCGTCCGGCGATGCCTGCGGTCGCCGAGAGTCTGCACGAGGTTCGGGGCAAAAGCCATCCCTGGCCTTTTGCCGCTTGGTCGACCGGAGGGAACGCCAAGGGTTCCCTCGGTCTCCGGCATCGCGTCCGGCGATGCCTGCTGTCGTCGAGAGTCTGCACGAGGTTCGGGGCAAAAGCCATCCCCGGCCTCTGCCCTGCATCTCAAGGGGCCTTCGGCGGCGGCACCACCGTGCGGATGCCCAGCTCCACGAGTTGCTTCGTCTCCACCGGCGACGGGGCTCCCGTCATCAGGTCGCTCGCCTTCTGCGTCTTGGGGAAGGCGATCACGTCGCGGATGCTGTCCAGCCGGCCGAACAGCATCACCCAGCGATCGATGCCCAGAGCGATGCCACCGTGCGGCGGCGCCCCCGATCGCAGGGCGTCGAGCAAAAAACCGAACCGCTCCCGGGCCACCTCGGGCGTGATGCCGAGCAACTTGAAGACCTTCTCCTGCGTGGCACCGTCGTGGATGCGGATCGTGCCGCCGCCGGCCTCCGAGCCGTTGATCACCAGGTCGTAGGCCACCGCGCGACAGGCCGCCGGATCGCTCTCCAGCAGGTGCAGATCGGACGGCCGCGGCGCCGTGAAGGGATGGTGCATCGAGGCCCAGCCGCCGCTCTCCACGTCGCGGGCGAACATCGGGAAATCGACCACCCAGGAGAAGTGCATCGCCGCCGGGTCGTAGAGCCCGAGGGAGGCGCCCAGCCGCTTGCGCAGCGTGTGCAGCGCCTTGCAGGAGACCTCGAACGAATCGGCCACGATGAGCGCCAGGTCGCCGGGCTCGCAGCCCAGCGTCGTCCGCAGCCGGTCGGCGATCGGGCCCAGGTTTTTGGCCACCGGTCCCGACCAGGTGCCGTCGGCCTCCACCTTGAGCCAGACGAGCCCCTTGGCACCGGCCTCCACGGCCACGGCCGTGAGTTCGTCGAGTTCCTTGCGGGAAAACTTCCCGGCCGCCCCCGGCACGCGGATGCCGCGCACCCGGCCGCCCGACTCGACCGCCCCGCGGAAGACGCGGAACTCGCTCTCGCCGGCCAGCGCCGTGAGGTCGACGATCTCCAGGCCGAAGCGCAGGTCGGGGGCGTCGTGCCCGAACCGTTCCATGCACTCGTCCCAGGTGAGCCGCGGTAGGGGCAGGGGAACGTCGAGGCCGAGGATGTCGCGGGCCGTCCGCTTGACGAGCCCCTCGATGACGCCGATCACGTCGTCCGCCTCCACGAACGACATCTCGACGTCGAGCTGCGTGAACTCGGGCTGCCGGTCGGCACGCAGGTCCTCGTCGCGGAAGCACTTCGCCACCTGCACGTAGCGGTCGAAGCCCGCCATCATCAGCAGCTGCTTGTAGAGCTGAGGCGACTGCGGCAGGGCGAAAAACGAGCCGTGGTCGAGCCGGCTGGGCACGAGGTAGTCGCGGGCCCCTTCCGGCGTGCTGCGGCCCAGCATGGGCGTCTCCACGTCGATGAAGCCCAGTTCGTCGAAGTGGTCGCGCATGATCTTCACGATGCGGCTGCGCAGGAACATGTTGTCCTGCATGGCGGGCCGGCGCAGGTCGAGCCAGCGGTGGGCCAGCCGCACCTCCTCGCCCGGCAGTTCGGCGGCACCCGGCTGAAACACGGGCGTCTCCGCCTCGTTGAGCACCTCGAGCACGTGGCAGCCCACCTCCACCTCGCCGGTGGCGAGCTTGGGATTCGTGGTGCCGGCGGGCCGGGCACCGACCGCCCCCTGCACACGGATCACCCATTCCGGCCGCACCGTCCGCGCCACGGTCAGCACCGCCGCGGGGCTCTCCGGGCCGATCACGACCTGCGTCTTCCCCCAGCGGTCGCGGAGGTCGACGAAGATCACCCCCTTGTGGTCGCGGACGCGATCCACCCAGCCGCAGAGGGCGACATCGGTGCCGAGGTGCGTGGAGCGGAGTTCGCCACAGGTGTGGGTGCGAAGCACGGTGGGCCCTTTCGGTCGCGCGGCGGTCAGGAACGGGGAGTCAGTGCGGATGCGACGAGCAGCGCGAGGGCCAGCAGGATCGCGACGGAGACGAGCGGCAGCGCCCCGAACCACACCAGCGTCACGGCGCTGTCCTGGAGATCCTTCCAGTAGACGATCAGCACCACCGCCAGGATGGCGAACAGCAGCGTGCAGGCCAGCGAAGCCCAGGCGAGGATCTTGGGAAGCATGGCGCCGCTACCTCGCCACCCGCGGGGCCACGAGCTTGGCGGCCCCGGCGGCCTCGGCTGCGAAGTCGAGGTGCAGCTGCTGGCCCTGGCCGTCCGGGCCGAGTTCGCGGAACAGCAAGCTGGGCTGGATGTCGCTGTTGTGCTGGTATTTGTCGCTCGAGTATTCGGTGATGTCGCCCACGATCTGGTGGAAGAAGATCTGGCAGATCGGCACGCCCGGGTAGATCTTCACCGGCTGCACCGCGAACATCTCCAGCGTCCAGTAGCCGCAGAACCCCACGTCGCCGAAGCCGGCCGTGACGTGCACGAACAGCCCCAGGCGGCCGATGGAACTGCGGCCCTCGATCATGGGCACGAGGTTGTGGGTCTCGGTGCGCTCCACCGTGCGGCCCAGGTAGAGCTGGTTGGGCGTGAGCACGAGCCCATCCTCGGGGATCGTGATCCGCTCCACCCGGTTGCTCTTCCGCATGTCCAGCACCACCTCCTCGTAGACGAGCAGTTCGTCGTGCAGCGAGAGGTTGTAGCTGTTGGGGTTGAGCCGGCTCTCGTCGAACGGATCGATGAGGATGTTGCGGCCGAACTGCTGCCTGATCTCGTGGCCTGAGAGGATCATGGGGGCGTCCCGTGCGGTGGCGGAGGGCGGACGGCACTTTCCGGGCGATCGAACGCCGCGGATTGTACGCCGGGCGGAGCGTTCCTGCCCATGGGCCGGCGCTGCGCTGGGGAAAAATGTCGGCGGCACCCGCCGCATCGACCGGCGTCGGTCAGCCGCCGGGCCGCGGCCGGCGGGCCACCACGCCGACGCGCGGACAGAGTTCCTCGAGCGGGCAGCCAGGGCAATGCGGTGCCCGGGCGCTGCAGACGCCGCGGCCGTGCTCGATGAGCCGGTGGCTGAAGGCGATCCAGTGGTCCCGCGGCACGACTTTGACGAGGTCGCGTTCGGCTCGCACCGCGTCGGTGTGCCTGGTGAGCCCCAGCCGGCGCGAGATCCGGCCCACGTGGGTGTCGACCACGACGCCGGCGGCCATGCCGAACGCGGAGCCGAGCACGACGTTGGCCGTCTTGCGGCCCACACCCGGCAGTTTCACCAGCTCCTCGAGCGTGCCGGGCACCTCGCCCCCGTGGCGGTCGACGAGCGTCTGGCAGCAGCCGAGGATGTTGCGGGCCTTGGCCCGGAAGAAGCCCGTGCTGCGGATCACCGCCTCCAGGTCGCGCTGCCGGGCGGCCGCCAGGGCTTCGGGCGTGGGCCAGCGGGTGAACAGCGGCCCCGTCACGGCATTCACCCGCTTGTCCGTGCACTGGGCCGAGAGGATCGTGGCCACGAGCAGTTGGAACGGGGAGGCGAAATCGAGCGAACACGACGCCTCCGGATAGGCCTCGGCGAGCCGGGCGGCGATCCGCGCGGCCCGCTCCATCCGGGCCGTGGCCGACTCACGGCCCCGTCGTGGCGCTGCCGCCGCCTGCCGCGTCCGGGCCGGGCTGCTACGATTCATGGTCGGTTCCCGGCGTGGAGCGGCGAATTCTGGTGCGGCAGGGAGACGCGGGTATGGCGACGGATACCACGGACTACGATCCGCTCTACCTGGAGGGCATCCGACACTTCAACGACTGCGATTATTACGAGAGCCACGAGATCTGGGAGGAACTGTGGACGGAATACCGGGGACCGTCCCGGAAGTTCTACCAGGCGCTCATCCAGGCGGCGGTGGCCCTCTATCATTTCGGCAACGGCAACATTCGCGGGGCCCGCAAACTGCACGGCAGCGTGCACGGCTATCTGGAACCCTATGCCCCCCGACACCTGGGGCTCGACGTGACCGGATTCCTCAAGTCGTTCGATGCCTGCTTGGCCGAGGTCGCGGCCAGCACCGAGGACTTCCCGGCCATCGAACTCGATCCGGAACTGCTCCCGGAAATCCATCTCGACCCGCCCCCGCCCGCCTGAAGGCAGACCACATCCCGCCATGTCCGACGAGCCACTCGCCTTCTCCCCCGAGCAGTTCTCCGGCCGGGCCAGGCTGTTTCCGCTGCCGAACCTGGTGATGTTCCCGCACGTCATGCAGGCCCTGCACATCTTCGAGCCGCGCTATCGGGCGATGTTCGAGGAGGCGATCGAGGACGACCGTCTCGTGGCGTTGGGATCGCTGGCGCCGGGCTGGGAGCAGAACTACGAGGGCCGGCCGCCGTTGCGGCCGATGGCCTGCCTCTGCCGCATCGCCACGCATCAGCGCACCGCGGAGGGGACGTACAACGTCCTCGTGCTGGGCGTGCGCCGGCTGCGGCTGGTGCGGGAACTGCCCCCCAAGAAGCCGTTTCGCATCGCCGAAGCGGAGATCGTGGAGGACTTCGAGCCCGCCGACGCGCCGGCCGACGCCGCGCCGGCGCTGCAGCGCCGGCTGCTGGCGGCCTTCAAGCAGGCCATGCCGCGTATCCCCAACGCCTACGAGCAGCTCGACCAGCTGCTGGGCAACCAGATCACGCTGGGCATGTTGGCCGACATCGTCTCCTACACCGTCGACCTCGACCTGGAGGCCAAGGCGGCCCTGCTCGCGGAGTGCGACGTGTTTCGGCGCACCGAGATGCTGCTGCAGGCGATCACCGCGCGGGGCAACGCAGGGCCGTCCCGCACGTTCCCGCCCGACTTCAGTGCCAACTGAGCGTGTCTCCCGGCCCGGGCGGCCGGGGCCGCAGCGGGCGGTCGAAGACGCGGCGGCGGTCTGTTAGAGTTCTGCCATGGCAGCCTCCACAACCGTTGATCACGACCGCATCGAGCGGGCCGTCCGCGAGATCCTCGCCGCCGTAGGGGAGGATCCCGACCGCGAGGGTCTGCTGGAGACGCCCGCCCGCGTGGCCCGCATGTATGCGGAGATGTTCAGCGGGCTGGGGCAGGATCCCCGGGTGCACCTCGGCAAGGCGTTCCAGGAAAAGTACGACGAGATCGTCCTCGTCAGGGACATCGCCTTCAACAGCGTCTGTGAGCACCACCTGCTCCCCTTCATGGGCCACGCCCACATCGGCTACCTCCCCAATGGCCGCGTGCTGGGCCTGAGCAAGCTGGCCCGCGTGGTGGAGACGATCTCGCACCGTCCCCAGGTGCAGGAACGGATGACCGAGCAGATCGCCGACCTGCTGGAGCACGACCTGGGCGCCAAGGGCGTGGCCGTCGTGGTGGAGGCCTCGCACACCTGCATGACCATCCGTGGCGTGCGCAAGCCCGGCAGCCTGTGCGTGACGTCTGCCATGAAGGGCATCTTCCGCGCCAACGTGTCGAGCCGTGCCGAAGTGATGTCGCTGATCTACGGCCACCGCTCCGGCTAGACGAGGTGGCGGGTGAGGCTGCTCGTCGATTTTCTCTGCCGCTTCGGGTGGGGGCTGTCGCTGGCACTGGTGCTGACGCCGGCGACGGGAGTGCCCGGTGGCTTCTTTCGCGTCAACCTGCTCGTGATCATGGGGCTGGCGACGCTGGCGGCGCTGGTGGGGCCGACGGGGGCCGCGGACGCCTCGTGGGTCGTCCCGGCTGCCGCGGCGGTCGTGGCCTGGATGGGGAGCGTGGCCTGGTACGGCGAGCGGCGCCAGGCCGGCATCGGGTTGTGCGTCGCCTGCGCCGCGTTGCTGGCGGTGGCGACCGTGCTGGCGGCCGCCGCGGGGCAGCCGTGGTCGGAGGCCGGCTGGCCGGTGGCCGGGGCGCTGGCCGGTGGCAGGGCGCTCATCTCCGGGCTCGTGGTCGGCCTCACCGTGCACGCCATGCTGCTCGGGCACTGGTACCTCAACGCGCCCGGAATGCGGGTCGACGTGCTGCGGCGGATGATCGACGTGGCCCTGGCCGCCTGGGCGCTGCAGCTGGCGGTCGTGCTCGTCGTCTTTTTCGCGGCGCAAGGCGGCGGGCCGCCGGCCGCGGCGGGAGAGACCACGATGGCCCTGGCGGCCCTGCGCTGGCTGGCAGGCCTGGGCGGCCTGCCCGTGCTGCTGGTGATGGCCCGCCAGACGCTCGATATTCCCAACACGCAGAGCGCCACGGGTATTCTCTACGTCGCCTGCCTGGCCGCGATCCTCGGTGAACTGACGGCCCAGCTGCTCGCCACGACGGCCTGACCACCATGCGCATCACCTACGCCTGCCCCGCCTGTCGCGTCCCGGTGCGCCTCGACGGCATCGAGTTGGCCACGGCACTGGACTGCCCGGCCTGTGGTGCCGCCGTGCCCGTGCCGCCCGGCGCCGTGGCCTGGTCGGGGCCGGACGGCTCGCCGACCGCCGCGGGCACCGGAGTTCCCACGCTGCGCCGCTGCCTCGTCTGCCCCGGCACTGAACTGTTCGCCCGCAAGGATTTTCCGCAACGCCTCGGCGTGGCGATCGTGGTGGTCGGATTCGCGGCCAGCTGTCTGACCTGGGCCTGGCGGCTGCTCGTGCCCACGTTCGCCATCCTGTTCGGCACCGCGCTCATCGACGTCGTGCTCTACCTGCTGATGCCCGAGTGCCTGACCTGCTACCGCTGCGGAGCGCGGTATCGCGGGGCCGGCGGTCCGCACGGCGGCTTCGACCTGGAGACCCACGAGAAGCACCGGCAGCAGCGGCTGCGACTGGGCGGCGGCGTGCCGCCCGCGTCCGGACCCTCCTGACCATTCCGGCAGGTGCCGCATGGATCCCGAGCGCAAGCGGATCGAAGAGGACCTGCGGGGCGTCGTCGCCGGCGACGTGCTCTGCGACGACGTGGGCCGGTCGCTGTACGCCACCGACGGCAGCCTGTTCGAGGCCTGGCCGCTGGCGGTGGTGCGGCCGCGGTCGACGGAGGACGTGGCTGCCACGGTGCGCTGGGCCGCGGAGCGCGGCGTGGCGGTGCACGCGCGTGGGGCGGGCACGAGCCTGTGTGGCGGGTCGCTCGGTGGCGGCGTCGTCATCGACTGCGGCAGGTTCATGCGCCGCATCATCCACACCGGGGCGGACACGGTGCGGGTGCAGCCCGGCGTGGTGGCAGCCCGGCTGGAGGATCACCTGGGGCGGATGCAGCGCACGCTCGGCGTCGATCCCGCCAACGCGGTGGCCACCACCGTGGGCGGCATGATCGGCCGCGACACGTCGGGCAGCCGCTTCCTCCGCCACGGCGCCGTCCGCGGCCGCCTGGCCGCGGTCGAGGTCG